>NZ_JBALFV010000109.1:0-27108 GCF_036916735.1 Nostoc sp.
ATCTTAAAAATCAGCAGATTAAAGAATTACAAAATACATTCCAAGAATCACAGAACCATCTAGTAAAGGAAATTGATCTTAAAAATCAGCAGATTGAAGAATTACAAAGTACATCACAAGAATTGCAAAACTGTTTAAAAATAATTCAAAACTTTAATCCCTTGATAAATAAAAATTTTTCAGTATTTATTTCAGATAACTATTATCCCCTTGCTTGGCATAAGAAAGGTCAAACATTACATAAAGTATTTATAGCTTCAATACCTAAATCAGGTACTTATCTTTATTCTTTACTACTTAAAAGCATGGGAGTAGAACAGACGAATATGCACTTATCGGAAATTGGTTTTTCTGATTATCGTTTTACCACTCCAAAGCAAGCCCGTGAAGATTATTTTAAATTAACTGTTAATATTCCATTAAATGAAAGTCTTAAATTGATTTCTCCAGGACAATTTGCAGTTGGTCATTTACCTTACTCTCAAAATGTAGTTGAACTGTTAAAAGATTTTAAAATTATTTTTGTTTATCGTGACTTAAGAGATGCTGTCGTCTCACACATGCATTTTTTTTCTCATCCTGGTCGTGGTCAACTAGATTCAGCCTGGAAATTGCGTGAAGATGGTCCAGAAAAATTACTAACATTTATGAAACTATATAAAGAAATGTTTTTAAATTTGTATATTCCTATGATTGATTGGGTAAATGAAAAAGATATATGCAAAGTATCATTTGAGGAATTATATGGTGATTATGGAGCAGAAGTGACTTATAAAACTATAGACAAAATAAAAGATTATTTAGAACTACCAGAAACCATAATTGATTATAAAGGTTTATTAACACAAGTTATGGGAGTTGAAACAACAACTTGGTCAGGACAGAGAACAAATAGAAACCTATATTGGAATAAAAAAGTATCTGAGTACTTTGTGGATTTAGGTCTTGATACTTGTAATCAGAGATTGGGTTATTAACGTGAAGTGTCTGATTTAGGTAACTGAAATTATGCTAATATCTCGCGCTCCTGTTCGTATTAGTTTTTTTGGCGGTGGCACTGACTATCCTGAATATTTTATTAAACATGGAGGTGCTGTATTAGCTACAGCGATCGATAAATTCTCTTATGTTACAGTCAGTCCTTTTCTCAGCCATTTATTTGACTATTCAATTCGAGTTTCTTATCGCCAAGTAGAATTAGTCAGAAAAGTAGAAGAAATAGAACATAAAGTTTATCGAGAATGTCTGAAGTTTTGTGGATTGGACAAAGATATTGAAGTCCATAATGTAGCTGACTTGCCAGCATTCACAGGCTTAGGTTCTTCTTCCGCATTTACAGTATCTCTCTTGCATGCACTCCATAGTTTTAAGGGTGAGTTCCTCAAGCCACTTGAATTGGCTTATGAGGCAATTTATGTAGAACGGCATTTGGTCAAAGATAAGGTAGGATGTCAAGATCAAGTTTTAGCTGCGGTTGGTGGTTTTAATTTGGTTGAGTTTAGGACAGAAGACCATATTACAGTCAGCCGTGTACCTATTTCTCCACAACGTTTACAGGAGTTTGAGCAGCATCTTTTTATTGTATTTACGGGTATTAGACGGAAGGCGGCTAACGTGGTTGAAAAGCAGTTACAGAAAGTGGGTGACAACACTGATATATTGAAGGAGATGCGATACATGGTTGATGATGGTTGGGATATTTTAACTGGAAATAGACCTTTAGCCGAATTCGGAGCATTAATGCATCGTGCATGGTTAGCCAAACGGAGTCTTGAGTGCGGAATTTCTAATCCTGAAATTGACAAAATCTATGATATGGGTATAAAAGCAGGTGCTTGGGGTGGTAAATTGTTAGGTGCTGGAGCAGGTGGGTTTATGCTATTTTTTGCACCAATTGATTTACATAAAAATTTGCAGCAAATTTTTATAAATCATCAAATATTAAATGTAAAACTTGATGCGCCCAGTTCACAAATAATTTTTTCTTAATTTAAATAAAAATATTAAAAATAACATTAATCTCTATGTTTTTATTAGTTTTATTAAAAAAAATACTTCCAATTTCTGTAAAATCATGGTGTAACAAATTTATCAAAATTATTCAAAACTACGATGAAATTAAAGCTAAAATGGCAGAGTTAGAAACTAAGATTGCGGAGTTCCAAGCTCAAATAAATTCAATTGATAAAAACGACGAAATTAAAGTTAAGATAGCAAACTTAGAAACTAACATTGCGGAATTCCAATTTGAAATAAATTCAATTAATAAAAAAGGTTTTCTACCTCTAACAATTAATCATTGGCAGGAGACAATAGTTTGTGAAAATGCAGTCAACTTAGCATTACGCGATCTTTGCAAGCCTGGTTCTGTTGTTTTTGATGTAGGTGCTCATGATGGCTCTTTGGCGCTTCTAATGTCCCGTTTAGTAGGCCCAAAAGGGTTAGTTTGTGCATTTGAAGCTAATCCTCAGATATTAGATCAATGTACTCAAAATCTAGTTCGTAACGGTTGTAACAATGTTCATATTATACATCGGTGCATTTGGCAAAACTCACATGATTCTTTAAAACTATACCAGTCATTAACATCTCCAGGTGCTTCTAGCCTGTATTATTTTGATACTGAACTTATGCCTTATGTAAGTGTTCCGACAATGGCACTTGATGATTTTATTAATGTTACAAGCTTAGAACCTGCTGTTATAAAAATGGATATTGAGGGTGCAGAGTTTGATGCTTTGAAAGGAATACAAGAATATATATTTAAAGGTAAACCTCATTTGATTTTAGAACAGCAGACTAGTGATGGGAGATGCATTGATTTTTTACGCGATAAAGGCTACCTTGCTATAGACTTAAATAATTATAACTTCCTAATTTCCAATAATAACTATCCAAAAAACACTCATATTCGTAATGTTCTTTTTATTCATGAATCTAAAATACAACAAACACCATATAGTATTGAGTTAAAATGTCAATTAATTAATAGCTATGGATTTGAATGTTTTACTGCTAAGAATGATAATAGTTTTTTCGACTGTGAGATAGAACTCGATCAAGGACGATATGCCTTTGACTTGGATTTTAAATCAGAACGTGAAGATAACATATTATATTTAGCTGTTTACGCCGACAACATACAAAAGTTAGTTTATTGTGAAAATGCCAAATGGCTGAGTGCTTCTTATCGAGACTTTATATTAGATTTAAGAAAATCAGGAAAAGTTAAGATAGAAATGAATTTTTTAAACAATACTCTTGATCCTAGTTTTTGTATAAATGGTATGTCTATATATAGAGTTTTGGGACACTCAGGCTCTCCAAAAAATCATTTTATTTTTGAATAATTATTATAATTTTATTTTTTATGAATAGACATGTTATTATAGCCGATCAATCTTTAGTTAACTATATGGGACATTCATTTGAATATGCCCACTCCATTGGTGCTTATGCACAAAGTATCTCTTGTAAAGTTACTATTTTAGCAAATAAGTTAGTTTCACAAAAGGTGATTAACGATATCAATGCAATTCCCTGCTTTCGATATGGGCTTGATCATAGTTTTGACTCTCCATTTTTTCGTGCTTTGCCTAACAATATTGGGAGAAAGCTTTTTACTGAATGGAACTATAGAAGTCATGCACAAACATTGTATCTCGATTTGTGTAATGCTGAAAAATTCATAGAAATAAATTCAGAATCAATAGTCATATTTCATACAATTCGTCATAATCAAATACTACCGATAATTAAGTGGGCAGAGCATATTCCTAAGTCCCAATGTCCGTGGTTTGTTCTGGTTTTTCATTTCACTGCTTATCCAAATTTTTCCCAGCCAAGTGAAACTGCTCAATTTTATCGCCGCGCCTTAAATTACTTAGAAAATAGTTCTGTGCGAGATAGGTTTTGCCTATTTACAGACAGCCACGAATTAGCTGATGAGTATCATAACTATACAAACATTCGTGTAAATGTTTTACCAATTCCCCATGCTACTCCCCTTGAAGTTTTAACTAATGTAAAGAACGTAAAAGATTCATCACTTCCTATCCGACTCACATATGTGGGGGATGCGAGAACTAACAAGGGGTTTCATTTGTTGCCATTTGTGTTTAACAAGTTAAAATCAGAATTTTATAACGGCAGTATAGAAGCTGAAGTTCAGGCTAATATTCGTACTTATAGTGAATGGGAAATTGCATTATCTATAAATCGAATGCGTCAATACAAGGGAGTTAAACTTTATGAAACAAACCTATCTTCAAATGACTATTATGGATTAATTGATAGAGCAGGTATCATACTTTTGCCTTATACATTAGACTACTATCACTCTCAGACATCAGGAATATTTTGTGAAGCTTTGGCTTATGGAAAACCAGTAATCGTACCTAGAGGATCGTGGATGGCTAAACAGCTAAAGGATAATGGTTCAGGGATAACTTTTATACCTGAAGATCGTCAAAGCTTATATGAAGCGATAATTGCTGCTATACGCCAGTATAAAGAATTAAAAACAGTTGCTTTGAAGCGCTCTTTGTTATGGCGGCAATTCCATTGCCCTTCAAAATATACCAGTATTATTATGAATAGTATTGTTTAGAAATATCCAATAAACACAGCACAAAAAAAGTTAATTATGAAAAAACGTATTGGGATTATGGCATCTAGTCTACAGAGTAGGTATCCAAGAGGAGTTCATCGAGTTGCTCGTAGCATAACAGAACGTTTAGCAATATCTGATGAGTACGATTTTATTTGTCTTACTAGCAGGTTAGTTAATCAGTATGAAATAACTTATAACTCATATAACCTTTCAGAATGGCTAAAATATAATCCCTTAAAAATAGAATTTTTCCAAAAAAGAGGGCTATTATATTTGCTTAAAAAAGGGATTAATAGGATAGCTACTTTATTATTGCCACCAATATTAATTGCTTTTTTTTATCTGCCTACTAAGCTATTAATCAAACAACTCTATAGTGTGTTTGTAAATAAAAAAGACTTTCCGAGCGTAAAAACAGCTTATTTAGACAAAATATTGTTAAATAATATTTTTTTGATAAATTTAGCAAAACTTTTAAAAAGCTTTATTAAAACAACTATAGTACTGTTATGCCCTCCAATATTTTTTCCTTTATTTGATTGGGTTTTTGGTTATGAGGAATATATATTAGAGAATGATAAATCCAATTTAAAAGGAGAAATGATTACTTTAAATGATTTAGATTTAGTGATTAGTTTTGAACTTTTTGAAGAAATTTGGGAGTTACCCATAGAAACATATTCGACAAAGTTTATTTGTTGGATGTATGATGCAATACCACTGCGAATTAATGAAGGTATATATTGGCAACCTGATAGATTTGCGAACTTTCTTAGCAAAGTTATGCTAAATGCAGATAAAATTATATGTATTTCTTCAAGTACTGAAAGAGATATAAAAACGTTTAAAAATGAATCTTTTAATAGTCAGACTAGGGTGATATATCTAGGTCATGATATTGAGAGATTTAGTAGACAATCTAATTCTGAGGAGATTGACAAAATCCTTATAGGACTTGGAATTGACATAAACACTCCTTACCTCATATGTTTAGGGGCAATTGAACCAAGAAAAAACATTGTTAATATACTTCGTGCTTGTATTCTACTCCGCACATCTGCACCTAATGTTAATTTTCAGTTAGTTATGGTGGGTCAAGAGGGTGGACAAACAGGTTTTTACCAACTTATTGAACAGGCTCGACAGTATATGCCAGTAACATATACTGGTTACACAAGTGATGAAGTTGTTGCAGCCTTATTATCTAGAGCGAAAGTTTTTCTCTATCCCTCACTCTGGGAAGGATTTGGGATTCCAATATTAGAAGCAATGACATCTGGAACAATAGTTGTTACCTCAGATGTTAGTTCTTTACCAGAAGTTTGTGGAAAACATGCAATTTACTGTGATCCTTATGCTCCACAAGATATAGCAAAAGCAATTCGTTACTGTCTGGAAATGCCTGTTGAAGAGATGAAAAAGATGGTGGAAGAGGCAAGAATTCATGCATCGCAATTTACTTGGGATAAAGCAACTGAGAAATTCATGGATATAGTTAGAGAAGAACTATTAGTTGTTAAAATGGACAGTACCCAAGCTAAGAGTCTAGAAATTAATCTGCCTTATCATGACAACAGGTTCTAGATAGTTATTATTGAGAGAGTATCTTTAATGCATTGTCGTGTTTGCGACTCAACCAACTTAGAATTCGCTATCAACCTGGGTTCCCAACCTTGGTGTAACCACTTCTTGAAATCAGAAGAAATTGGCAAAGAGCCTTTCTATCCGCTCCACGTCTTGTATTGTCATAACTGCGGTACAGTCCAGCTAGATTACACTGTTAAAAAAGAAATTATGTTTGGAGATCATACCTATCTATCCGGTGTGACTCGCTCTTTGAGTGAACATTTCAAAAATGTGGCTTATGAGGTAGATAGTCGCTTTTTTAAAGACACTCAAGGTAAATCTGTTCTTGACATTGGTTCTAATGATGGCACTCAACTTAAGCACTTTAAAGCTTTAGGTTATGATGTTCTTGGTGTTGAATCATCAAAAACTACTGCAAAGATAGCTAATGAAGCAGGGATAGTAACTCTCAATGATTTTTTCAACCTCGATATAGTTAAAAAGCTCGATCGCAAATTCCATATCATCAATGCTGCTGGTGTATTCTTCCATTTAGAAGAGCTACATTCAGTTACCGAAGGTATTCGTGAAGCTTTGCGGCATGATGGAGTTTTTGTTGTGCAGTTTCTCTACATGAAATGCATTATAGAGAATTTAGCGTTTGACCAAATTTACCACGAACATTTACTATACTACAATCTCAACACTATTGAAGTACTTTTAAACAGACATGGCTTATCCATGTTTGATGCTTACCTCTCACCAATTCACGGCGGTTCTATTATTGCTTATGTTACACACAAGGGCAAGAAAGAGCCAAGCGATCGCCTGCAAGCTATGCGTCAAGCAGAGATAGATGAAAAAAGTAACGAATTATCAACATACCTAGAATTTGCTCAACGAATTCAACAGATGAAGACTGAAAACCTTGTCTATTTGCAACAAGCTAAACAACAGGGTAAGCAAGTTTTTGGTTTTGGTGCGCCTGTCAAAGGCAACACAATGTTGAACTATTTTGGTGTGGGAACGGAGTATATTAATTGCCTGGTGGAAAAAAACGAACTGCGACGTGGACTTTACTCGCCAGGAATGCATATTCCTATAGTTATTGAAGGTGAGCTACAGGAATTGCCAGATATTTACTATGTGCTAGCCTGGAACTTTAAAAAAGAAATTTTGTCTAATAATCAACATTTAATTAAAAAAGGAGTAGAATTTTACTTTCCTGTCAATCCCAAGGACACTTAATGATGAAAATCCTTGTCACTGGTGCTACAGGCTTTCTTGGGACAATTCTTTGTTCGCAGTTGCAAGCTCAAGGCCATGAACTAGTCTGCTTAAACTCCAAAAACTGCGATCTCACTCAGCAAGATTCTCTATTGAAATTTAAGCAGGAAGTCTATGATCGCATATATCATCTAGCTGCTTGGACTCAAGCTGGTGACTTCTGCTTGTATCATCCTGGTGAGCAGTGGATTATCAACCAGCAAATTAATACTAATGTACTCACTTGGTGGCATAAGTATCAACCTCAAGCAAAGTTGATTAGTATGGGGACTAGTTGCGCTTACGCGCCCGACTTAGAATTAGTAGAAGAAAACTATCTGACAGGAATACCTATAGATAGTCTGTTTACTTACGCGATGACTAAGCGGATCTTGTATGCAGGACATCTGGCATTAAATAAACAATTTGGCTTGAAATACCTTTGCTTAGTTCCCTCAACACTATACGGCCCAGGCTATCACACAGATGGGCGACAGATGCATTTTATCTTTGACCTAATCCGCAAGATTATTCGCGCTAAACTTTATGGTGAACCCGTAATCCTTTGGGGAGACGGATATCAATCTAGAGAACTCGTTTTTGTTGATGATTTCGTCAACATTATGATTCAACTAGCAGACAGTGTAGATAATCAATTAATAAACATCGGTGCTGGTGAAGAGTTCACTATTAGACACTTTGCCAAGCTAATTTGTGAGAAAGTAGACTATGACTTTAACGCAATTAAATTTGACACTGAGCGCTATGTCGGTGCTAAATCTAAATGTTTAGCTGTTGGTAAACTTCAAGAATATATTCCTGATTTAACTTTGACGTCTCTAGAAGTTGGACTGACAAAAACAATTGAGTGGTTTGGGACGCAAAAAGAAAAACTGTTACCAGACAATAAGTGAGGAAAAACTTTGGATTACTGGGTTCAAGATAAACTTAAAGGTTTAAAAACCGCTTTTACACCAGAGTATTGCAAGGCAATAGATATAATAGTTAGTTTAATTGTAGAACGGTTTCAACAAGGGCAGACCTTGTTAATCTGTGGGAATGGAGGTTCGGCATCTGATGCACAACATATAGCTGCTGAGTTGATCGGACGCTTCCTGATCAATCGTAAAGGCTTACCAGCGATCGCTCTTGGCAGCAATCCAGCTATAATTACAGCTTGGACAAACGATCATGAGTTTGAAACTGTCTTCTCCCGACAAGTTGAATCTTTAGGTAAACCGGGAGATATCCTCTGGGGAATTTCCACCTCTGGCAAATCCAAAAATGTCATTCGCGCTTTAGAGACAGCTAAAAAGCTAGGAATTAGCACTATAGGAATGGTAGGTAATAGTGGAGGAATGACAAAACCTATTGTAGACTATCCTTTGTTTGTTGAGGAACAAAACACACCACTAATACAAGAAATCCATGTAATTACATACCATCGCATCTGCGAACAAGTGGAATCGCAGTTATTTGCAAAAACAGGTTGCTAAAATTTATTTTAATTGACCAAACAAACTTTAAAATAATTCTTTGTCTAAGTGGTAATTTGCAGTTTATGACAAGCAATAATTATTATTTTACTCATAAACCAAATAAAGCTTTATTTCTAGACAGAGACGGTGTTTTAATAGAATATGTTCCATATTTAAGCCATCCTAATCAGGTAAAAATTCCTGTGGGTACTGGTGAGACTTTAAAAAAGTGGCAGGATGCAGGATATTTACTAATTGTAATCACAAATCAATCTGGTGTTGGCAGAGGCTACTTTACTATGAGCGATGTTGAAGCAGTCCATACTCAGATGCGTCAAGAATATGAATGCTTCAATGTGGAGTTTCAAGACATTTTTATGTGTCCTCACCAACCATCTGACAACTGCAAATGTCGTAAGCCATCACCGCAGATGATATTTGAAGCTTCCGAAAAACATTTAGTAGAAATCTCCAATTCATTTTTTATTGGGGATGCTTTAAGTGATATAGAATGTGCTGTTAATGCTGGTTGTAATCCAATACTTTTACTAACAAGCAGAACAGAGGCTAAAACTAACACTCTATCTCATAACCAAGCTGCAATTAATATAGTTAATGAAGTAAAGGAAACAGTCCGACTAATTCCAGTTTAATGGATTTTTGAGCAAGCATGAATCAAAATGACGCGAGTCAGTCAATACCAATTTTGATTTCCATTATTCCCAATTTGATGGGAGGAGAAGGTCATATAATTCCATATCATGTTTCTGTCAGCAAAGCTGCCAACCTCCTTGGCTGGAAACATGTAGCTGCGGTAGCACCAGAACCAAAAATTGTTGATTTACCTGTTAACTGGCAGGCTTGTTTAAGTAGTGATAATTTAGAATTAAAAATCAACCCGATTATTAGGATATTTAAATATAACGATATTTATAAATTTGGATTTAGTATTGCAAAATATTTAGAAAAAAAAATATTACCTAATTCAAAATATAACATAATTTTTATAGAAAGATTTATTCATGTGCAACTTCTAGGATTACTAATTGCTTTATGTATAATACCTAAAGAAAATTTATCTGTTTGGCTACTTTACCGTAGAGACACTCACAAAGATAAAACTCGGAGTATTTACAAGGTATTAAACAAATTAATCAAAATAATTTTAAAATCTGGTAAATTTCATCTACTTACAGACAGTGAAAGTTTAAGCAAGTCACTATCCAATTACTTTAACGAACCAGTGACTGTAATGCCAATACCTCACACAGATTTTATAGATGTTAAAGCTGTTCCTTCTTTAACTAATGAAGTAATCTGTTGGTGGCCGGGAGCGCCACGAGCAGAGAAGGGATGGAATATCATAAAATCTTTGATCACTTCTGTGTCTGAAGAAGCAAAACAAATATGTGTGGTAGCTGCTAACACTTCTGAACTCTCACCCCTTTTTAATGGTGTTAGAGTTAAACTAATCCCCCATAATTTATCAAAATCAGATTATTTAAAATGGCTAAAAACTAGCAACATTATATTATTACCATACGATGCTGATGCATATAGTGAACGCACATCAGGTATCTTTACTGAATGCATTATAGCAGGTAAGATTCCTGTTGTCACAAAAGGAACTTGGATGGCTAGAGAGCTTTATAAGTATGGTATGGAAGAATTAATTATAGAATGGAACCAGCCTGACATAATTGTAAGTAAAATTATCAATTTATCAAAATCTTTAACAGTAAAAAAGAAAATAAAAGAAATCCATAAAGCTTATCAAAACTTTCATAGTGTAGAAAGTTATGCCCAACAAATGCAAACATTATTTGATGATTCATATAATTTATAAATAAAAAATGTTAACTATAGCAATTGATGCTACATCTTTAACAATCCAACCTAGTGGGATTGGATTATACGTTTATAATTTAATTTATACACTATACGCGCTACAAAATTCAGAAAATTTTCAAATGCGAATTGTATATCAACCTAGACTAAAAAATTGGTTAACGGGTAGATTAATCGCAACTAATCTTATCAATTTAGATACTCAAGTTTATACATTACCTGTTCCAGTTACTGTTTCTCATATTTTATCTAAGTTCCCTAATCCAATTATTTCTTATTACGAAAATTATTTAGGCTTTCCAGATATCATTCATGGCACGGATCATGTAGTATATCCCTGTGCTAAAAGCTTAAAAGTGATGACAATTCATGATCTGACTTATATAAAGTATCCTAATTTTGTTAACTGGATAGTTAGAAGTTATACAGATCGGATTAGGCAATGCTTAAAATGGACAGATTTAATTATAACTGTTTCCGAAAGTTCTAAAAAAGACATTATTGAATATTTAAAAGTTGAGCCAGAAAAAATATATGTTACTCCTCTAGCTAGTCGTTACAATCCTAATTACTTATCTGCTGAAAATATTCTGAATATAAAAAAGCAAGTTGAGCATGATTTTTCTCAACCATATCTACTTTTCGTTAGCACTATAGAACCGAGAAAAAATATCAATGCTGTGATTTTAGCTTTTAACTTTCTAAAGACAAAATATAAAATTGAGCATCAATTGGTATTGATTGGTAAAAAGGGATGGAAGTACGAACCAATATTCATGGCTATTGAGAATTCCCATTGGAAAAACCAAATTCATCATTTTGACTACTTATCTGATGAATTAGTAGCATTATTTTACTCAAGAGCTGATGTTTTCGTATATCCTTCTCATTATGAAGGGTTTGGTTTGCCTATATTGGAGGCAATGATGCTGGGTACACCTGTAGTCACATCTAATACTTCATCCATACCAGAGGTTACAGGAGATGCAGCTATACTAATTGATCCTAACGATCCTATACAACTAGCTGAAGCTATCTTGAAAGTAATTAGTGATTCTCAGTTACGGCAAGATTTAATTGAGAAAGGTAAAGCAAGAGCAAAATTATTTTCATGGGAAAGAACAGCAAAGGAAACTTTAAAGGCTTATAGAAGTATTCTTTAATGAAGATGGTAAATCATAAGTACTCTAATAGATTAATTATAAATTTATCCATTCTTTTTTCTCGTCCAACAGGCATAAGTAACTATGCCAAAAATATTTTTCCTTATTTAAAAACTCTTAACCCTACTTTATTAACTGCCGAAAGCTACTCCAAATTTAACTGTTACTCAGTTCCAGATAATTTGACTCCTGCTCAAGGTACAAAAGGTCATATTCGCCGTCTGTTTTGGACGCAATTTAAATTACCGCAAATCTATAAAAATCTTAAATCTAACCTCTTATTTTCCCCACTTCCAGAAGCTCCTCTGTATAGCAACTCTCGTTTTGTAGTAATGGTTCACGATTTTATCCCATTACGCTTTCCCAAACGCTTCTCTCCTTTGACACCATATCATCGCTACTACATTCCCCAAGTCATCACCCAAGCTGAACACGTTATCTGCAACTCCCAGTCCACTGCTAAAGACATCACTGATTTTTTCCAAATTCCCGCTAGCAAAATCACTCCGATTCCTTTAGCATACGATCGCACTCACTTCCATCATCTCAACCTCCCCACCCGCAATTACTTCCTATATATTGGTCGCCAAGACCCATACAAAAACATCCAGCGACTCATCAGTGCTTTTGCGGCCTTACCTAACTGCAAAGACTATGAACTGTGGTTAGTAGGGCCAATTGATTCGCGTTACACCCCTACTTTAAAAGTGCAAGTTGCAGAACTAGGTATAGCTAATCAAGTAAAGTTCCTAGACTATGTTTCTTACAGCGAATTGCCAAAAATCATCAATCAAGCGATCGCTCTGGTTTTCCCCAGTCTCTGGGAGGGTTTTGGTTTACCTGTCCTCGAAGCAATGGCTTGTGGTACTCCCGTCATTACCTCCAATCTCTCTTCGTTACCAGAAGTAGCTAGTGATGCGGCGATTTTAATCAATCCCTACAACACCGGAGAAATTACAGAAGCAATGCAGGCGATCGCTAACAATTCGGTATTGCGATCGCGCCTTTCTAGCCAAGGTATCGCTCACTCTCAACAATTTAGTTGGGAAAAAACCGGAAAAGCAACCGCCGAAGTTTTATCCCGTTATTTATGAAAGATAAACTTTGGATGCAAAGAGTTAAGATTTTGTCAAGATTTAAGATTATCTTGGCTAATAACTAATCCAAAATCCTTATGAAAGCACTAATTCTCTCTGGCGGTAAAGGTACACGCTTACGTCCCCTTACCTACAGTGGAGCAAAACAACTTGTACCAGTTGCTAATAAACCTGTTTTATGGTATGGCATTGAAGAAATGGTCGCTGCTGGTATTACTGATATTGGCATAATCATTAACCCGGAAACTGGAGCAGAAGTCCAAGAAAAAACCGGAAATGGAGAACACTTTGGAGCGAACATCACCTACATAATACAAGAACAGCCAGCCGGACTTGCTCATGCTGTCCAAGTCGCCTGTCCCTTTTTAGAAGATTCTCCCTTTGTCATGTACTTAGGCGATAATTTAATTCAATTAGGTGAGTTACGTTATTTTCTGCAAGAATTTAGTCAACAACAGCCAGATGCTTTGATTCTCTTACATTTGGTTGACAACCCTAGCGCCTTTGGTGTGGCTGAGGTTGATGAAAGAGGAAAAGTATTACAGTTAATTGAAAAACCTAAAGTTCCTCCTTCAAATTTGGCATTGGTAGGGGTTTATTTCTTTTCTCACCTCATCTTTGATGCGATCGCAAATATTCTACCTTCCAGCAGAGGTGAACTAGAAATTACTGATGCTATTCAATACCTAATTAATCAGGAAAAGCAAGTTTTAGCCTACAATCTGCAAGGTTGGTGGCTTGACACAGGTAAAAAAGATGACTTATTAGAAGCTAACCGATTGATTCTTGACACCTATTTAACAGCATCAGTTATTGGGGAAGTTGATAATCAAAGTCAGATTATTGGACGAGTCCAAATTGGTGAAAAATCTAAAGTAATTAACTGCACAATTCGGGGGCCAGTAGTGATTGGTAGCAATTGTTATTTAGAAAACTGCTTTATTGGCCCTTATAGTAGTATTGCTAACAATGCCACACTTATTGATACTGATTTAGAACACAGTGTCATTTTAGAAGGTGCAAAAATTGACGGAATTCATCAGCGTATTATTGATAGTGTGATTGGACAAAGGGCACAATTGAGTCTTGCACCTCGTCGCCCCAAAGCCTTACGATTTCTAATTGGTGATGACTGTCAAATTGAACTAACGTGATTTACTTATTAAAAACTAGAAAAGCCACAGTGAAAATCTTATTCTAATACCTGTAAAATACAACAAGTATTAAATTACTCTCACAATTAACACTGTGGCGGGTTACTCAAAATAATCTTGATGAGCATTGTACATAGCAAAATACCCGAAGTTATACAACTTGAACCCCAAGTATTTGAGGATGATCGCGGTTTGTTTTTTGAAGCCTACAACCATCAAAAATTTGCTCAAGATACAGGTATTTTTGCTAACTTCGTCCAAGATAACCATTCTTACTCCAAACAAAACGTCCTACGTGGATTGCACTATCAAATCCAACAACCCCAAGGTAAACTCATTCGTGCTATTGTTGGCACAATTTTTGACGTAGCCGTAGATATTAGAAAAAGTTCGCCTACCTTCGGTAAGTGGGTAAGTTATGAACTCAGTGCTAAAAACAAACGCCTAGTATGGATACCGCCAGGCTTTGCTCACGGCTTTCTCGTGCTTTCAGAAATAGCTGAAGTTCTCTACAAAACTACAGATTACTATGCACCCCAAGACGATCGCACAATTCTATGGAACGATCCAGATTTAGCTATAGACTGGCCTTTGAGTGCGCCACCGATTTTATCAGCTAAAGACCAAGCCGGGAAACCTTTAAGAACTGCTGAAGTATTTGATTAAGCTTGATGATTGTCTTAAGCTCAAAAACTAAGTAGGATGAGTAAATCAATTTTGCTGATTGGTAGTAACGGTCAAGTGGGTAAGGAACTGCAACAAATACTCCCATCCTATGGCGATATTATCTCAGTAGAACGCCCAACAGTAGACCTTGCCCAACCTGATACCCTCCGCAAGGTTATCAGATCAAAACAGCCGCAAATCATCATTAATGCTGCTGCTTATACTGCTGTAGACAAAGCCGAAAGCGAACCGGAACTTGCTAGCGCGATTAATGCGATCGCACCCCTAATTATTGCTCAAGAAAGCCAAAAATTAGGAGCTTTACTAATTCATATTTCGACCGATTATGTTTTTGATGGTAATGGGTATCGCCCTTACCAGGAAAGCGATCCAACTAATCCTTTAAGTGTTTATGGTAAAACCAAACTTGCTGGAGAAAAAGCTATTCAAGAAACTTGCGCTTATCACCTCATCCTACGTACTGCTTGGGTTTATGGAACCTTTGGCAAAAATAACTTTGTCAAAACCATGCTCCGACTAGGTGCAGAACGCCAAGAAATCCGTGTCGTCACAGATCAAATAGGTAGCCCAACTTGGGCGCAAGATATAGCTACAGTCATAGCCCAAATGATTCCCCAGTTAACCTTAAAAATTAGTGGTAGTTATCACTACACTAATAGCGGCATTGCTAGCTGGTATGACTTTGCCGTTGCAATTTTTGAAGAAGCACAACAGCTAGGCTTCCCTTTGAAAGTTGAACGTATTATCCCCATTACAACTGCTGAATATCCCACACCAGCCCGTCGCCCTGCTTATTCTGTCCTTGCTTGTGGAAAAATTTCAGCAATTTTAGGGACTTATCCCCCCCATTGGCGACAAAGACTTCGACAAATGCTTCAAGATTGGGTATTGGGTACTGGTGATTGGAGATTGGGGATTGGGAAAACTCTTCTTTAATCCCCAGTCCCCAGTCCCTATCTCCTTTTCAAAACTCCCATTTCATGTTGTATGGGCAAAACATTCAAAATATCAGTCTGGGAACAATATTTTAAATCTTCGTGACAGTCAAGACGCAACAATCGTTGGCCGTGACTAGCTTGGTGAAGTAATCCCAATAAATTATCTTGCCATTGAGAGTAAAGAGCGATCGCACTAATTACTTCATCGTTACCAGCTAGGTCTTCTGGTGACAACGTGGTTTGCTGTAAAATACTATGAGCGATCGCACCTGCACAAACTGTATCCTCTAAAGAAAAACTGCCTTCCCAACCGGAACCGACAATCCACACTGTCTCAGGTTGCTTCTCCAGCAGAAATTGTACCACCGCCCCTCGGTTAATTAAGGCTGCTGCTAATAGATTTGGGGAGTCTTGTACCCGTTGTAAGGCACGAGTGCCATTGGTGGTACTGATAAACAAGCGACGCCCTTGGACTAATTCTGGTGTGCAGTCGAGGGGAGAGTTACCCAACTCAAAACCAGCTACTTTCGCGCCACCGCGTTCTCCAGCCCGCAGACGTTTTTGGGCAGGCCATTTTTCGCTAACTTCAATTAATTGATCTAAATCGCTGAATACTTGTACAGCTTCGCCTCCAGCTGCCAAAACTGTCGCAATTGTGCTAGTGGCTCGCAAGACATCGACTGCGATCGCACATTCTGGCGCTTTATCCGTTGGAGTCAGTTCAGGAGTGTGGTATACGAATAACTTCACGGGCTGGATATACCTGCTTTAATACTACTGTCGCAAATAACATTCTACCTAGTTGGTGTCACTAAGCTATAGTCACAATTGTTCCCAAACCACTTTATAACATCAAAATGCACGCTGTAACCCATTCAAGACATAAATACTGAAAAAGTCGATTTTTATGCTTTTAGACTTTCAGATTTGCTGCACTATCCTGTAATCTAAAACAAGAACAGACTCTCTAAAACCGTATTTGGCATTCTAAGTTAGCACCACTACGCATCCTGACTAAAGTTGCCAAATAGAAACTAAAAATTTTACCTCCATTTTGCTCATCCCAAATCGAAAATCGCTATGGCACCTTTACCTGACTACCGCCCTAAACAACTATCTTTAGGCCCGTTGGAAGCAGAAATTTTAAATATCATCTGGGAACTTGGTTCAGTCACAGTCAAGGATGTACACGATCGTATCCTTGCCGATCCCAACCGCGAATTAGCGTATACTTCTGTCACTACTGTTTTACGTCGCCTCACTGATAAAGGTTGGCTAGCCTGCGACAAAAAAGAGCGGGCATTCTATTGGCGGCCATTGCTAAGTAAGCAGCAATCAGAAGTCATCAAAGCTCACGAGCAGTTACAGCGATTTCTAGCAGTAGGGAACCCCGATGTTATTGCAGCCTTTGCCGATAGCTTAGATGAAGCAGCTAGTGAGCAAATAGCTGCGATCGCCAAACGTATTCAATCTGCACGCCAAGCCAGGGAGGAAAAATGATGCATCTAATAATGATTTTGAATGCTTTGGCAGTTGCCTGGTGGTTAAGATCCTCTTGGAATCAACCCCAAGGCAATTGGAGTCGGCGGTGGCAGCGATCACTATTTTTGTTCCTCTTCCCGCCCTTGCTAATTTTCATGACTGCGATCGCTGTGCTGTTCATGGGGCCTCAAGGACAAATGGGCGGAATGTATACAGGCTCAATTAGCTATTTACTAGCATTAATTTATCTGGCATTTTTTGCCATTTCATGCATTAAACTTGCTTTCCAAGGTTGGCAATCTGTAGAATCTGCCCGTAACTGCCCCTTAGTAAATGTTGGCGATAGACCAGCTAGACTGCTGCAAACGGGGGCACTGTTCGCAGGTCAAATCGGTTTTTGGCAACCAGAACTAGTGGTTAGCCAAGGATTAGTGCAAACTCTTTCACCTGCTCATTTAGAAAGCGTCTTAGCCCATGAGCAAGGGCATCACTATTACAGGGATACGTTCTGGTTTTTTTGGTTGGGTTGGGTGCGTTCTTGCACTGCATGGTTGCCGAATACAGAGTCTTTATGGGAAGAACTTTTAGCTTTGCGCGAACTCCGTGCCGACTGTTATGCAGCATTACAGGTAGACCCTCTGGTGCTAGCAGAATCACTTTTATTAGTGGTTAGTAGCAGCCCCGTCTTATCGGAAATTTGCTGTGCTGCATTAGGTTCCTCTGGTGCAGATCGCTTAGAACAAAGAGTGGAAGCTTTATTAGCACCATCAGAAGCAACCCCAGAAGCTCAATTACAATCCTGGCATGGCTTTCTGTTAGCTTTTCTACCTTTAGTAAGTGTGATGTTTCATAGTTAAGTTGGATTTATAGCAGGGAACAGGCAATAGGTAATAGACAACAGGCTTGAAAGTGTCTTGATGCCGGAGTTTTACGATCAGTTTATGTTCTAAACTATATTTCAACTGCTATAAAAAGCCACTACAGCCCAAAGCTGCGACGGTAGCGACTTCTGCTTTCCCTGTAGTAACTTCTGTCTTGACGTTTCCGTGTTTCGCGCAACCTGTAGCAACTTCTGCTTTGCCTGTAGCAACTTCTGCTTTGACGTTTCCGTGTTTCGCGCAACCTGTAGCAACTTCTGCTTTGACGTTTCCGTGTTTCGCGCAGCCTGTAGCAAGTTCCGTCATGACTGTAGCAACATCGGTTATGTCTGTAGCGATGTCGGTTGCGACGATAACGATGAAAACTTTGTTCTCCCCTAGACCCATGTTTTTAAAAGTGGGTAAACTCTTCGCTTAGGGATTTCCAAATATATAAATCCTAAGTCATTTGTGAAAAAAATCTATTGCCTATTGTCTGTTACCTGCCTCCAGGACTAATTTCACAACTTAAATAGAATTGCCTATATTACTCTTCTTCTAGTAACTGTTCTACATATTTTTGCACCAAAGGCACTTGAAAAGTATTGCCTTCTTGAGTCAAAATTTCTTTTCGCGTTAGTTTGCGGATAACACCTTTGTCTTGCTGCGTGGGAGTTTCCCCGTAGATTAAACGCCGCAGGAGAGAGCGATCGCTATCTGTTAAATTTGTCCATAATTCCTGAAAATACTGATCCCCTCGCTCCAGCACAACAGGAATAATCTCTTTAACATCTTGTGCAGTCGCTTTTGCTGTATTTGCTTCTCGTCTGTTTCTTCTAATATTGCTGTTTAGCGACTCCACCAACTCGTAACACACCAACTGAACCAGAAAAGGCTGACAGCGAGTAAGTTGGATAATTGCATCTACAGCAGTTGGTTCATAGATATTGTGGAAGTTCTCCACTGGATGTAAAATCAAATCGCGGGCTTCTGACTCTTGCAAGAAAGTCATTCGCAAAGCACGAGTGTTAATTAGATAATCACTCCAGTAATCGTCAAGTTCAGATAACTCCTGTGAACCACTAAAAAGTAAAATCCATTTCTGGTGGTGTTGCAGCAGGTTACGAATAAAGTTGAGTGGCGCATGGCTGCTTGTTGCTTTCACTACTTCATTCAGGCGTTCATATTCATCCAGACACAGAAGAAATCGCTGACCAGGGTTGTTGCGTTCTACTTCTGCTAACCAAGTTTGCAGCGCTGGAAATGGATCTTCAGCTAGTTTATTGGCATCTGGATTAGGCAAGTATACTTTGCGGGGTAATCGCCGTGCAGCTTCGATAAATTGTTGAGCTAAATTCTCAGCCAATCCTTTTAAGGTTGTAGCTGCTGCTGCTCCTTGTAAATCTACTAGCAAAGGTACAACATTTGCTTGTACTCTGTAAGGTAGATATTTCAGCGCTGAGGTTTTCCCTGTTCTCCGCCCACCATAGAGTAACAACACTGGCGGTTGCTCAGAAAGTGCCAAAGATTCGATTTCCTCAAATATGTCCTTTCGCCCTTTGAAACGATTTTTCGCTGTTTCTGGGTCTAGCGAGTTACCAGCAATATAAACTTGCCGAATTTCTTTTGATTGCTGTGCCTGTTCGTTTAAAGTGCGCTGCGCCGTCTCTAGTATACTTAGCCAGCTTTGTGCAGTGTTGCCAAAAGAGACAGCAACGCCAGCATCTTTTGTCAAAGCTAGACTTTGCCTCAGTTGGCGTAATGTCTTGATGGGAATTTTAAGTAACTCATATTTACGATAAGGTGAAGTTGCTTCCTCTGATGCCCGTACATTCTGACTAATATCCAAAAATTGGGGTAGCACTGTGCCAAGTTTGTTTGGTGGTGGTGAGGGAATCCAGGCTAGTTGGTTAGAAATCTCCTCAATATCTCCCAACCTCTGACAACGATTGAGAATATCTACAGCAATACCAAAAATTGCCTGTGCTGCAACTTTTTGCTGGTTGGTGGAAGAGATTAGATAATCAATAGTTTCACGGGCAGCAGCTGGGTTGTTTCGATAAGCTTCTACAATCATCACATCCATAAAAGGCAGAGGCAAAATAATCAGTTCATCAAAGCGAGGGGGCATATATCGCAAACAATTTACCCGTTTTCCATTGGGAGACAACAAGAACAAAGTGAGTATCCACAGTAATTCTGGCAACCAGAAGTAAACCCGCAACACACCGAAAATCCACGCCACCGCAAACGCCACGCCTACCGCCACGCCTAGCGCCACGCCTCCCGCCACGCCTACCGCCATGCCTCCTGTCATGCCTCCCGCCACGCCTAGCGCCACGCCTAGCGCCACGCCTAGCGCCACACCTACCGCCACGCCTCCTGCCATGCCTCCCGCTACACCTCTGGCCACGCCGAACGCCATGCCGAACGCTACGCCGAACGCCACGCCTCCCGCCACGCCTCCCGCCACGCCTACTGCCACGCCGAACGCCACGCCGAACGCCACGCCTCCTGCCACGCCTCTTGGCACGCCTCCCGCTACGCCGAACGCTATGCCTACCGCCACGCTTCCCGCCACGCCTACCGCCACATCTGATAAAAATCTAGCTGCAAAAAAAAGGAGTACAGTAACAAGGAAAATAACTAGCCTATAAATAACTAGCCTATTTTGATTACCACCACGGTCTAGAAGCCTTCCTATAAACCAGCCCATCAAAAAAACACAGCTTTTGAACCAGTCAAATGATTTACCACTAACCAGAATGTAAACTGGTGCCACCAGCAATACAGCAACCATCGGAACTACAGCAGTTAGCCACCAAGCTTGCCCAGCATAGCGATACAGGCGTGGGTTAGTGCGAAACTCAGCTCGTTTAGCAAAAGGGTTCTGTGTCGGCTTCAGTTCTGGATGAATATCCCGCAGCCAGCGTTCAAAGGTAAAAGGTTTGAAATAGCTCCAATACAAAAGGCGCACGCATTCAGCGACATAATTCCAAAACCCTGGTCTTGGAGACGTGTTACTCATCACTGTTTCACTTAATAATTTTTTTCAACCAGCACTGTACTTCAGACTGGCTCAGTAAACCTGCTAGACCCAAACCAATGACAATCAGAATCACCATTCCCATGATCCTGTTTTGAACATCATCCCAATTTGTGCCAATAAATGTGCTTAAACGACCCAGACGCAACGGTATATTCCATAACCAACCCAGCAATGATTGCCACCACTTTCCTTTTGCTTTGAATTTAGGATTTGCAAGCTGTTGCTCAAACTGCTGTTTCGCCCACTTGATTGGCTTGCCTTGTTGACGTGCTTCCCACAAATAGTAACCAGCCAATTGCAACTTGTAAGGATGACGATTACCCCACTGCTGGGCATGATTCTGTTCATCTACACTCAAAGCTGCACTATTTGTAAAGCGAGTTGGTAAGCGCGACAGTTCAATAGCCTCATCTGTAGTTAGTTCTTTCAAATAAATAGTGTGACCAATATTGAAAAAACTAGAGCCAAAGTGATAGTCGTTAGCATAAACATCCAGTTTTTTACGGGAAGCCACCACTAGCATCAAGGCATTGCTATCTATCAGCGATCGCAAATTGTCATAAAATCCATTATCGAATTTCTCAGGATATTTCAAAAGGCTTTCAAAATCATCCAAACAGAGAACGGGTAGCTTTCCTTGCTGTTTCCATTGCTTAACCGCATCTGAAAATGCTTGACGATTAAGCGGTTTAGTCTTCCAAGGATTTTGTAGACTGCGTTGTTGCCATCCCGGAACGTGACTCAGTAAACCTTCGGCTACAGCCTCATAGAAACCCGTTTCAGTTTGGCAATTTACACCCCGTAACGGTAGGTAAATTACCACATAACGACTGCTGTTGTTTAATACTCGTTGCTGCCAAGTCAGAACAAAATAATGCAGCAACCAAGATTTACCAATGTGCTTCTCACCAACTATATTAATACTTGTAGGCTGTACACCAGTCATCCGAGATGCGATCGCGTGTAATTCATCTTTACGACCGACAAACAGCCTGGGATCTTCAATCATCCCCGCAGCCACAAAAGGATTGGAAGGCAGCCCTCCAGAAGTCATGTAAAGCCTTATCCTAGTTTCAGCAATTGAAGTGCAATCACTAAAAGAATAGCGCTAGCCCCATAATGTTTTTGTAATCTGCTATGCTTTTGCCATATCATGACAAGCCACAATGATTTCTAACATGAGATTAAAAAGCAAATCATTTCAATCTGCGATGCAAAAATCTGAATTTCGTGTGTGGACTGCTTTGAGTAAAGACTACAGTTACAACAATGAGACTCAAAATATTAGAGCAAACTCCAACATTATTAAAACTACGACTCAAGCCAGCAGCCATCCTCTACTGGTTATTTGGTGGACTATTTGTGGCAGGAGGCGTTTTATTGATAACGACACTGGCAAAGACAACTACTTTTACTTGTAATCGGGTTGAACCCACTCAAGAAAATTGCCAATTAATTACTAACAGTATTTTAAATTCTCAAGTTAAAAATTGGAATCTCAAAGAGGTGCTTGGTGCAAAAGTAGACACTAGTAAGACTGCTGGAAATAGTTATCCCTTGGTACTTCTGACGAGAAATGGTTCAGTTATCATAGATTTAGTAAATGCAGACAGCACTCACAAGGAATCTAACGCTAGACAAATCAATGCCTTTCTTAAAAACTCACGAGAATCAAAATTAATAATTCATGAAGATAGTCGTTTGTGGACTTATCCTCTAGGTTTATTCTTAATTGCCAGTGGTGCTGTTTGCATTATTTATATGCTGATGAATAATATAATTATTTGCATTTTCGATAAAACCCTTGACAAAGCAACTATTAAACGTGAAGGTTGGTTTGGTAAAGAAGTTATTGAAGCTAAACTCTCAGAAATATCAGGGCTGAATATGAATGCAGTCGCAATTGACACAGTAACAGGCACAAGTTCAACTATTTACAATATTGTCTTAAACTTGGCATCTAAGAAAAATATTTATTTAGCTGCTGGCCCAATGTTTACTGCTAAGAGTGCAGAACAAACCATTGAAGCGATCGCCAGTTTCCTCAAACTAGATTAACCTGAGAGCAACCCCTTTAAAACTTTTGCCAAATACTCATACTGCTCTAAAGTATTGTAAATCTGCGCCGAAATCCTTACCAACAGCCGAGGTTTTTCCTGCCACGGTATCATCGGCACTTCAATGCCAAACTTATCAAACAACTCATCATGTATAGACATAAAATCGTGGTTTTCCCAAGTCGCAGGCATTGGCACAACCGCCATTGAACCAATCATCTCTTCTGGACAAGGCGGCTGCACTTGTAGCGCTTCACAAAGTAGCTGTCTTCCCTGCAACACTAGCTGATGATTTTGCTGTCTCAATTCTGTCCATCCACCAGGTAGCAACGAACCCATAAAAGCGATCGCTTCTGGCACACACATATAAGCCGTATAATCGTCTGTACCTGTCCAGTCAAATTCCAACTGAAAGCGGGTTTTATCAGTGCGTGGTGAATTTGTCCCGTGGCTAATTGTCAAAGGACGAATTTCTGACTGTTTATCTCGTCGCACATACAAAAATGCTGCCCCTTTGGGCGCACACAGCCATTTATGACAGTTCCCGGTGTAATAAGTTGCGCCAATCTCTTGCAAATCGAGGAGAATCATTCCAGGCGCATGAGCACCATCTACCAATGTATCTACACCCCGTTGTTGCAACTCCTTCACTAAGTCTTGAATCGGGAAAATTAGACCTGTCTGACTGGTAATATGATCTAAAAGTGCTAATCGTGTTTTTGGTGAAACTCGCTCAATTACTGCTCCCACTACTTCTTGTGGGGAGTCAATGGGGAAAGGAATTTTTGCTACTACCACCCGCGCACCAGTGCGACTGGCAACAAAATCAAGTGCATTGCGGCAAGCATTATATTCATGGTTGGTTGTAAGTATCTCGTCCTCTGGTGAAAACGTCAGCGACCTCAACACCGAATTAACGCCAGTCGTCGCATTGGGGACAAATACTAAATCCTGGACATCAGCACCTATAAACACTGCCAGCCTACTTCTGGCATCGTCTAGCAGAGGTTCCCATTCCCTACCAAAAAAGCGTAAAGGTTCTTTTTCTAGCTGCGATCGCAGTCTTTGTTGAAACTCCAGTACTTGTTTCGGACAAGCACCAAAAGATCCATGATTCAGAAATATCACAGCCGAGTCAAGCGACCATAAATTTCTCATGGATAATCTAGAATCCAAAATTTAAAATCCAAAATTTTTAAACTCCCCAGGCCGGATTCGAACCAGCGACCAATCGATTAACAGTCGATCGCTCTACCACTGAGCTACTGAGGATCACTCACGATTTATAATCTTAGGCCTAAAAATAGGATTTGGCAAGTACTTTCGCCAATATTTTTTTAGATTCTTAATTTATATATAAAATTTTTGCAACCAAAATTCAATCAGGAACTTAAGCAGAGACTTTTGAATATTAATATCTACATTAATATTTAGTGTAATCCCATTCGTAATTCAGCCAGACGCTGCCGCGCCTTAGCATCAATGGCATTAGCTAAAAACCTACTCTTAGATTGTTTGCGCGTATGATACTTCTGTCGCATCCGACAGACGGTAGCTTCTACTTCCCCACAGAGTTGTTGTGCCGATAACCATTCAGCCCCATATCCTTGTATCATCAACTGCTGTGCCCGATCTGATGTAGCAACAATTACACGAGGAATCAAAGACTGAGCTATTTGCTGGCGCATAGACGCACAGGACTTTTCAATATAAGTATCTGCTGTCTGTCCAAAATCAGTGTAATAAACTGATAAAAGCTCAGTAATTATTTCTTTATTGCTAGAGGAGTTCTGATATTGGGCATCAAAAACTATTTGAGTTGCATAACCTTGAAACGCACTATAACCTGTCATCGCTTCTACAAGTTCACCCCGTGCTGCCTCTAGTCCTACACTATCACGCGTTTTTTTAAGGCAAGGCCAAGCGCCAATTATATTATAGCCGTCTACTAACAAAACGGCTTGGAGTAAGGAACGGGGCATGGTTTTTAATCACAATTTTCTAGAGTTAACAAAATTCATTCATAAGTTTTATAATAATTGATGCATAGTCTGTAACACTATGCTACACAAAATAAAAAATACGGCAGCTTTACAAAAATAGAACCTAAGACAGACCTACCAACTTAAAACGCGCCTTTGTTTTACAAGGCGGGTTGCAGTTTTTTCCAGTAGTAATAAAAACAAAAGGTATTGAGTTAAAAAATAACTATAATGATTGAGTATGTAGGTTATGAAAGACTGAGTACTTTTTACTTTACTCAGCACGGGCTAAACCATAGCTATCCGCTAACAGCACTCAGCACTAAATTAAGAGGCTTCGCTGTTTACCTCCATTAGACGTTGTTTGAGGTGTTGAGGTTCACCCTTATCTACCAGAGAGCCTTTTTCAAGCAAGAAAGCGCCATCACAGTAATTTAACTCGTCTAATCGATGTGTCACCCAAAGTGCTGTAATACCTCGACTTTTAACAAGGCGGCGCACACCAGCAACTAAATCCAACTGGCTATCTGGATCTAGTAAGGCAGTGGGTTCATCTAATAATAAGACTTCACAGCGACGGGCAATCGCACCAGCGATCGCGACTCGCTGTTTTTGTCCCCCAGAAAGTGCATAAATAGGGCGTCGTAGGAGAGTAAGCAAATTCACCGCTCCTAGCGCCTCCTCAACCCTTGCTCTAGTGGCAGCAGGTGGTAACTTTTCTTGCACCAATCCAAAAGCCACATCAGCACCAACCGTTGGCATCACCAGTTGATGATCCGGATTTTGGAAAACAAAGCCAACAGGGTGCAAAACTCGAATTTCCCCAGACTCAGGAGCTAATAGCCCCGCCAGCAGCCTAAGTAACGTTGATTTTCCACTGCCATTTGTACCCAAGAGCATCCAAAACTCGCCCTTGGGTACTTCTAAAGAGCAAGATTTGATAACTTTCTCTCCATTAGGCCAACTGAAATTTAAATCCTTGACCTCAATGCCCACTTGAGCCATTTGTCAACCTTGCTTACTCAGCAGCTACAGCGAAAAAGCCAGGGGGTCTACCACCACCAGGGCTTGTACCATCTTTCTGAACAATCTGCACCCCAGAAATTTCACTAGCGCGGACAGCAATTTTTTTCTCTGTCTTGCCCTCGCACTTGAGTTCTACAATGTCAGGGTTACCAGAGCGTATTGCTGCCAAAATCAACTGATAGACAGCCTCAGCATCCTCTGCTGACTTACGTTGTACTGAGATAGGGAAAGCAGTGTTTCTG
This sequence comes from Nostoc sp., assembly GCF_036916735.1. Lineage (GTDB taxonomy): Bacteria > Cyanobacteriota > Cyanobacteriia > Cyanobacteriales > Nostocaceae > Nostoc. Next base: position 26,505 of record NZ_JBALFV010000109.1, read on the forward strand.
ATGCTTAAATCGATGGTAAACATTTAGCAATAATCAAATTTAACTGTGGACTCATTTTAGCGTCAGCTGACTGATTCTTGGGAAATGGGCATTGGGCACTTGTCCTGAGCGTCTTGCCCTGAGTGGCACCGAAGGGAGCCCAAGGGTGTAGTCGAAGTATTGGGCATTGGGGACAAGGGGAAGGGAAAAACTTGTTGCAAGTTCTAACTTTTATCACTTTGTCACCTTGTCCCCTACTCCCTCATCTTGATAAAAAATTAATTTTTATTACAAAACCCCTAGAAAAATTAGCAATTTACACCTATTATAATTAAAGGTGTGTAAAAAATTGTAAACTTGGTTAATAACCCGGTTAACTTTCTGCTTATAGATGACTTAAGTTTTTGCCATCTATAATACAGATACAACCTGTACTTATAAACATTTGGAGATTTGCTCTAATGACCATCGCAGTTGGACGCGCCCCTAGTAGAGGGTGGTTTGACGTTTTAGACGACTGGCTCAAGCGCGATCGCTTTGTATTCGTAGGTTGGTCAGGGATACTATTGTTCCCCTGCGCCTTCCTAGCACTAGGCGGTTGGCTGACCGGCACCACCTTCGTCAC
>NZ_JBALFV010000110.1:0-32819 GCF_036916735.1 Nostoc sp.
ATGGAAGTAATGCACGAGCGTAATGCTCACAACTTCCCCTTAGATTTGGCTGCTGGTGATGTTGCTCCTGTGGCTCTAACTGCTCCGGCTATCAATGGTTAATTCTAAGCTCTAACTAAATAATAAAGCGCTCTCCCACAAGGGAGGGCGTTTTTTGTTTTTGTGAGTTTTGTTAAGTCAAAAAGTTTCTTGAAATTGACTATGATATAGAATTAACTAAGTTAATGGAGATTTTGCTTGGCCCCAGACAGAACTAGACTACACGCGAATGAGATTAAGCCCAGGTTGCAAAGTCTAAGACGGAAAGCCTTGTATATAGAACCTAACTTGGCAACTCGGATTAATGAAATTGGAACTACACTGCTTAAATATAAGAATGAACTCATTGACAAAAAACAGTTTTTAATTGATTTTCTAAACGAATTCCATTATGATATTCAAACTTATATATATACCATCAAACCGATTTGAAGTTTACCACAAGAAAAAATACAAGAATTTTGCCAGCAAAAGAATATATCATTGACCGAGTATTACTGGTACAGCATAGTGTTATCTAATTGGTTGAGTAAGGAAGATCCAAAATTTTTCTACTGGATAGAAAAACTATTATTAGAAGAGTATAAAGGTAACGATCAAAATTTAATTATTGGACTTACTCAAAAAATTAATGCTAGGTCTGACGGTAGTGCTTCACATCGCTATATTCTAGATTTGTCAATGGCAACAGATTTGCTTGTGAGCCATGTTCCTAGTCAACTTCAGCCTGTTTTTGTCCAGCTTAAAGGCATTCCCATGTTGGCTAACTTTTACACATTAACTTTTTCAATAAGTCTAGGTAGAATACATAAGCCTCACCTTTTTCCTCAAAATCATGGGCAATATTTTTGGTCATCTATTTCGCATTAGTACTTTTGGCGAGTCTCACGGCGGCGGTGTGGGGGTTGTGATTGATGGTTGTCCTCCCCAACTAGAAATTTCGGCAGAAGAAATTCAAGTAGAACTAGATAGAAGGCGTCCCGGGCAAAGTAAAATTACTACCCCTCGCAAAGAAGCGGATACCTGCGAGATTTTATCAGGGGTATTTGAAGGCAAAACTCTGGGAACGCCTATATCAATTTTGGTGAGAAACAAAGACACTCGTCCCCAAGACTACGACGAGATGTCCGAGAAATATCGGCCTTCTCACGCCGATGCAACTTATGATGCCAAATATGGCATTCGCAATTGGCAAGGTGGGGGTAGATCCTCAGCGCGTGAGACAATCGGAAGAGTAGCAGCAGGTGCGATCGCTAAAAAAATTCTTCGTCAAGCCGCCAATATCGAAGTTATCGCTTACGTTAAGCGCATTAAAGACTTGGAAGGTGTAGTTGATCCAAATACTGTCACCTTAGAACAAGTGGAAAGCAATATTGTGCGCTGTCCTGATGCTGAATGCGGCGATCGCATGATTGAATTAATTGAGCAAGTTGGTAGACTTGGTGATTCTATCGGCGGTGTAGTAGAATGTGTGGCGCGAAATGTACCAAAAGGTTTGGGCGAACCAGTATTTGATAAATTAGAAGCTGATATCGCTAAGGGTGTCATGTCTCTTCCTGCTAGCAAAGGCTTTGAAATTGGTTCGGGTTTTGGGGGAACGCTGCTAACGGGAATTGAGCATAACGATGAATTTTATATCGATCAAAGTGGTGAAATTCGCACACTAACAAACCGTTCTGGTGGTATTCAAGGGGGGATTTCCAACGGAGAAAATATCATTTTGCGAGTTGCATTTAAGCCGACAGCAACAATTAGAAAAGAGCAGAAAACGGTAACTCGTGAAGGCGAAGAAACGCTATTAGCAGCCAAAGGACGCCATGATCCTTGTGTATTACCGCGTGCAGTTCCAATGGTTGAGGCAATGGTGGCGTTGGTGCTGTGTGACCATTTGTTAAGGCATCATGGGCAGTGTAAGGTCTTGTCGACATACATTTGACTGACAAAAAATATTGGCGTTGCAGAGAAAGCCGGATAATTTAGCAACTTCCAAAATTCCCCTTTTCCTTCCCTTGCTTGCCCCAATTGATTTTACTGTTCTACAACGCCAAAATATTTATTTTCTTAGGGTGGGTATCTTAACTCGCCCTCTCAAAAAATATTTAGACTCTGTGACTAAGCTTAGACTTTTGTGCGAGCCTTTCTTTTATGTTTCGATATGAGACGGGATATCGCACATATCAGCATACAGACAGTAGAATAATTTTGCAACGGAAGTGTTGCCATTTGAATCGAGGTATCTTTCGCTGCTGAATTATCTGCCTTATGCACTTTTACTAGACAGCACTGGTTTTTGCAACACAACCGCATTTTCAAGCCCATTTGTAAAATATAGGTTGTTTAACCTGATATGTTCTTAAGACTTGTCCTAGCAACTTATCGAGGTAGAATATGGCTCAGATACTACACCCTTCCCAGAAATATTTGAGGAAAAGCCTTTTTACATCTATTGATATTGGCTTGAGCTTATTGTTATTGATGCCTACAACAGCATTAGCTGATGCAAAAAATAATAATTCTAACGATCCTCCACCTCAAACTACGGGAACTTCAGGTGGCTCTAGAGGATGCGAAACTCAGTCTGAAACATCTTTAAGTAGCATTCCAGCCCTCATTTTGCTTGCACCTTCCCAAATTTATGGGCAAACCTTGGCAACCCATCCTACATTTGCTTGGTTTATCAGCAATTCCGCCTCCTCGCAAATGGAGTTTCGGCTTTATGAGTATGACCAAGCTAGCAGACGAGCTAAGTTGGTAAAAGAGATTAAAGACGAAAATTTTAAAAGTTCACCAGGAATTATGGTGTTATCTCTTTCCAGTCGAGAATTGTTAGTTGGTCGAAGATATCTTTGGCAAGTCGAATTAGTCTGCGACGCTAATCGCCCATCAGGCAATCCATTTGCTACAGCTGCAATGAAAGTAGTTCCAGTCCAAGCAAATTTGAACAAGCAGCTGTCCCAGACTAATAACGTGCTAAACAAAGCAATTCTATATAACCAAGCTAATTTATGGTACAACACTTTAGAAATCGCTTTGACCTCAAAGGATGAGCCGAGGCTAAGAGAATTAAAGATGTCTCTTTTAGAACAGGTAGCAAATGCATCTGAAACAGGACTAAAAGAACAAATTAAGGTAGAACTTACAAAAAGCGCAATTCATCAATTGCAACGCTAGTACCGAAAGTCAAAAGTATTATGGAATAGGCTTTTTATGGATTTTAAATGGTTGCTCTATTTACGCTGTGGTGTACTAGTATAAACGTTTGAATTTCAACCAAAAAACACTTAAACATTTCAAATTTAAGACAGTTATTAACTGTTCACTGATTTAAAGCCAGTTACCAATGAGAATGAATGATGCCCAGTATCCAGGATGACTTTCGAGTTGCTGCTGATGCGCTTGTAGCCAAGCTATTTGAGTTGCCTGTAAAGCTTTGGCTTTACTTAGTCCACTGTGCCAGCTTTGATAAAATTTGGTAATCAGTTGCGCTGTTGCTGCATCATCAACTTTCCATAGAGAAGCGATAGCACTTTGAGATCCGGCTTGGATGGCGATACCAGCTAGACCTAGAGTTTCACGATCGCTACCTACTGCTGTTTCACAAGCTGTCAAGGTCAGTAACTGTATCAGATTATTGCGATCGCGAGTATTACTAATTAGTTGATAAAGGTCGGTTATTGTCAATTTTCCATTATAAGTCTCAGGTCTGCTCGATTTTAGATGATTTGCTTCAACTTTTTTACCAGTTACCAAAAACGTTTCTCTATCATCAATACCAAATTTGCCATGTGTTGCTAAATGAATTACTGGGTATGTCTTTTTTTCTAACTCTTGTTGCAAGCGCTCAGGTGTAAAGTCTTGATCTACTAAGCCTTTGCTTTGAGGTAAACTCGTTGTAATAGTTTTAAGCTCTAATTTAACTTGACTAAGCGGCTCAAAAAATTTTGCACCCGTATCCGTTTCAACGGTAGCTGCCTCTGTCAAGCCGAAAGCCAATATTCGTAATTCTTCAGGGTTATAGCGGATTGTATTGGTTAAAGTTAGTGCTGGGGTAGTGGCGATCGCATACTTTTCAATCAAAAATTGCTTGCCATCAAACAGCGCCCCCATCGGGATACTCCGAAGAATTCCATCTTGGATAAACACTAAAGTTTCAATTTTCTCTGTTTCTAAATCTTTGATAAAAGGACGAATGAACCAGTCATACACTTGTTTTGCTCTGGCTTGATAACTATTTTCCAAATCTGAGCGTTTTTCTAGTTTTATTCGTAAGTCATTGATTACATCTTTGACTTCCTGACTGTTAGCAGACACCCAAACAAGTCGTGATTTCAATTTTTTATGCTCATCAGCCAAGTTAAGAACGATCGCCAGGCGCTCTTTCAAGATAATCGAACTAAAGACAGCAGTGTTTTTTCCTATTAATGGGACTGGTTGCTGAATCAGTGCTAAAGCACAATCATTACCTAAATAATTTTGTAGTTCTGCTAGCCTTAACTCATCTATGGCTAGAAGGGCAAATTCCAAATTCTGTTGAATATCAGATGCTTGAACAAGATGCTCAGTTTGCTCTAAACGTAATTCAAGTAACTCACGGTAAACTGGTTCAACATTGTCTCGAAAGTCAAATTGAAAATCTCGCTGTTCTAAGCTAAGGTCGCGGCGAATACTTTTGAGGCTGTCAAAAGATTGTTCATAAAAATTAATCGCTTCTTTCACCCGACCTGTGGCTCTAGATAGCCGTCCCGCCTGCCAAGCCCACAGGTAAAGGCTCTCGTTTGCAACAGTGCCAATAAGAGCTTGTTGAGTAAAATTTATAGCTTGTTGGTAATCTTGGAGACATTCATAAACGTGTCCTAACCTGCCTTTGGCAAAAGATTCTGCCTCTCGATCCTGTATTTTTTGAGTTATGGACAAGGCTTTATTGAGTAGCTCAACAGATTTGGGTAAAAATTCTGACTCTAAGCATTGAGTTGTTGGCTCAGTACTAATCGACTTGTTCTTCTGAGTGACGAGTTGTAAAAGATTAGCAAGTTGAATTGCCGCATAGGCTTTATCGTGAGAATCTGACACCTGTTCTAAGACGAGGATCGCTTGCTCTAATGTATTATTAACTATGGCTTTATCTTGGCGATCTTGCCGATAGTAAAGTCTAACTAGACCTAGTAGCGATCGCAGTTCATTTACTTTATCATTTTGCCTACGAGCTAGATTCAGACTTTGCTCAAAATACTGTACAGCTTGCCCATCATTACTAAGAGTGGATTGCTGAAATTTTTGGGCAGCTTCTTTATCGCCTATTTCTTTGGCGAATTCAGCACGGCGCTGATTGCCCTTAGCCAGATTAGCGTAAGTATTAGCTAAACCATTGAGAGTAGAAACTATGTAAGCTTGATTATTGATGCGCTTGGCGATTTCATCGCTGCGTTTAAAATCTTGAATAGCTTGCTCATACTCGCCTTGGAGACGATGAGCATTTCCCAAACTACCCCAAGCAGCTACTTCGCCCAGATTATCTGACTGTTGACGAGCAATTTCTATGGCACTATCTGGGCTACAGGTTGCATTGCTTTGATTTTGACCGCACAAAATGGTAACTGCGCGTCGCTGCTGTCCCAGGTTAGTGTAGAGTTGAGCCTGTTCTGTCAGCATCCGTTCTACTTTTATGGGCTCGTTTGTTTGACCATAGTAAGCAATAACTAGTTTTAATTGGGCGATCGCTTCAGATATTTGACCTACTTGTTGGTATGCTCTGGCAAGGTATGCCCGGATATTTATTTCCTGAGAATAATTACTGTGACGCTGTTGATTAGAAAGGGCTGCTTGCCAAGAATTGATTGCTGCTTGAATATCGCCAGCTTGATACAGCTCAAGTCCTTGCTGTACTCGCTGTGTTAAAGCCGACGATTTGGCTGTTGTTATCTCTGCGATTCCTTTATGCCCAATTGTTAAGGAAGGATGCGCTAACCACAAGCATAAAGTCAGCGTTGTCAAGAATAAAACTACCTGAACGCGACGAATACGATGTAGAAAGTGTTGCATGATGGGATAAGGAAGACTATACCTCTGAATTTTACAGGATGAGTTTGCTTAAAGTAGCAATTAACATATTTTTATACTTAAGTAAGTCGGCGAGAAAAATTCAATCTATAACTGTCGTCATTGGTAACTTCTTCTCCATGCCCCTAATCTGACTGTCTAAGTCTTGTACTCATTAGCTTATTTAAGCTTTTTGAAAAAACCGTTGACCTTTTTTAAAAAAAATAGTTTGCATATACGCTTCAGTAAATTTCCAAAATTGGAAAATTAATTTTCTAGTTTGAGGATGTATTTGTAATTAAATCTATCTATTCTAAGATTATGCAATGAAAGCAAACAGCTAGTACGTCAATGTTACACCGTACTTCCTGGTAGATGTAGTTAGATATTTTCTCTACTAAACCTTACACAATTGCATTTAATAATTTTCTAATCACTAACACTTATCAAACAATCAAAAGTACAAAAATATGCAAATTTTAAGTACTTATAGCAAGTCTTTAATTAGCCCACAACCAACAGTATTGTCAAATAATTCTCTAAATCAGAATCAAAAAAAGACTCAAACTAAGCTCTCTATGCTCTGGGTGAATGAATTTGATGGAAAGCGTAATCGGTTAGTTGCAAGATGGATTAAAGAATAGCAATTTTAAGTAGGTTTATTCAGGTTTAATAAGCAATCAAGCTGACATGATAAAATATCATGTCCTCTTGATTGGCGTTATATATTTGCAGGATACTTTTTAATTTTTGCGAATTCACAAACCTAATTCCTTCTGGTGCGTCCGCTGCACAAACACGGTTCAATAATTCATCCCTGTTTTCTGCAAAGCAAAAATTTCCAATTGCCTAAATACAAACATCTTTGCCACCAAGTACTTGCAATTGGCCAAGTCAATTCGCAGACAGTACCTTGTGGAGAGTGAGAAAATCGTCGAAACTTGCCTCTCAATTGTCGTGCTAAATCTTGAGCCTGTTCTGTTCCATGCCCGCCACGTTGAGAGTTTTTAGATATATTTGCAAATCCGTTATCAATTATTTGCAGGCAATATTCTTTCGACGATTGCGTACAAATAACATCAAGCCGGGTAGCTCCTTGGGAATGTTTACCTACATTACATAAAGCTTCTTGCAAAAAAAGGTATAAGCCTCGCTTTTGATTTGGACTTAATTGGCAATCTTCTAATGGTTCAAAATTAGGAGGAATAAAACTTAGAATTGAAGCAAATCCTTGAAAATTTCTTTTTAAGGTAATGTCGTAAACATAATAAAGCATTTCAGCAATGGGAGTTTGTAAATCGAGAACTTCATTTCCCTCTAAATAAATACTATGATTGCGACTGAGCATTTCTTGACTGAGATACTCAGGAATAATTCGTAACTCCCGATTTAGTTGTTCAAGTTGCGATCGCAATTTCTCAGCCTCTATTTCTTCCTCGCCAAGATTCCTTAAGATCACAGCTAGACTTTGCAGAGGCCCATTATGAATTGCTTCAAAAGAGCGCTTAAGAGTTAAACTGCGCTGTTCGAGTAATGCTCTTAAATCTCGGTCAAAAAAAAATGTCGTTAATCCTGCACTCGTAAGAGCTAACAAGGTTGGTACTAAAGGAATCCACCAACCCAGAACAAGGCCAATAAAACAAATTCCGACGATTTCGATACTAATTACACCAAGGGCCAACAATGTTTTTGCAGGAGATTGCAGGATTAAACCTAGAATTATACCGAATAAACCCCAAGCTAAAATCCATAAATACTCCCAAATTTCTGACCATACTTTTAACAGTGGTCGTCTGTCTAAAACATGACTAATAATTTGGCTCGTGGCATGAGCATGAACTTCCACACCATAAATCCATTGGTATTGATTAGCAGACTCTTCAACTCCTAAAGCCGTGGTATAAAGTGTATTTTTAGCTGCGGAGGTGATAAAGTTATCTTTAATGCTGGGGGCAGTCATCCCAATAATCACAATGCGATCGCAAATCCAGCTAGGATCAATTTTTTTATTGAGGACATCTCTAAGGGATATGGTACGAAAAGGTTGGGGATGAGAGCGAAAATTAAGTAACATCTGAAAGCCATTGGCATCAGTTCCCACATATCCCCCAGAATTAGGAAGAAACCGAACTAGCTCGCTAGAACCGAACTTGATAGGGTCATAAGAGCGACTGCCATGAGCAAATTTTATTCCTTGTTCGCGCAAATAAAATTGTGCTAAACGCAGAGGTAGGGAGTATTTCAATTCTCCAGAGTAAGTTTTACTTGCGATTAAGCTACGTCGCAGCTTTCCGTCCGGATCTATGATGAGGTCTGCAAAGCCGACTCGTTCGGGAGGTAACTCAGGCGGTGGTTTAACATTAAAAGATTGCTTTTGATTTAATGCTACTTCAACTCCAATCAGATTTGGATTCTCTTTCCAAACAGGCGCAAGCTCTGCATCAGCCGAATTACTTTTATCTCTAAAAAGGTCGAAACCGATAACTCTAGGTTTGTAGCTATTTAAGATGCTCAACATTTGGGCGATTTCCCGATCTGGTATGGGAAACCTACCTACATAGTTGATATCTTCTTCATCAATACCCACAATTACCAACCGCGAATCGACGTCTTCATTAGGTCGCAGCCGTAGCAATTGATCGAAAGCCAACCACTCTTGCGATTGCAATAATCCTGTTGAGCGAACAAGCATAATTAATCCTACCACTGAGAGTCCTGGCAGCACTACTTCTTGCCAAAGTTTCAATTGTTTGTAAGCTTTTTTAGAGAAATTACTTTTAGTAAGAAGTGCCAATTTCATCAGTTGATTAATCCGATTTTTCTAGCTGCTATCTCAATTTGAATTCTCAATTCTTTACCAGGCTCATCATAAACCCCCAAAGAATCTTGCAGTCTAATCCAATAGTTTCGTACAGTGCGATCACTCAACTTCATTCTTTGCGCGATCGCTTTATCTGTTAATCCCTCTTCGTATTTCAGCGTCAATACCTCAATCCATTTTCGATCAAATTCTGGGCGCGATCGCAATTCTGAAGATAAATAAATAGAGCCGCGTAATGCCAAGTCAACGAACTTTAGCATTTCACGGATTGGCAAAGATTTATCCATAGCGGCAAAGCCACCTTCATAAGCATTAATTATCGGTTTGAGACGTACCAACGGTTTGACATTGGTACTCAGCACCACTAAATTAGGGGCGAGAGGGCTTAACATTAAAGTTTTGAGCAGTTCCATACCAACTTCAATCTGAGCTAGAGCTTGAAACTTTTGTGGCAGACATAAATCAACAATTAGCAAGTCTGGGTGGTGGCGTTCAAATTGCTGATACGCAGTTTGGGCATCTTGAGCGGCGAGGATTTCTGTTTCAGGATATTTCTCTTTTAGTGCTGGAATTGTACCTTGAAGAATTGCTTCATGGTCATCAACAACTAAAAATTTTTGCAAAGTTTGTTTTGGCTCTCGGTTCATAACTGGTTTACTTTTTAATATATTTATTCAACTTACCAAAACTATAGGAGTGCCTAAGTTTTTCTGGCTAAAAATTCACTTGCTATTTAAGTAAAGCTTATCTCCAATTTAAGTAAAACTTATCGTTCAAGACTAGGATACAAATAATTAACTGACTACGTGTTGCAGTTTGAGGAATTTAGTTTTCCAAAATTGGAAAATCAGCACTTTAGTTAAGAAATATAACAACTTATTAAAGTTGATAACGTAGTATAACTACTGGTTGTAAGGAGTTAAGAAGTCTTGTGAAAGCTAAATTAAGGTGTTATCAAAGCTGGGAATCGCTGCTATATACAAGTGAGGCGATAAGTATAATGGGATGCTGTGTGATGAAGTACGCCCCGGCTTTGGCGATCGCAACTTTTGTAACAATTAACCCTGTCAACGCTCAAATTGTTCCAGATAATACCCTACCAGTAAATTCCAGCGTCGCGCCAGGATGCACAGCTTGCACAATTGAAGGGGGAACGGTTCGGGGTAGCAACCTGTTCCACAGTTTTAGCGAGTTTTCTGTACCGACAGGTGGGGAAGCGTTTTTTAATAATGATGCCACGTTGATTCAGAACATCTTCACTCGCGTTACAGGTAACTCAGCCTCTAATATTGATGGGTTGATTCGGGCAAATGGCACTGCAAATTTATTTTTAATCAATCCGAATGGAATTGTCTTTAATTCCCATGCCTCTCTAAATATTGGCGGTTCATTTATTACAAGTACAGCTAATAGTCTTAATTTTAGCGATGGTATTAAGTTCAGTATTGTAAATTCTCAAACTCCACCTTTGCTGACGATCAATGTACCCATTGGCTTACAATATACGAGCAATCCTGGGAGCGTGGAGGTACAAGGAGCTAATCTACAGGTAAATTCCGGTCAGACTTTAGCACTTGCAGGCGGCAATGTCAGTATGAATGGTGGGCAACTGCTCGCTCGGGGAGGACGTGTGGAGTTGACAGGTGTGGCAGGAGAGGGAAGCATCAATCTAGTTGCTAATGGTTCGTCTTTAGATTTGAATTTTCCCAACTCGGTGTTGCGAACAGATGTATCCATCACAGGAAACGCGAAAGTGAATGTGCGTGCTGGGGGTGGTGGTAATATTGGCATCAATGCAAGAAACTTGAATATGGCAAGAGGAAGTAGCCTGCTGGCAGGGATAAATTCAGGGTTGGGTTCTGTTGGCTCTCAAGCGGGGGATATTGAAGTTAATGCACAGGGAGCAATAAAGCTAAAAGATAGTAGCATTATTTCTAATGAGGTACAAAGCAACGCCGTGGGCAACGGCGGCAACATCAACATCACAACGGATTTGCTTGAGGTAACTAATGGTTCTCAAGTCACAGCTAGCACCTTTGGGCAGGGAAATGCAGGCAATGTGGCGATTGCTGCCCGCGATACGATTTCTTTTGACAGAAGTTATGTATTCAGCAGCGTGATGTCTAAAGGCATCGGCAATGGTGGCGATATCAACATCACAACGGGTTCGCTTTTTTTGACGAATGGCGCTGAACTAATTGCTGCTACATTTGGACAGGGGAATGCAGGTAGTGTGAATATTACTGCCCGCGATACCGTTTCCTTTGATGGAGTGGGTAGCGATGGATTCCCTAGTGGAGCATTCAGCAATGTGGCACCAGGCGGCGTAGGAATCAGTGACGACATCAACATCATAACTGGTTCGCTTTTTTTGACAAATGGCGCTCAACTGGTTGCTGCTACCTTTGGACAGGGGAATGCAGGTAGTGTAAATATTACTGCCCGTGATACGGTTTCCTTTGATGGAGTGGATAGCGATGGATCCCCTAGTGGAGCATTTAGCAATGTGGCACCAGGCAGCGTAGGAATCAGTGACGACATCAACATCATAACTGGTTCGCTTTTTTTGACAAATGGCGCTCGACTGGTTGCTGCTACCTTTGGACAGGGAGATGCAGGTAGGGTGAATATTACTGCCCGCGATACCGTTTCCTTTGATGGAGTGGATAGCAATGGATTCCCCAGTGGAGCATTCAGCAATGTGCTAGAAGGCGGCGTAGGAAGCAGTGACGACATTAACATCACAACTAGTCTGTTTTCCGTCACTAATGGCGCTATACTGCAAGCAAGCAATAGCAAAAATGGTGCGGCAGGTAACATAACAGTCAATGCTGACTCTATCCGTCTTGACAACAAAGCAAAAATCACTGCTGAGACAAATGGAGGACAGGGAAATATTAATTTGCGATCGCGCGATTTTTTACTGCTACGCCGAGATAGCAGCATCACTACCAATGCCACCAGTAGTGCCACTGGTGGCAATATTACGATTACTACCGACAATCTAGTGGCTGTTCCTAGAGAAAATAGTGACATCAGCGCCAATGCTGAAGATAGCTTTGGCGGTCAAGTAATTGTCAATGCTTCTGGCATCTTTGGCACACAGTTTCGTCTACAACCCACGCCATTAAGTGACATTACAGCTAGTTCTGCTCGTGGTTCTGAATTTAATGGTGTAGTGCAACTCAACACCCCTGATGTTAACCCAAGTCAAGGCTTGACTGCTCTGCCCACAAATATCATCGATACTTCCCAATTAATTGCCAATAGTTGCATTGCACGCAGTAAACGACCAGAAGGGAAATTCATCATTACAGGAAACGGAGGTTTGCCAGTGATGCCAGATGACCCCTCAATCGCACCCTATCAGACTTATCAAATACCGACTATCCAGAGCGCAACTATTTCAACGCCACAAGAAAACGCTCTCGACCTAGAAAACCCTACTACTAGCAACAAACCTGACTATTCTGGTAAATCTGCGCCACTGATTGAAGCTCAGGGATGGATGTACGGCTCTAATGGTGAGGTGATTCTCACTGCCTCTGCACCTACTGTTTCTCCTCACAGTTCTTGGTTACATTTACCTACCTGTTTGGGTTCTTAAGAATCCCTAATTATTTTCTGAAATTTACTTTCCAAAATTGGAAAACCAATTTCCTAAGTTGACGATGTGCATCTAATCAAATTTATTTAGTTCTCTCAGGCGCGTACTATAGATTTAACTTCTGTACACAAAGTATTACAAAAGTAAACCATACGTTCTAAAAGCAAGCACAAAAGGTAACTTCTACGGCTATGCTAACAACAACTGGGAATCTGTAAGAACTGTATAATTAGCTCGGTTCTATTTCATATCGCAGACTAAAATTCTGAGAAACCTAAAATAGAAAAGAATGCTCTCACATAAGCTTTTAGCTGAGTAACATCCTTTTGTTGCAATTTATTTGTAGGCGCGAGGTCGTAATGCCCCTACTTTTTCTTTTGCCTGATGATAGCACAAATGGTGAGGTGATTCTCATTAACTTTGCACCTACTGTTGCTCCTCACACTTGTTGGTTACAATTATTTACCTGTTCGGGTTCCTAAGAAGTTTTAGTTATCTTTGGAAATTGACTTTCTAAAATTGGAAAACCAATTTCCTAACTTGACGATGTGCATCTAATCAAATTTATCTATTGTAAAAGAGTGAAGTGAAGGCGAACACCTAAAACGCCAGCGCCGCACAGACTCAACTTACTAATCTACCTCAATTAACTAAGGAGAAAAACAATGTCTCACACCAACAACCAAACCCAAGACTTCAATAGCATCGAATTGGTGCAAGACCTTGACCACGAAGCTGCTGCTACTGTTAGTGGTGGTGCTTTATACTTTTCCGACTACTATAATGGTAAAGGAGAGATCAGAAGGTACACAGGCGATTCTTACAGTTTAGGCAGCTTTAACGGTAAAGCATCTTGGTATGAGAATACGGGTGACAAAGATTGGTATGTCTACTCTAATGAGAATTACAAAGGTGAAGCATACGTTCTAAAAGCGCACACACAAGGTAACTTCTACAACTATAGGGACAACTACTGGAAGTCTGCAAAACCCAGAGATGAATACTACTCACCATCCCAATCTGGATACGGGTACTAGAATCTGAAAAACTTAAAACACAAAAGAATGTTCTCACATAAGCTTTTAGCTGAGTAACATCCTTTTGTTGCAATTTATTTGTAGGCGCGAGGTCATTTTCGCTCCTACTTTTTCTTTTGCCTGATAATAGCACAAATGGTGAGGTGATTCTCATTAGCTCTGCACCTACTGTTGCTCCTCACACTTGTTGGTTACAATTATCTACCTGTTCGGGTTCCTAAGAAGTTTTAGTTATCTTTGGAAATTGACTTTCCAAAATTGGAAAACCAATTTCCTAACTTGACGATGTGCATCTAATCAAATTTATCTATTGTAAAAGAGTGAAGTGAAGGCGAACACCTAAAACGCCTCCGCCACACAGATTTAACTTACTAATCTTCCTCAATTAACTAAGGAGAAAAACAATGTCTCACATTAACAACCAAACCCAAGACCTCAATAGCATCGAATTGGTGCAAGACCTTGACCATGAAGCTGCTGCTACTGTTAGTGGTGGTGCCCTATTCCTTTCCGACTATCCTTTTAATACAGGAGATCAGCTAAAGATCTCAGGCAAATATGACAGTTTTGGCAGCTTTAACAATAAAGCATCTTGGTACGAGGTAACGGGTGACAAAGATTGGTATGTTTACGCTGATGAGTATCGCAAAGGTAAACCATACGTTCTAAAAGCAGGCACAAAAGGTAACTTTTACGGTTATGCTAACAACAACTGGGAGTCTGCAGAACCCAAACCTGAATACTACCCCTAGTAGAATCCTGAAAAACTTAAAAGAGAAAAGAATGCTCTCACATAAGCTTTTAGCTGAGTAACACTCTTTTCTTGTAGTTCGTAGGGGCGAGGTCGTTTTCGCTCCTACTTTTTTATTTCAATGAAGATAGCACAAATAAACGTAAATAGCAATACCCATAGCTTGATTGAGCGTAGGAGTACGCGAATAGCATGAAAATCAAGTCGAACATGGACTAACCAAGTAATCCCCGAATTTTTTATGAAATACCAGGTTTTTCTCCAACATAGTGAAGAAGATTGCGGCGCTGCCTGCGTTGCAACTGTTGCCAAACATTACGGACGCACTTTGACTCTAAGCCGGGTACGAGAAGCGGTAGGCACGGGGTCACGAGGTACTACTCTGCTTGGTTTGAATCGAGGTGCAGAAGCTTTAGGATTCAATGTCCGCCAAGTCAAAGCTTCTGCTCAATTGATCGACAGTTTAGAAAAAGCTCCAATGCCCGCAATTATACATTGGAAAGGTTATCACTGGATAGTTTTATACGGGCAAAAAGGAAACAAATATGTGATTTGCGATCCTGGCGTTGGTATCCGCTACCTCAGCCGTAAGGAATTAGTTGAGGGTTGGAGCAATGGGATTATGCTGCTATTGCTGCCAGACGACACCCGTTTTTATGAGCAGCCGGATGACAAAATGACTGGCTTTGGACGCTATCTGGTGCGTGTTTGGCCCTATCGCTTCATTCTGGGTCAGGCGATCGCGATCAACATTGCGATCGGACTTTTGTCTCTAGCCTCTCCCTTGATGATGCAACTCCTCACCGATGATGTGCTAGTGCGGGGAGATACTCAACTATTAACTACCGTGGCAATTGGGGTAATTGCCATGAACTTGTTTAAAAGTGCAATTGGTTTGGTACAGTCTCACCTCATCGGTCACTTCGGTCAACGGTTGCAATTAGGACTGCTGCTGGACTACGGTCGAAAACTTTTACACTTGCCCTTATCTTACTTTGAAGGACATCGTAGTGGGGAAGTCGTCAGCCGAATTGGCGATATTAATGCCATCAATGGGTTAGTTTCGCAGATTGTCCTTGGTTTACCTAGCCAATTTTTTATTGCTCTAGTTTCCTTGAGCTTTATGCTGTTCTTGAGTTGGCAACTGACTCTAGCTTCTATACTCGCATTTGTCATCGTTACTTTAGTTAACCTGCTTTTCCTACCCGCCTTGCGCCAGAAAACTCGTAAACTTATCGTTTTAGGCACTGAAAACCAAGGCTTTTTGGTGGAAACTTTTCGCGGTGTCCAAGTACTCAAAACAACGCAAGCAACTCCACAAGCTTGGCAAGAGTATCAAACCAATTATGGTCGCCTCGCTAACTTGGGCTGGAGTACGATGAAACTGGAACTATACAGCAGTACATTCACTAATATTCTTTCAAGTTTAACTAATATAGGTTTACTCTGGTTAGGCAGCTATCTAGTAATTAATCAAACATTATCCATCGGTCAGCTGCTAGCGTTTAACGGCATGAGTGGGAACTTTCTCGGTTTTTTGAGTTCAGTAATCGGGCTAGCTGATGAGTTTATTACTGCTCAAATTGTCATCCAACGGATGGCAGAAGTGATTGACGCTACCCCAGAAGACTCGAATGAACAGAAAAAGCCTTGGGCAAAAATTTCTACTGATGCAAATATTATCTGCACTAAAGTTAACTTTCACCATGCTGGTAGAGTTGACCTGTTACAAGATTTTTCATTGACTATCCCTGGTGGTAAAGTTATTGCTTTAATTGGTAAATCTGGTTGTGGTAAAAGTACTCTAGCCAAACTGATTGGTGGTTTATATTCCCTCCAGTTAGGCAACATCCGTTATGGGATCTATAACAGACAAGACTTATCTGTAGAATGTCTACGACAACAGGTAGTCTTAGTCCCGCAAGACCCGCACTTCTGGAGTCGTTCAATTTTTGATAACTTTCGCTTTAGCTATCCTGACATAACTTTTGAAGAAATTGTCACAGCTTGCCACATAGCAGGAGCTGATGAATTCATTAGCGAACTACCTGATAAATACCATACCGTCTTAGGAGAATTTGGAGCTAATCTTTCTGGTGGACAACGCCAAAGATTAGCGATCGCCAGAGCGATAATTACTAACCCGCCGATACTAATTTTAGATGAATCTACTGGCGCTCTCGATCCGGTGAGTGAAGCTGAAGTACTAGATCGATTGCTTACCTATCGCCAAGGCAAAACCACAATTTTAATTAGTCACCGCCCGAAAGTCATTGAGCGAGCCGATTGGATTGTATTACTAGAGAAAGGACGTTTGCAAATCCAAGGTTCTCCAGATGAATTGCGCCAAATTGCTGGCGACCACTTGGGCTTTTTAGAAGATGTTCGGTCATCAACTCCTAGTTTACTGGTGAAATCTTCTGGTCATGCTAACGGCAAATACGCCGCCATCAATTGATGACATTCTCTTTCTTTGAGATTTGGGATTGCTCCTCGACCAAATAATTACTAATACTTCGGCTACGCCCTTCTCTTCTTAGGCTGCGCCCTAAGCGTAGCTATGCCGCAGGCTTTACGACGCCGCTCAGGACAAGCTCAGTACAAGTTCGTAATACTTGCCATTCATGCGAGAAGCAAGCTACGTAATTAGTAATTAAAATCAAAAATCATTTTTCCCTCAATTTATTATTATGGTTAGTCAATCGAATTCTGTCTTGCTGCCCCAAGTTGAAGAAAACGATTTTCTTCCACCACTTGGTAATTGGACTACTATTGGCGGTGCGATCGCATTGGTGACTGTGACAATAGCAATTGCCGTCGCCTCTGTAACTAAATACAAAGTCACCGTTCAAGCACAGGCAAACCTGCGTCCGGCTGGTGAGTTGCGGTTGGTTCAGGCTGCTACGGAAGGCCCAGTTATGCGGATTTTTGTGAAAGAGAATCAGGTTGTCAAAACAGGAGATGCGATCGCTACTATTGATGACTCCCGCCTGCAAACCAAAAAAAGTCAACTAGAAAGTAGTATTGGGCAAATCAAATTACAACTAGTTCAAATCGACGCTCAGATTCATGCTCTTAATAACCAACTTATAGCCCAAACTGACAGCACCAAGCGTGCAGTTGCGGCGGCTGAAGCTCAATTGAGTAGTCGCAAGCGGGATTATCGAGATAAGCAAATTACTACTGTTAGTGATGTCCAAGAAGCCGCAGCGAATGTCAGAGCAGCAGATGCCGGTTTAAGAGCAGCCGAGACAAAGCGAAACCGATATGAGAACGTAGCTAAAGTTGGAGCTTTGTCACAAGATCAATTTGAGGAAGCACAACTAGCTGTTCGCCAGCAAGAACAAGCACTCTCGGCTGCCAAAGCCAAATTGCAAAGCCTACAAACTGCCTTGAATCCAACTCCAGCAGAAGTAGCGATCGCAAAAGAACGCATTGCTCAAGAAAAAGCTACGGGGCAAGGTACTATCGCCACATTAAACAAAGAACGCAACGCGTTGATTCAGCAACGGATTGAAATGCAAAAACAGTTCGAGCATGATGGCCGCGAACTTAAACAAGTAAATATCGAACTTAAGGAGACGATCGTTTCTGCCACAGCAGATGGTATTATCTCTAAACTCAACCTACGTAACCCCGGCCAAACATTGCGCCCTGGAGAAGAAATCGCCCAAATTGTTCCTACTTCTGCCCCCTTGATAATTAAGGCAGTGGTAGAAACTGAGGAGAAAAGCAAGTTGAAGCCAGGACAAAACGTCCAAATGCGAGTTTCTGCCTGTCCCTATCCAGATTACGGTACTCTCAAAGGTAAAGTTAAATCAATTTCTCCAGATGCATTTTCCCCACCAGCGAATAATGGTGCTTCTACAATGGCAACTACTCCCAGAGCTACTGCTGCCTTTTATGAAGTAACGATTGAACCTGAAAGTCTGTCTTTAGGTCGAGGAAACAAACAATGTTCCGTTCAAATGGGAATGGAAGGCAGAGCCGAGATTATTTCTAAAGAAGAGACTGTACTCCAATTCTTTTTGAGAAAAGCAAGGCTAATTGTAGATGTTTGACCTTTATAATAGGCAGGGGAGCGGGGAGCAGGGGGAAAAGGGGAAACTTTCTCTCCAGCAAAGCGCACCCTTCCCCCAGTAAGAACTGCCTCTTGGTAAAAGGGACTGGGAACTGGGGATTAGGGATTGGGTAATCAGCTGAAAAAGGAAGCGATCGCCACAATCGATAATGCAATGCCCCATACTTCGGCTACGCCCTTCTCTTCTTAGGCTGCGCCCTAAGCGTAGCTATGCCGCAGGCTTTACGGCTACGCCCTTCTCTACGAGAGGCTACGCCAACGACTACCAAGAGGACAAGCTCAGGACAAGCTCAGTACAAGTACCTCGTGCCCTCTACCTTAATTCCAATCTTGTTCATCTTTCTTGCCGCGACTTTTGTAAATACCCCCCAGGTTGTGAATTTGGCGAGTTTTCTCATAAAGTTCGGCTTCGGTCAAACCCCACTGCTGCAAGACTTTATCTAAATCTTTTTGGATGTCTCTTGCCCCTGGAAACCCTTGATAGCGCATTCGCAGTCTAGCTAATTCTGCTAAATTATAGTCTGTCGCCTGTTGAGAGAGTAAAATATCAATAAGGGGGCGATCGCGGCTATAAAGAGGATGTTGCTGGTCTTTACCTGCGGGTGCATTAGTCATCATGAGTCCTGAGTGTCGTTAGTGGTAGCGAGGTCTTTAGCCCTTGTTAAATCCTAAGTTTTAAGTTTAGCTTGAGAGCTGAGGAGCAGAAAAGGCAAAAGAAAATCATCTTCTGCACTGACAAGCTAATTGTCAAATTGAGAACTCCTAACTCTTGTACAGACGCGATTAATTGCGTCTCTACTTCTTAGACGGCAACTACACCTGATGTCTTACGGCTCTCACCACTGCCACTTAAGTTTAAATAAAGTTACATTGTTCTTAAGAAAATACAAAAAACTTTAGATGAGGGTGAATTTTATCTCACCCAAAGTCCAAGCAGCTAGGGAGCAAGAACCCGCTATGTTTGAACACTTCACTTCCGAAGCCATTAGAGTAATTATGCTAGCTCAGGAGGAAGCACGTCGCCTGGGACACAATTTTGTAGGAACTGAACAAATTCTCCTGGGTTTGATGGGAGAAGGAACTGGGGTTGCTGCTAAAGTGCTGGCCGAATTAGGCGTTACCCTCAAAGATGCACGTCGCGAGGTAGAAAAAATTATTGGTAGGGGTTCTGGCTTTGTACCACCAGAAATCCCTTTTACTCCTAAAGTAAAAAGCCTCTTCGAGCAATCGTTTAAAGAAGCTCATAGTCTGGGACAAAATTACATTAACACTGAACACTTACTCTTAGGATTGACCGAGGCTGGTGAAGGTGTTGCCGCCAAAGTACTGCAAAATCTAGGAGTTGACTTCAAGACTGTCCGCACTGCCATAGTTCGCCGTCTGGGTGACAATGCACCAGCTATAGCTGGTGGTGGTAGTCAAAAGCGCACCCAACCGCTAACTATGGAAGAGTTTGGTAGGAATTTGACCAAATTAGCCCAAGAAGGGAGACTCGACCCCGTAGTTGGTCGTCAGAAGGAAATTGAGCGGGCGATCCAAATTCTTGGTCGCCGCACCAAGAATAACCCAGTGTTGATTGGAGAACCAGGAGTTGGTAAAACTGCGATCGCAGAAGGTCTAGCTCAACGGATTATCAACCAGGATGTTCCCGAAAGTTTGCAAGATAAGCAAGTTATCAGCCTCGATATGGGGTTATTGGTAGCTGGAACTCGCTTCCGTGGCGATTTTGAAGAACGCATCAAAAAAGTCGTGGAAGAAGTCCGCACTGTCGGCAATATTATCTTGGTGATTGACGAAATTCACACCTTGGTTGGTGCTGGTGGAACAGAAGGTGGCTTAGATGCAGCCAACATCCTCAAACCTGCCTTAGCACGAGGTGAACTCCAGTGCATCGGCGCAACAACCCTCGATGAGTATCGTAAGCATATCGAGCGCGATGCCGCCCTAGAGCGTCGTTTCCAACCGATTATGGTTGGGGAACCCTCAGTAGAGGAAACCGTACAAATTCTCTACGGCTTACGTGGCGCTTACGAACAGCACCACAAAGTCACAATTTTGGATTCAGCACTTGTAGCAGCAGCAGAATTATCAGACCGCTACATTAGCGATCGCTTCTTGCCAGATAAGGCAATAGACTTAATTGATGAAGCTGGTTCTCGTGTTCGTCTACGGAACTCTCAAAGTTCTCCCAATAAAGAACTCAAGCGTGAACTCGCTGGCGTTACCAAAGAGAAAGAAGCAGCAGTCAGAGTCCAAGATTTTGACAAAGCTACACAACTGCGCGACCAAGAGTTAAAACTCGCAGAACAACTGCAAGCAACCTTTGTACAAAACGATCAACCTGTCAACTCTACTTTAGTTGACGAAGAAGACATCGCCCAAATCGTTGCCTCTTGGACTGGCGTACCAGTCAACAAGCTAACTGAATCTGAGTCAGAGTTGCTTCTACACCTAGAAGACACTCTGCATCAACGGCTCATCGGTCAAGAGCAAGCAGTCTCGGCTGTATCTCGCGGTATCCGTCGCGCCCGTGTCGGCTTGAAGAATCCCAATCGTCCCATTGCTAGCTTTATCTTCTCTGGGCCTACCGGAGTCGGTAAAACAGAATTGGCGAAGGCACTAGCTGCCTACTTCTTCGGTGCGGAAGACTCGATGATTCGCTTAGATATGTCCGAATACATGGAAAGCCACACCGTCGCCAAGCTAATTGGTTCGCCTCCGGGTTATGTAGGATACGACGAAGGCGGACAGCTTACAGAAGCCGTGCGCCGGAAACCCTACTCAGTGTTGCTATTCGACGAAATCGAGAAAGCACACCCCGATGTATTCAATATGCTACTGCAACTTTTGGATGACGGTCAACTTACTGATTCCAAAGGTCGGAAAGTGGACTTCAAGAACACGCTGATCATTTTGACTTCTAACATCGGTTCTAAGGTGATTGAAAAAGGTGGTAGTAGTTTAGGCTTTGACTTTGATACTCAAGCTGATGCTAGTTATAACCGCATCCGTACCTTGGTAAATGAAGAATTAAAAGCTTACTTCCGTCCAGAGTTCCTTAACCGTCTCGATGAAATTATCGTCTTTACCCAGCTTTCTAGGGATGAAGTGAAGCAAATCGCTGAGATTATGCTTCGTGATGTTTCTAAGCGGTTGACAGAAAAGGGAATTATCTTAGAAGTTAGCGATCGCTTCAAAGATCGTGTAGTACAAGAAGGCTACAACCCTAGTTATGGTGCTAGACCATTACGCCGGGCAATTATGCGCCTCCTAGAAGATTCTCTCGCTGAAGCAATGCTGTCTGGTGAAATTACAGATGGAGATACAGCGATCGTCGATGTTGATGATGATTCTCAGGTAAGAGTACGAAAATCAGAAAAACGAGAATTACTCTTGGCAAATGTTGGCTAGTATTTATACCTGATTACTTTTTGGTGTAATATTTGAGTAATACTTTATGCTTCTCGTCTAAGTAGAGGCATAAGCAGGGGCATCTATGACAAACATAAAGTGAAATGGTATTATATCTTTCACCCCTAGTAGAAATACTGGGGGCTTTTTTTATCAAAATATTTCCAATAAATCAATTATCTAAGGGACTTCCAGAAAATAAAATATACAAATAATATATTTTGACTTACTCTTTTGAATTCTATTTGGGGGATTCTAAGCTCAAATAGCAATTGCAGGGGTTACCTGTCTAACATTGCCTAACTTAGAAGTCAATGCCCTGACTTTGAATGTTTTTTCTAATTATTCATTTTTAGGACTTATACCATTTCTTTGTGAGGCTGCGCCAAATTTTCTTTCTTCCTTTGTGACGGCAGTCGCTCATGGGGGAAACCCCCAAGACCGCGCTGCCTCTCCTTTGCGCCCTTTGCGGTTCGTTCCTTATATAATTTGGCGCATCTTTATACAGAATTGGTATTACACACAGGTAACGGAAAACGTAGACGCAAAGCGGCTTCCCGCAGGGTACCACAGAAAAACCAATGCGCCCTTGCGGGTTCCCCGACTTGTTCGCTCTTAGCGTTCCCGTACCCCTACGGGGAAGCAAGCTACGCGCAGCGTCTCCGTCAGGAGAAGGGTAGCAACTGGCGCGACGCAGAGGTCACAGAGAAATGAGAGTTTGAGAGGGTTTTTGCGTAAGTCCTAATTTTATCAAAAGAACACTAATGTCAAAAGTGGGTGTGCGTCTAAATTTAGAATGAAATAATCCTGCATAGGAGGAAAAATATGTTTGCTTTATTATCTCTAGTTTCATTAATTGTTCTATATGGAATTTTTAATCAGAGAGGTAGTTGCTGGCGCAGTTCAGTATTATCAGCAGCTATAGTTTGGGGATTTTTATTAACTGTAATTACTGAGATTTTAAGTTTTGGCAAATTGCTGACGTTTTTTTGGTTGGTAGGAGTATGGGTACTGATCGATATCGTACTAATCTACATATATTTTCAACTCATTAGAAAAAAGAAGCCGATTGCCAATCGAAAAACGACTCTTAATCTGTCACCTTTTTCAATTCTGTTATTGTGCGGTGTAGCTTTTATCATTGCCTCTGTTGGTTTAGTTGCTTTAATAGCGCCGCCCAACAACTGGGATTCGATGTCCTATCATATGGCTCGTGTAGTTCATTGGATTCAAAATCATAGTGTCGCTTATTATCCAACGAATTACACAGCACAACTATTCTTAAGTCCTTGGTCAGAATTCGCTATCATGCATTTACAGATTCTGAGCGGTGGGGATCATTTAGCAAACCTTGTTCAATGGTTCAGTATGGTTGGTAGCATTCTTGGAGTGTCACTTATTGCAAAACAAATTGGTGCGGATTTGCATGGTCAGATTTTCTCTGCTGTCGTATGTGCCACTATTCCTATGGGGATTCTTCAAGGTTCAAGCACTCAAAATGACTATGTAGTTTCTTTCTGGTTGGTTTGTTTTGTTTACTATGTATTATTGACATTAAATCAAAGTAGGAAGGAAACCAATTTATTCAAAATTAGTGCAAGCTTAGGACTGGCTATTTTGACTAAAACAACAGCTTATATTTACGCATTTCCATTTTTATGTTATTTTTTTATTCTCAAGCTAAAAAAACTTGGTTGGAAAATATGGAAAATCGTTGTGATGATGGGATTTTTAGTTTTAGTTATTAATATCGGTTTTTATGCACGCAACTTGGATTTATTTCATTCTCCTCTGGCAACAAATCCAAAACTGACAAATTTTGATTATACAAATGACGTATTTAGTCTTTCAATATTACTATCAAATATCATTAGAAATATTAGTTTGCATATTGGCATACCATCGTGGAAACACACATTCCTTAGCTCAGTCCGCGATGTAATTGAGGAAGATATCCGCATACTCCATACAGTTTTAGGGGTAGATATCAATGACCCTCGTACAACATGGGTGGGATTTTCCCTTCCAAGTTCACCAACCTTATTACATGAAGACGGGGCTGCTAATTTTATACACTTATTATTAATAGTATTGACTATTATTCTCTGTCTAACTTGGAAGCGTTTAAGAAGACAAAAATATTTGGTAGTTTATGGTGCGCTTGTAGTTAGTGCATTTTTACTATTCTGCTTACTTCTTAAATGGACACCGTACAATAGTCGCCTTCATCTACCTCTTTTTGTATTACTTTCTCCATTTATTGGGGTAGTATTGTCGAATCTGCCTCAACATAAACTGGTCAATTCTATAGCTGTTATTTTGATACTGTCATCACTTCCGTGGTTATTCTTTAATCAATCTCGGCCTGTTATTTCTCTTCTTTTGACGCTCAAGGACGGTAGGATAGAGAATATCTTTAATACCAGCAGAACTAATCAATACTTTAATAATCGAGTAGAGCTAAGAGAGCCTTACATTGGAGCAACTAACTTTTTGAAATCTCAAAAATGTTCAAAAGTGGGATTGTCAATTCGAGCTGATGATTGGGAATATCCATTTTGGGTACTCTTGGAAAAGGATAATACTCAAAAGATTCATATTGAACATATTAATGTGAAGAATATTTCTTCAGTAAAATCTAGAGAATATCCCTATAAAGACTTCATTCCCTGTGCCATCATTTCTATCAAGCCTCAAAACAATCAAGAGAAAACAGGTAAGGAAATAGTTACCCAACAAGGTACTTATGTTCAGGAATGGTCGGCAAAGCCAGTCAGTGTATTTATGGCACGTTGAAAAATTCCTTAGAGGCTGCTAACAGCACCTCTCCCTCCCTCTAAAAAATAATTATAATTTTAATTATCTGTATATTTTATTTTCTGGAAGTCCTCAAACAGAATTCAGGAAACAGAATTTAATTCTGAATTCTGAGCGAAAAATGTCATGACTCTTTTGCCAACAATTCTGATGCTGCTTCAGTTTCAACTACATTATCAGAATCAGCAGATTTAGAAAAAGTATCTGCTATATCTTTGATAAAACCAGCTACAGGTACCGCGATTAGCAAACCTAAGACTCCGCCAACATTGGTTCCTACAAGCAAAGCAATTAACACCCATATTGGTCTGATACCAGTAAATTTGCCCAAAAGTCGTGGTGCGATCGCCTGATCAATTAACTGGTCAATGACAACAGCTACCGCAGCAACCTTCACTGCTAGCCAAAAGTCATGTGTAGCTATGATTAAAGTTATGACAACAAGACTAACGACATCGCCAAAGGGAATTAAACTCAAAAGCCCAACCCCCAAACCCAAAAGTAAAGCAAACTGAACTTGAAAAGCTAAAAACAATAATGTTACTGAAACTCCCATCAGCAAAGCCAAACTTCCCTGACCAATCAAGTAATTTTGAAAATTTTGTTGAATAGATTGGCTTACCTTGTGAGCAAAACTTCCAGGTAGCTTTTTTAATATCCCCTCCCAAATTCTTGGGCCGTCTAACAACAAATAGAAAGTCAGTACTACTGTGATTAATCCCTCAGAAATACTATCAATCGTATCTATGATAATGCTTAAAAGTTTATCTGACAGAAACTCTAGTTCATTAGGTAATTGCTTATTTAATCGTGTTAATAACTGACTTAAATTCACATTTAAGTTGTGTTGAAAAAACCAATCATTTAAATTATGAAGTTTTTCTTTGCTAGAATCAATCCATTGAGGAAGGACTTTCACCATCTCATGAAATTGCTCTAAAACAATGGGAAGCAAAGTTATACCCAATGCAACGATAATTATCAATGCTGATATAAAAACTAATGCTACTGCATAGCCACGTTTCACTCCTCGCTTTTGGAGAATGGCAACAGGATAGTTTAAAATGAATGCAAGTAAAGTAGCTAAGACAAGAATTGTGATGACAGGTTGAAAGTTTTTAACCAGTAAAAATGCTAGCCAACCATTGAGGAACACTAGAGGAAATAAGAGCGTAAAGATTAACCATCTAAGTATTTGATTCAGTGGAAAATTCATATTTAATTTCCAAGCTAAAATTATTATAGTTACTAGATTGAACCGAGTAATTAAATCTACTCAAAAGGAAGTAGACAAGATAAAATTTCCCTCACTCACCATTATTCCAATCACTAACTTTCAGAGAAAGATAAAAATTGCTCCTCATTTATTCGCCCTGCTTGATACAGAGTATTAGTAATTTCCGAAATAGTTAAAACCGCATGACTACGATAACCATTTTGCTGTAACCTATTTTGCACCCCTTGTTCATGGTCGATAAATACCACAATATCATTAACATTTAATCCTGCTGATTCCAACTTTCCTGCCCCTTCCATAACACTTTTGCCGCTAATGAGAATATCGTCAACCACTACAACTGTTTCACCAGGATGAAAATTACCCTCAATAACTCTCCGTGTTCCGTGGGCCTTTACCTCTTTACGAGGGAAAATCATCGGGCAATTAAGACGCAAAGATAAACCAGTAGCAGTAGGTAAAGAACCATAGGGAATACCTGCTAACCTATCAAAAATCAGATTTTTCAAAATATCTTCATAGGCAGTGATAACTTGATTAAAAACTTGGGGATTGGAAATAATTTTGCGTAAGTCGATGTAATAAGGAAATATCGCTCCTGATGCTTGAACAAAGCTACCAAACATAATGCAGTCAATATCATAAAGTTGTAAAATCAAATCTTGGTGTGGGTGCTGATTTAGGAAACAAACATCAGGAAACCACACAGAACATGTGGAATTTTCAGAAATGATTTCAGTTTTTATTTGATTAATTTCTGCGCGTAAAGACTGGATTTCCTGAGATAATTGGCTATTTCCCAACATATCTTGAGGAACAGGAATCAGCAAACCATCACCGTTACTATTCAAACCTGCTTCTAAAACTTGCTTTAGGTTTGCGCCTTCTGCCCAGATGCTACGCGCCATAATAATTCGTTCAGGCGCGATCGCTCGAATAAGTGCTAAAACTTCAGGATTTGTAGTTCCCACTTCCAAACCCAATTGTTCTGGAGTTCCCCAGGTTTTTGATTCTTTTACTACCTGTAAATAAAGGGGTGACTCGTTTATAGGATATTGCTGTAAAGTTTCTGCACCTGGATTAGAAGTACAGCATAAAATAAACACCGCTTTATCAGCATAGACCAAAAAAGGTGCTACATGATCTTGTCCTGTATAGGGACTGAGAGTGATTGCATCCACCTGCCATTGTTGAAACACAGTTTTGGCAAAAATGGTACTAGTATTTAAGTCACTGTGTTTGGCATCTAAAATTACTGGTATATGGGCAGGAATAGCTGCTAAAGTTTTGTATAGCAATTCTAAACCGGGAATACCTAACGCTTGGTAGAAGCCAAGTGTCGGTTTATAAGCACAAACGAAATCAGAAGTTTCGGCAATAATGAATTGCAACCACTTCCACAAACCAGTGATGAGTTCTTCAGATTCGTAACGCACAGGCATCATCTCTGGATTTGGATCAAGTCCTACAAATAGTAAGCTTTGATTTTGCAAAATATTACGATTCAATTTATCAAAAAAGTTCATTTTCTTAGTTTAAATAAAGAGTCATTAGTCATTTAGTCGCCGCGTATATCTATCTCCATAAAGATAAATAGTTTGTTCACGAAAACATTGATTCTGTTAATTCAGTACCACCAGCTTTCCACCCTAATCGAGAGTGAATTACTACAAATAAGATAACCATTGGTACTGAGATAAAGTGAACGATTCGCAATGCTTGCCAACTGCCAAAGAAATCCACAATCCAGGAAAATTGAGCAGGTTTATACATTCCTATTCCTGTAAATAACGCTAGCAGCAAAATGGGAATAATTGCTGTATAGACAATCCGATGCCAAGCATAAATTAGACGTTTGGAATTTTGACTTTTTTGTAATGCTTTCAGGTCATTAACACCTACAAACCGATGTCGCCAGCGCCGAGTAATTAAAATGTAAATTCCATACCATAAAAGATTCAGCGAAAATAGCCACATTGCTGCAAAATGCCAATGTCTACCTCCTGCAAGCCAACCTCCTAACGTAAATATCGGCGGAATGTGCAAACCTGCACGTCCACCAAAAACAGGGTTAGCGTTGTAAATTTGTAGTCCACTGGTAAACATGATAAATAGACTAATGATGTTACAGGAGTGGAAAATTTTGGCTCCTATTGCTTGAGTGGGTGGCTTTCGAGTTTGAGAGGGGGTCAAAGTCATAGATTTTAACTGATAAAATTTGCTGTTTACCTGTCTTGGGTAAATAGCCCAGCAAGTTTGAGGATGCTTAACTCACCTTTATTTTCTCATCATTAGATTCAGTATTTTGACATTGATGGTCTAATATTTGCTCTTTTAACTGTCAGTTTAGGTATGGCTAAGGTTGTTCTAAGCTAAATTTTCAAAATTGGGCAATCTCTACAACGGGCTATTCGGTGATGTTGCTAAGATGCTGTAACCTGTTCTAATGCTCACGATCAAAGATATTCTATGCAGTGTATCCCTAGAGATGATCAATTAATTGGACTGATATGAAGGAAACATGGATTTCTGAGCGCCGGATGATTCAATTGCCTGGATTAACTATTGATCGCCATATCTCAGCACCGAACCAGCTTGAAATCCCCGGATGCAACCATCATCTGCTTTGTCTTTTGTTAAGCGATCGCAATCAACAAAAAATCACTTACATCGGCGAACAAAAATCCGAAAAACCTCAAGCTAAAGGAGATTTCTGGATTTGTCCTGCGAAAATGTCGGGGGTTTGGGCATGGGAAAGTACTGATGAATCGTTGATGTTTGTGATTGATCCACTCTTTTTGTCTCGAACCGCAGAAGAAGTCGGTGGGCTGAATGAAAACAAGGTTGAATTGCTCAGTACGGTAAGTGCCCATGATCCACAAATTGAAGCGATCGCTCGTTTATTTCAAGCAGAATTTGACACAGGTGGAATTGGTGGCCATCTTTATGCCGAATCGCTGATACAGGTGTTGATCGTTCACTTGCTGCGACAATACTGTGCGTTTTCACCAAAAATACAGCCCGATGTCGGAGGTCTACCTAACAATCGACTTCAGCCAGTGTTGGATTACATTCACAGCTATTTGGATCGACCACTGCATCTAGCTGAATTGGCAGAAATTGCAGGTATGAGTCAATATTATTTTTGCCGATTATTTAAGCAGTCAATGGGTGTTGCACCTTATCAATATGTGCTTGGACAACGAATGGAAAAAGCTAAAGAACTATTGCAACAAAGAAAATATGCGATCGCAGAAATTGCTCTGCTTGTTGGTTGTACAGATCAAAGCCGCTTTACAAGACATTTTAAAAAATATGTCGGAGTCACACCCAGGATGTTTTTAAGGAAAATGTAAAACTTTGGGATGCTAACTGTGTAGGCGTAGCCCGCACTTCGGCGTCGCAGTTCGACTGCGCTCACCGTAAACTCAGTGACCACCGTGGGCATCGCAAGAATGACCTAAATCATAATCAGATGCAGCAAGAAAAGTCTATCGTTTATCCACTAGCACATTGTACCTTCATTTATAGGATCTACGGCTGATGAACCCACACCCAGCAAAACTAATCAACTAAGGGCATACCAAAAAATTTTATGAGAAGAATTAGTCGGATTTTGCTTTCTATTGTTCTCGTCAGCACTGCTGTAGTTTCTGTAGCGGTAGATTGGAACGCGACTCACCTTTTTAACTCCGAATGGCATCCACATGCTAAATTTCATGATGCAGTCATGCTGTGGTTACTAAGTGGCATGAGTATTGTGGCGCTGTGGTTACTATGGCGACGAACTACCGAACCTGATATCGGTTACACCGTGGCAATGTTAGTACCTGTGATCTTCTGGTCGCCCTTTTTCTTTGTAACGCTAGTAATTCCTGGAACTAGTTTGCAAGCCAATCTTAAAGAAGCTCCACCAGTTATCGCAGGCATTCCCATTTATCCTAACGTTGCTGTTGCAACGGTCAGCGTTATTTTAACGTTGATTGGCTATGGCTTGTACCGCGCTTCTAAGTCGGAAGCGAGTGATCTATGAACAAGCTGATCTTGGTTTTCGGTTTGGCATTGCTAGTTAGTTTTCTGCCGAGTCAACCAGCTGTGGCTCACATTGGACATGGTAGCTTTCTGATGCAAAACTTGGCTCAGATGACCCTCTCTCCCTCCCTGATGTTCAGTGGTATCGGCATCGCCTTGATGGCTGGAGCTGGACACGCTCTTTCACCTGGACACGGAAAAACGATGGTAGCAGCATATCTCGTTGGTTCGCGGGGTACTCCTCAGCAAGCTGTTGTGCTGGGGCTTGTGACAACCCTTACCCACACAATTAGTGTTTTTGCACTGGGTATTTTAGCCTTGTTATTATCTCAATATATTTTACCAGAGCAATTGTATCCATTTCTCAGTCTACTGAGCGGATTGATGGTCTGTAGTGTTGGTTTTTGGTTACTTGATCGCTATCTCAACCCGGCACTCAACCATCATCACACTCACAATGATTCTGCTCATCATCACCACACTCACAACGATCGCCATCATTCTAGCAATTCTCAAGTTACCTTACAGTCACTTCTAACTCTGGGGATTGCTGGTGGTCTAGTTCCTTGCCCGTCAGCGCTAGTATTATTGTTGAGTGCGATCGCACTTCACCAAATTGGATACGGTTTAATCTTAGTGTGTGCCTTCAGTGTAGGATTAGCAATCGTATTAGTAACTATTGGTTTAGTGATTATTTATGCTCACCAATGGCTGAAGAGTTTTTCATGGGTTCAACCATTGCAGCAGTATACGCCGATAATTAGTGCGATCATGGTGATTGTCGTCGGAAGTGTACTGATGGCTTGTGCTGTAATTTAGGTGTTCAAAACACAAGCTCAAATTTATCGAACTTAGGTATTGTATATTTTGCAGTGTATGTAATTAATATTTTTGTATTCGTGAAGATAATTATATGATTAATCGTAGCTGATTTTTTGCGGGGGCTGTATCTCTCTATCATTCACAACCACATAATAGCGATCGCTTTGCTTTCGGCTCAATGATATACCAAAATGAATGTGTGAATTACTTAAATGAGAAAGTCAAAGCTGCTTTTGAGTAAGTCAAAGCTGCTTTTGCTTGTGGAAAACACCAAAATGAGAAAGCAAACTGGGGTTTGAGTAAGTCAAAGCTGCTTTTGAGTAAGTCAAAGCTTATTTTACTTGCGGAAAACACCAAAATGAGAAAGTCAAAGCTGCTTTTGAGTAAGTCAAAGCTGATTTTGCTTGCGGAAAACACTAAAATGAGAAAGTCAAAGCTGCTTGTGAGTAAGTCAAAGCTGATTTTGCTTGCGGAAAACACCAAAATGAGAAAGCAAAAGCTGCTTTTGAGAAAGTAAAAGCTCATTTTGAGTAAGTCAAATGGCATTTGGAGTAAGTAATCAGACATTTTTACTTAGTTCAATATGAATTTTAATTTAGGCGATACCTTTGGTAAGCTTCTCTACGAGACGCTTCGCGTAGCTTGCTTCCCGAAGGGTACGCTAACACGCTTTTCAGTTTTATCACGGTATGCTTTGCATAAAACCGTCTATTCTTGATTTGAGGGGAGGCGATCGCTTGTGGGTTTAAAATCAAGTATAGAGCGCTAGGCTTTACAATATCATTGCACCTCAGAACGATAAAAAAGATTTTGGAGCGATCATTTATGTTAGGTCTAGAGAGAATTACATTTGACCCTAGCATTATGGCTGGACAAGCTTGCATTCGCGGGATGCGAATTCCAGTTTCTTTAGTGGTAAATTTGGTAGCTTATGGAAAGCCTATAGAAAAAATTTTAGAAGAATATCCTGATTTAGAAGCAGAAGATATTCATCAATCTCTTCTTTATGCAGCGTGGTTAACTCAAGAACGGGTTTATACCTTCAAAAGTGCTTAACAAGTAATAATGAAGTTTTTGGCAGATATGGGAATTTCACTACGCACAGTAACTTGGTTGCGTGGTGCTGGTTATGATGTGGTGCATTTGCGCGATGAAGGTTTGCAAAGACTACCAGATAATGAGATTTTAATTAAAGCCCGTGCAGAAGGAAGAATTTTATTAACTATAGATTTAGATTTTGCCCAACTTTTAGCCGTGAGTGGGGATAGTTTACCCAGTGTGATTTTGTTTAGGTTGGGGAACGAAAATTATGATGCAATTAATGAACGATTGACTCAAGTTTTGAGTAAATGCCAAAAAGATTTAGAGTTAGGGACAATTATTTCTGTAAGTAATGAAACTTTCCGAGTAAGGCGATTGCCTATATAACAATACGCTTGGGTTAAGGCCAAAAACTAAAACTGGCGTAGGTTGTAGGGAACCTCATTCTACCTCAGAGTTCAGAACAGGAAAGGCCGAGTTAAAGCGATCGCTCCTTCAAGTTTTATCATGGTACGCTTTGCACAAAACCTGTAAATTTGTATCTCCATGTGGTCTATTCTGGATTTAGGGGGAGGCTATGCCTGCGGCGGGCTTCGCCTACGCGCAAATATGCTAAATTTTCACGTACATTTACAGTATTAGGATGATTTATTCCTAACCGTCGCTCAAAAATATCTAAAGCTTGGATGTACAATGGTTCGGCTTCGCTGTATCTGCCTTGGGAATCGTAGAAAAACGCGAGGCTGTTGAGGCTAGTGGCGACACATGGATGTTCTTCACCTATCAGTTGACGCCAGAGTACCAAAGCTTGGATGTAAAGGGGTTCGGCTTCGCTGTATCTGCCTTGGGAGTTGTAGAGTAATCCGAGGTTGTTGAGGCTAGTGGCGACAGATGGATGTTCTTCACCCAGCAGTTGACGCTTGAGTGCCAAAGCTTGGATGTAAAGGGGTTCGGCTTGGCTGTATCTACCTTGAGAGTGGTAGAGAGAAGCTAGGTTGTTGAGGCTTTGGGCGACAGATGGATGTTCTTCACCCAGCAGTTGACGCCTGAGTGCCAAAGCTTGGATGTAAAGGGGTTCGGCTTGGCT
>NZ_JBALFV010000111.1:0-60032 GCF_036916735.1 Nostoc sp.
ACGGCAAAACCATCGCCACGGCATCAGATGACAACACAGCGCGGTTGTGGACGTTCAATGGGCAACTGCTCACCGAATTCAAAGGGCATCAAGGCTATGTTAGGGGTGTAAGTTTTAGCCCGAACGGCAAAACCATCGCCACAGCATCAGCTGACAACACAGCGCGGTTGTGGACGCTCAACGGGCAACTGCTCACCGAATTCAAAGGGCATCAAGGCAGTGTCTTAAGTGTAAGTTTCAGCCCAGACGGCAAAACCATCGTCACGGCATCAGCTGACAACACAGCGCGGTTGTGGGCACTAAATGGGCAACTGCTCACCGAATTCAAAGGACATCAAGGCTATGTCTGGGGCGTAAGTTTTAGCCTGGATGGCAAAACCATCGCCACGGCATCAGCTGACAACACAGCGCGGTTGTGGACTCTCAACGGGCAACTGCTCACCGAATTCAAAGGGCATCAAGGCTATGTTAGGGGTGTGAGTTTTAGCCCGGATGGCAAAACCATCGCCACAGCATCAGCTGACAATACAGCGCGGTTATGGACGCTCAACGGGCAATTGCTCGCCGAATTCAAAAGGCATCAAAGCTGTGTCTTTAGTGTGAGTTTTAGCCCGGACGGCAAAACCATCGCTACGGCATCATCTGACAACATAGCCCGATTATGGCCTGTGGAGAATTTAGACCAATTGTTGGTGCGGGGTTGCAAGTGGCTGCATGATTATTTGCAGAATAATCCAAATGTGAGTGAGAGTGACAAGCGTCTCTATGATGATATTAAGTAAAAGCCAAGCGAGGTCTTGTGACAAGCCACTTTGCGTCTATGTATTTTTCCTGATTATTGCAGCCGATACACACTTTAGAGCTGATTAAACGTTTGGAAATTCTGCACCCAGAAGCGATCGCACAGGTAGATAGAGCAACTCAAATCAGTCTTGGTCTAGTGAAACTTTGAGGCAAGGTCTTACACAAGCTGAGTCAGCCTCTACGAACTTTCTAGAATTATCTCATGCGATGACTAAGGCGGTAAACTACGCTACGTTTTTAACTTTTGCAAAAGCGGTGCGTTAGCCTTTGATGTAACGCACCCGACAAAACTAAACAGTAGAGAAATTAGCCATTAAAAACGCGACTGCGCCACTTATTCAACCGGGCTTCTCCAATTGTGGCATACCGTTGAGCATCAGCAATTTGCTCTTGCAAAGCTGCAATCTGTTTTGCTTGCGCGTCAGCTTGCTGTTGCAAAGATGTATATTCGTTAGTGCTGCTAACGGAACTGGAAGACTGCGAACTAGTACTGAATTGTGTTGCACCGATGCTAGCAAAGGGTTGTAAGTCTGCTAGTTGCTGTTGCAAAGTTGCAATCTGGCTTTCTTGCTCTTTAATCTTTTGCTGCAAGGCTTGTTCAGCTGCTGTCTGAGCTGCAATAAACGGATTGACTGGAGCAGCAGTTTCTGGCTTTGGCTTGAATACTTCAGCTAGTAAAGCACTAACATCTGTGAGTTTCTGCCTACCATAAGGAGTGTTGGTAATTAGCGATCGCACCAGTTGAGGTTCATTATTAGTTGCTAAGTTCTTGTCACTGCTAGAATTGCTCCGCACCAGTTGCAGCATATTGGTAAATTCCAATATCTTTTTGCCCGTTTGAGTTTTATAACCTCGGTAATATGGCACTATGTTATCTCCAAAGGCATCTAGATACTCGTCGCTATCAAGATAAGAATCAATATCCGCCTCAAAACCATTCTCATCTAAAATGTTGCTGTGATATTTCGTCTCGGAGTAATCATCGGGAGCGCGACCCAGCAGGTGCTTGAAGTTCAGTTCAATCGCCCGGTAGCGGTAAACTTTATCAAAAAATCTCGAGCGATACAACTCTGATTTGGCAACCTGACGCACAAACTCACGGACATCGATTATACCTTGCTTGAGTTGGGATTCTGGAACGATCAGCCGCTCACTTTCCATAACGTAGGCATTACCTAACACTTGCCGATAAACTGCCCGAATTACAATTTCAATGTCATCAACTGAAGCATTAGTCCACAGTTCAATGGGTTCTGTTTGGGGAAATGCTTGATATTGGCGTCGTCTGGTTTCTTCGTCTAAGAAGATTTGCATACTTGGTTAGTGTGGGTAGGAGTGACTAATGGCTTTGAGGACGTTTGCTAAAAATCTCTATTTTTAAAGGTAATGGGAGCTAAGTATTTGTTAATGGTTATGTGGTACAGCTAATACCAATTCTTTGTGAAACTGCACAAAACCAAGCTTGGTAAGACTTGGGGCTTGAGCAAATTGTTGTAGAGCAACCTCATAGGTAATCGATAGATATAAGCACTAACAAATTTTAATTCCCTTTACAGTCAGGATTAATTTATCAAGTTTTGGGGAGTTTTTTAGTTACATTTTCTAACAAACTTAGACGGCTAACTGTTAATAAGTAATAGCTAATCATAGTAAACAATTAGCAATTAAACATTAACAATTAGCCGTCAACCCCCTTAGGGAGTATTTAAAATTCAAAACTTAATTTTGAATTGGAGTGTAGACGCCTGTCAGAAGGATTTCCGCAGGATAGTAACTCTCAAGCACGCTCATCAAATTTAGTGTATGTACTACCAGATTTAATCCAGTATTGTTTCAAAGTATGATGAGGCGTATGTAAACTAGCTTTTGCCTGATACAAAATGACTTGGCGATGATCCCCCATCCAAATTTTGTTAATGGGGTCAACGGATATTACTGTTCCTCCTAAAGAAGCGACACATTCAGAGAATCTTTCAATCGTGGTATATTCTACTGTCTCGAAAATAAAAAAGTTGCCTGAACAAATCAAGTGGCGACTGCGAATCCAGCAGCGCATCTTTTTTTCAGCTTGTGGAGGTAACATTTTAGATTCAACAGATTCAAGCTGAATCGACATAAAGCGCTCACCGCACATAAATCATCAGCAAAACTTTCCCGTTTTTCAAACCGCAAAGGGCCAGAGGTTGACCCGCATATTTGCTCGTGGGTTTCAATATCCATAGCTTTATCTAGATTTCTCCAAACAGATTTTTACCACCGCCGACTCCTCGACGGATAAAGGCTCAATGTCAGTGTTAGAAAGCACTTGCTCAAGGTGAGCGAATGCTAAACGATCGCTGCTATGGTGCGATCGCCATCGTCCAATTGAAAATTCCAAGAATTCAGTAATTTCCATTAGAAAGGTGGTTTGAAAAAGTAGCTTACAATCCAAAAGGTATCTTGACTAAAAAGTTATTCTCCCAGCCTAGATACTAGCTTTATTAATCATAACCGCATTCAGAAGTGCTAAGTCCTGTTAGCGAATAGCTATAATTGGGGTAGTGCTGAGTTAGGAGTACTGAGTTATTATTCTCGTTGTTCCCAGCCGCTTTTTTCTCTATACTTAGGCAAATCTAAGCAACTTCAGTGATACTGATGTTGTTGTGGGTAAATCTGCGTTTCCTAAACAAGGGGGAAAATTCAAAGTTTCTCTCTTTTTAAGGGAAAGATTTAGAGAGAGGTTTTCTAGATACTGTGAAAAGTCAGGTATATAATTTGATGCAAAGCCTTTTGTAGACATCGCATCAAGTTAATTAGCATACAGCAACACTCTTGAGGATAGTCATCGGGCCTTGAGCTTTGAGAATCTCCATTTCTGCTGCATTTTTCACTAGTAAAGCACCAGCGAATCCTAATGAATTCACAGAGATAGATTGGAAATGCTCTTGCGATCGCGCTACGATCAACATCCATTCTCGTGTCGCTAGCAAATTGTAAGCACCAGAACCCAGAGAATGTAGCAAAGTACGATAAACTTCTAAAGTTGCTTGTCCCCCTGCAAATGGCGATCGCACCCAATGGGGATTTAATGGTGCGAAAGCGTGTATAAAAGGAAGTTTTGGTATTGCGTTGGTAAAGCCCACCCTTGGCATAGCGGACACAACAGAAGGTATTGATTCCTGAAATTGTGCTGCTGTTAGCAGAGGTTCAATAGGTATCTGTGGCCCCGAAGGTGCAAGTGGTAGCGGTACTAATTGCAAGTGCTTATGTCGCTGACTCGCACCTGCGGTTTTACCACTGTTGTAAAATGCTAAACCATCGAAATCAGCTAAACATGCCCACATAGCCGCAAAATCTTCCAGAGTAAGTAAACTTTCTTGTTCCTCAAAAGCACGGGTGATGATTAGCAGGTGATAATCAACAACATTGAATTTATTCAAGATACATACATGTGTATCGGAAATATCCGCTACAAATAAATCTTCTTCATAGGGCAAAAAAGGATTAAACTCTTCACCAGAAGTAGCAGATTGTTTTTGGTGTTTTTCCTTAGCTGCTTTTTTGCGATTTAGGTTAGACAAAATCCGCACCAAAAAGCGCACGCCATCCTGTTCAACAAATTCAAATTCTGTCGGAATCGAGAGTAACGCACCGCATTGCAAAGCTTCTTCAGTTCGTTCTTTAACACTTGTCCATAAAGTGCCAGGTTTAAGTAAGATTTTCCCCTGTGCCATTTTTATCCTTTCAGACATAGTATAGAACATGCAGCGCTGTGCGCCTCTACAAATGACTATAATTCAAATACAGTTCGGTAAAATACCAAAGCTTTCACAACAATGCAATACTTCCGCAACAAAACTGTCACAAATCATATCTAAATTAGTAATACATCTAAATATCTTTCCAGACAGCAATGCAAAACGAATCTCGCGACAGAGAACACCCATCAAATAGCATTTCACACAACACTCCTGATACCAAATACCATAATCGAGCGCCCTGGAAAAAGGCTGCCGCCTCTCTATCGCTGGTGCTGCTGGGATCAGGTATGACATTCGCAGGCGGCTATATGGCTGCACACCCTCGCCAGGTGTCTGAAAGTGCATCTAATTTGGCACTGAGTCGAGTAAATGCTGCTCCTCCATTACCAGCCACCACAGATCCTAACTTTGTTACCAAGGTGGTGCAAAAGGTTGGCCCGGCTGTGGTGCGGATTGACTCTTCACGAACCGTAAAAACCCAGATACCAGATGAATTTAGCAACGATCCATTCTTCCAACGCTTTTTTGGCTCTCAACTACCAGATCAACAACAAGATCGGGTAGAACGGGGTACTGGTTCAGGTTTTATTATTAGTGCTGATGGTCGTATTCTCACCAACGCCCACGTAGTTGATGGTGCTGATACAGTAACAGTAACCCTTAAGGATGGGCGTAGTTTTAAAGGTAAGGTATTAGGTAAAGATGAGTTAACTGATGTTGCTGTTGTCAAGATTCAGGCGGACAATCTACCGTTAGTAGCCATAGGTAACTCAGATCAACTACAACCCGGAGAATGGGCGATCGCGATCGGCAACCCCCTTGGACTAGATAATACAGTAACTACCGGAATCATCAGTGCTACCGGACGCAGTAGCAATCTAATTGGCGCTCCTGATAAGCGAGTAGAGTATATTCAAACTGACGCAGCGATTAATCCCGGTAACTCCGGTGGCCCCCTGCTAAATTACCGTGGCGAGGTAATTGCCATGAATACAGCCATTATTCAAGGGGCACAAGGATTAGGCTTTGCTATTCCTATCAACACAGCTCAACGCATTTCCAGTCAACTAATAGCTACAGGCAAAGTAGAACATCCTTATCTGGGAATTCAGATGGTAGGGTTAACGCCTCAGCTAAAACAAAATATCAACTCAGATCCCAATAGCGGTTTGAGTGTGAATGAAGATAAAGGTGTATTAGTTGTGAAAGTTGTGCCAAATTCACCAGCTGCTAAAGCAGGGATACGTGCTGGGGATGTGATTCAAAAGCTTGGTGGGCAAACAGTCACAGATGCCAGCAGTGTTCAAAAAGCAGTAGAAAATAGCCAAGTCGGAGGCGATTTACGTATGGAATTACGTCGCAATGGGCAAAGTCTAAACATAGCTGTGCGACCTGGTGCTTTCCCTGCACAAGTACAATAATCGCTGTGGTGAACCGTTTTGAGGAATTTTTAGACATCTCAAAAAATGTAGAGACGTAGCAATGCTACGTCTCTACAAGGGTTATAAATAACGCATATTTAATTTCTGGATATGTCTTTTAAGTAGTAATATCAGCTTATAACTAAATTAAGGAAAACAAAGAAAGCTCAAAATTAAGCCGTCCTATCATTAGTAGTACGGCTTTTTTTATAGGTATATATTCAATACATTTCGGATATCTATGACATTAGTCACGGTTTAACTAATTACTTTTTTCACTAGTGTATAGCTCTTTTAGTTCCTATTATTTATTTATCAAAGAGATTAATCTTTTGTAAATAAATAATTTCTTTGATGTCAACATCGTAGAAAGGAAGTTTGCAAATGAGTATTAAAAGAATGCTTGCTACTGCATCGTTAATTTTACCAATTGCTATTACCTTTATTCCTTTCCAAGCTGATGCTCAGATCAGACGACCATTTAGGCGATCGGTTCCAGTTAGAATAATCAGACAACCATTGCGAGTTAGGGTTCATAGACCTCTTCAAGCGAGAAGGAGGATAGTGGTTCCTGGACGTTGGGTGCAAACAAATCGTGGTCGCCATTGGATACCTGCTCGCTCTGTATATAGATAAAAAAGTCCTACAATTGCAAAAAAATATTGTCCATCAATATTAATTGCAGATTTATTTTTTCATAGCTTTCGTAGTACTTAAAAATCCCCTTTAGAAATCTTCTAAAGGGGCATATTTCATCTGTACAATAAATAGGTCAGCATAATTAAAGATACGATAAAATCCAAATTTTTGATAAACTATTCATCGCTCATAGTCAGGTCTATCAGAACTAAAATCCTTACTACAAACTCGGAGTTATGCTGAGATATCTGATTATGATAGTTGCAACTGAATTTTAAGTCAGAGCTACTGCTGGTTGCTGCCAGCGTCCCACCGCCTTACCAATCACTGCTAACTCTTGCATCAAGTTATCGAAACGCTCTGGTGTCAGAGATTGGGGGCCATCAGATAAAGCTTTGGCAGGGTTGGGGTGAACCTCTATCATCAGGGAATCTGTGCCAGCTGCAATCGCAGCCATTGCCATTGAAGGCACAAACTCAGACCAACCTACGCCATGACTGGGGTCAATCATAATTGGCAGGTGAGTCAGCTTTCGCAATACTGGCACTACTGATAAATCCAGCGTATTCCGCGTATACTGGCGGTCAAAGGTGCGTATTCCCCTTTCACACAAAATCACATTGGCATTACCAGATGCCAGAATATACTCAGCTGCCATCAACCAATCTTCAATAGTAGCCGCCATTCCCCGCTTCAACAGAACTGGTTTTGGCTGCACTCCCACTTTTTTGAGCAAGGAGAAATTCTGCATATTCCTTGCCCCCACTTGGATTACATCAGCAATTTCCGCAATTTTATCCAGGTCAGCAGCATCCATCACTTCTGTAATAATACCTAGTCCGCTTACTTCCCGCGCCCTCGCTAACAAATCCAAAGCACTCTCGCCGTGTCCTTGGAAGGCGTAAGGTGAAGTCCGGGGTTTGTATGCCCCACCGCGCAAAAATTTAGCTCCAGCCGCCTTGACACGCCGTGCAGTCTCCACAATCATTTCTTCATTTTCTACGGAGCAAGGACCGGCAACGACTACCAAAGGCTGGTGTTCACCAAAGACCACCGCTCCATTGGGAGTATTAACCACCACTTTTGAAGCTTCGCCGTGACGGTACTGGCGGCTGGCTCGTTTGTAAGGCTGCTCTACCCGCAACACCTGCTCAATCCAAGGACTATGTTCCTGAATTTGTAGTGGATCTAAGCTGGCGGTTTCACCTACTAAACCAATAACTACTTTGTGTTGACCAATAATTTTTTCTGGAGTTAGCCCCCAGCTACTCAGTTCCTCTTCAATGCGGTTTATTTCCGCCTCTGGGGAACCACTTTTCATTACTATAATCATGTGAAGGTTCCTGATTATTAATTGAGTAAAATTTTCTGTAAATTGACTAACTTTATTGTTACTTATTAGTTTAATTACGAATAGTTAAAAACAAAATTTATTTACAAAATATAGCGCTCATTCAGTATATTCACTGCTCAATAACTGGATGTAGAGTAGAAAAATACATAATTTTAATTAGCAATGTTGAAGTTAAAATTTTATAACTTCAACATTCACTGGTTCGGCACTTCCTTCAAGTCGGAAAACCCGCCCAACGGAGTGCCTCACTTCTTCATTTACCCAATAGCGCAGTTATCTAATACCTGAGCGCCGTTAATTATGAGTTTTTTTGCCGAGTTTCGCGCCAAACTGCCACCATTCGTCCCCAATTGGTGTTGAACTCACCCAAACCCAGCAAACTTCCGACTCTTTCTTCATCCCAAGAGGCAGAAAGAACGCCATAAGTTATCCCTAAAACCCCTAAACCAAATAATCCCATGTTCACCAATAACACGGCGATGGGAGGTAGTTGGATTTTAGAGTAGATAGCAAGCAAATAGCTGACAACCAGGACGCTAATGCCCAAAGCTGTTGGTACACCACAGAACCCAGCTACTCGGCGGATCATGCGCTGGCTGACTACTTGGGGAATAGCCATCTCTTGTTTGGTGTAAGGCCGTTTTTTATCAGCCTGTTTGCCAGATTCTTCTGGCTGTGCTGCTGGTTTACTTTGAGTTTTTGCGGGTTTTTGGCGCTTTTTGTTTGGTTCAAAGGGCAAGCGACTGCGTTCAGATTCTTCAGCAGACATAAGCGGTAATCCCTATCCACGAATACCGAGACGAGTAATCAAAGCTTGATATTTTTCCCGGCTTTCCTGGGATATATAAGCTAGAAGACGCTTGCGCTGACCAATTAGCTTTAACAGTCCCCGCCGGGAAGAATGGTCTTTTTTATTTGCCTGGAGATGTTCACTGAGGCGGTTAATCCGCTCAGTTAGCATGGCAACTTGGACATCGGCCGAACCAGTGTCGGTTTCGTGAACTTGGTAGTTGGAAATTATTTCTTGTTTCCGCAGTTGCGTCAGAGCCATGATCGATTCAATTTCTAGTTTTTGTAAATGTATGTAGCAGTCTCCCATAATATCACAGCCATCAAGGTGGATGTAGAATCATATTTGCTGCCGCGCCTTGCCCTCTAGGAGACTAAGTAACTCAAAACCCAGACTTCAGTATCCTCTGGTAGTAGACGCCCTACTCAAAGACTACAACTGCTAAACATATATTTTAGCTGTATAGCTTGGCAAGTCAGTGACTAAAACATCTTTTTCAACTTCCACCTTTGAATTCGTAAGCCAATCTCGCCAATATTCAGCAGAGGGGAAGTTTGAAATCTTATATTTATTTAGATTCTGGTCGGAGAAATTTGCTACAACAACCACACGAGAATTCTGCTCATTACATCGGGTATAAGCCAGCACTTTATCATTAGCATTTTCATAGAAAAACTCTATATTATCACTTTGCAAGGCTAGATTCTGCTTGCGTAGAGCAATGAGTTTTTGATAATACTCAAATAAATTATGATTCTGGTCGCCTGAGAACAAAGACCAATTAATTTTCTGTGGCTTAGTTACATCTTCGCTTTTTTGCTGATATTCGCCAAACTCTTCTCCCATCCACAGCATTGGTATACCCATCGCTGTCATTAAGAGAACGGCTGCTAACTTTGCTTGCCTAAATGCATCTGCGTCAAAGATACCGCGATCGCCTAATTCTCGCAATAAATGTTCGCGATCGTGGGTTGCCAAATAATTTATCACATTTGTGGTAGTTGCATAACCTTGACGCTTGGGATCTAAAATTTGTTTTAGTTGGTCTAATTTAAATGTTTCTCCACAAATATATGGAACTATAAAGTACCGAAAACTTTCATGCCAACAAGCATCTAATGGACCATCTGGATTGACTACAGTTTTTGTATCGGGAATATGTTCAGCAATATTGTAAAACTGCTTGGGTGCAGCATGGTGTTTCCCCTGCTTTGCCAGCCAGTCTAGAAATTCAAAGTTAGCCAATTGACGCACCGCATCAAAACGAATTCCATCAATGTGATACTCCTGAATCCAAAATTGCACCACATCACCGACGTATTTCCATGCAGGCTTAACGTTTAACTTTTCATCATAATTATCATAGTTAAACTCTGGCCCCCAATAATTATCTGGATCTTCGGGATAATGCATGTGTTCATAATACCAGTAATTCCGGTCAATCAGCATTAACGGACATTCTTCATCTGTGTGATTATAAATTCCATCTATAAAAACCCGAATGCCTCTAGCATGACACTCATCTATTAATCGTTTTAAATCTTCTGTTGAACCATAACTAGATTCTGTAGCAAAGAAGTGACGCACTTTATAGCCCCAGTTATAGTTCCCAGGGTATTCATTAACTGGCATTAATTCAATTGCATTAACTCCCAATTCAACCAGATAATCTAACTTGGCAATTATCCCTAAATATTTGCCTCGTTTATCAAACCCAACTTCATCACCAGAAAAATCTGCAACGTGCATTTCATATATAACTAATTCGCAATTTTTAGCTAGTGGTTTTTCGTCGTGTTGCCAAACGTAAGTATCAATAATTCTTTGCCCATTTTTAATCCGCATTATGCTGGATTTTTCTGTTTCATTAACATCTGTTGCTTTAGGATCAATAACTTCTACCCATTCATCAATTGCAAAATTCGGACTTTTGCTTTGAACGCAAAATTTATATTGATAAATTCCATCTTCAAGCTTTACTTGAGTGCGAAAATAGCCATCTTCACTTTTTTTCATTGGAATTTCTTTCCACTCAGAAAAAGACCCAGTTAAAGCAGCTCCTTTATTACGAGGAGCAAACAATGTAAAATCAATTAAACTTCCCATTTTCTAAATCTTCCTGTCAGCAAATATGATCATAAAAACATTAAGTAAGTGGATAGA
Organism: Nostoc sp.; assembly: GCF_036916735.1. Taxonomy (GTDB): domain Bacteria; phylum Cyanobacteriota; class Cyanobacteriia; order Cyanobacteriales; family Nostocaceae; genus Nostoc. Next base: position 10,912 of record NZ_JBALFV010000111.1, read on the forward strand.
ATAAATCAAACTACAGCAGTTTTTTTTTGCATTAAGTACAAAGATGCGTGTTTTGAGGCAGAAGGCAGGAGGCAGATGTAGAAACTGTTTATATTTGATTTAGAGTCCGTTGACTGTTCACTGATTTAATTTTACCCACTTACTTAGGAACAAGAATTAAATAACATACAATTTATATCCCTAGCTTACCTCACCCTCAATCCCTCTCTTTATAAAGGAGAGGGAAGCTAGATACAGGACAAAGTTTTGCATTTTATTTAATCCACGTTCTTTAGCACTGGCTCAGTAAATCGACCTTTCTCAGACCTTTTGAGAGGTTACTTCCTTCCGACTAGCTATACATCTATCTTTAGATAGTTGGATAATTTGGTGAAATATAGCAGTCCTAAATCATCTGGGAAAATTATATATCTCTTGCTTCTTTCTTCCCTTAGCGTTCTTCTCTAACGACAGGCTACGCGAAAGCGCACCGTTTTGTACGCACAGCGTCCTATAGGGAAGGAAAGGCGGTTCGTTTCCTTATCTATATTTTTATCTATATTTTTCACGACTCATTTATGGAATACAAAGAAGCGAGCGTCTGGGTGCATTTGCATTCTTGGTGGCTTATAGAGAATAATCACAAATAAAGTAACTTTGGCATCTTTGTACGAGATAGTAAATATAAAATATGGCGATCGCAATCGATTTTGGTACTAGCAACACAGTCATTGCTCGTTGGAACCCCGTAACCCAACAGCCAGAAACCTTGAATCTACCAGGTTTATCAATTAAACAAAGTCTCAATCCACCACTGATTCCCAGCTTGGTTTATGTCGAAGATGCAACAAAAAATCAAATCTTAGTAGGACAACAAGTACGCGATCGCGGTCTTGACCTCAAAGGCGAAACGCGATTTTTCCGCAGCTTCAAACGGGGTATTGGTGCAGATATCCAAGGTTTCTTACCCGAACTAGATGGGCAATTTGTCACCTTTGAGCAAGTAGGGCAATGGTTCCTCACCCAAGTAATTGAAGAACTAGCTCCCCTGGAAGGGGGGTTAGATTCTCTAGTTTTAACTGTACCTGTAGACAGTTTTGAAGCCTATCGTCACTGGTTAGGAACAGTTTGTCAAACCCTCCCCGTCGAACAAGTGCGGATGCTAGATGAACCTACAGCAGCCGCCTTGGGTTATGGCTTGGCAGATCAAGAAATTCTCTTGGTGATTGACTTTGGCGGTGGCACTCTGGATTTATCACTTGTTCGATTGGATCAAGGCGTGCAAGCAACCACAAAACCGCTCGGATTTCTTCTCAAGTGGGGTAATAAGTCTCTAGCTGAAGATTCAAAACAAAAAGTTAAAACAGCCCGTGTGCTGGCTAAAGCTGGGCAAAATTTGGGCGGTACTGATATTGATAATTGGTTGGTAGATTACTTTGCCAAAACTCAAGAATTGGCAATCAGTCCGTTGACAACAAGATTGGCAGAACGGGTAAAAATTCAGCTATCTACCCAAAACCAAGCTAGTGAAGTTTATTTTGACGATGAGACATTTGAAAGCTATGAACTGGAATTAAACCGCGATACTTTTGAAAATATTCTTAAAGAACATGCATTTTTTGAGTTACTAGATGAGTCAATGACGACACTGTTGCAGCAAGCAAGACGGCAAGGAATAGAACTTCCAGATATTAATGCAGTTTTGTTAGTTGGTGGGACAGTGCAATTGCCAGCAGTGCAGACATGGATAAAACAGTATTTTGAGCCAGAAAAAATTCGTTGCGAACGTCCCTTTGAAGCGATCGCTCAAGGTGCATTACAGTTAGCACAAGGCATCCAAATCAAAGACTTTTTGTATCATAGTTATGGTATCCGCTACTGGGATCGTCGCAATCAGCGTCACAAATGGCATTCTCTGATTAAAGCTGGACAGGCATATCCAATGACTCAGCCAGTGGAATTAGTCTTAGGCGCTTCTGTAGAAAATCAGCCCAGCATTGAACTAATTATGGGAGAATTGGGAGCAGATACGGGTAGTACTGAAGTTTATTTTGATGGCGATCGCTTGATTACGCGCCGTATGGACAATACTGAAACCAGTGTCAAACCCCTTAACGATCAAGAAGGCGCAAGGACAATTGCCCAACTGACACCAGCCGGATATCCTGGAAGCGATCGGATAAAAATTCTTTTTCAAGTTGATGAGCAACGCTTTTTGCGAATCACCGTTGAAGACTTATTAACGAATGATACGCTGTTGGAAAATCAACTTGTGGCACAGTTAAGTTAATTAACTAAAAGGATTTAAAAGTGGGATACCGCAACCTTTGAAATCCCGGATGTTGCGCGTTACTAAAGTCAGTTGATCAATTTGAGCAGTAGCAGCAATCATCATATCTGCTTGGGTGTGTGTTTTCCCACTTAATCTGAGTTGACCTCACAATTCACCAGAGCGCTTGGCAATTTCAATGGTGATAGGCAATACTTGAGAGTTATTTTCCAAAAAGTTCTCAAACCATATTTGAATTCTAGGGTTAGGCTTGAATGTCAGTCCGTAAAAGATTTCTTCAACGGTGATTGCACTCAGAACTATTGAAGAAACTCTTTCTGCCCATTTCAGTACACCAGAGTTAGGTTGCAGTCTTACTAATTCGCTGATAATGTTAGTGTCACCCAAAAAAGTCATCAATGGCATCAGCGAAAGGGTTTAGACGGTCTTGGCGGGAGGGTACTTCGAGAATATAATCTTCTTCAGCAGCTATCTGACGTACTTCTTTGAAAACATCAGCTAAAGAAAACTTTTCGCGCTGCTTGCGCCACCTCAAGAATTCCTCAAACATCTCAGCTTCAACAACAACAGCTACCAGTTCATTTCGGTTGTAGATGAGTTGCGGTTCTTTAGTTACTGCATGAATTAGTTCGGAGAACTTCTGTTTCGCTTCTGCAATTCTCCAGTTCATTCCCCTACCTATTTTATTCATAATCATGTCTATTATATAGGACTAATATTTGATTTCTAAAAAAGCTAGCTACAACTCGAAAAGCCTAATTCCCAGTAAAGAGTCCCCAGTCTCCTCTACCCACCCATCTTTAACCATCCAAAAACTTGATTGACGGTTAGTGCAAGTTGAATTCTGGTAATACAGGCAAAAAATCTTCTCCCTGGAGTAACACTGGTTGTTGCTCTGGTAGAAATACTAAAATCATCAGGGTCAAGAAACCATCCAAGGCGGCTACCATACTTTAGACAGTAGAGAATGTTGCCAATTACTTTGTTAGGTTTTTGTTCTGGCGAAAGAATTTCAATCGTCCAGTCTGGTGGAAGTTCAAAATTATCAGGTACTTCATTATCAACGGTGAATGGTATGCGTCTCCATTGAAATACAGCTACATCAGGTACAATTGAGCGTTCCCCAAAGCTACACCGTAATTCAGGAAATGCATAGGCAATTTTCTCAGTTTCTGTAACTTCATTAACAACACCACTGAGTTTGCCTTGCAAGCGGCTGTGTCTCCCGTTCGGCATTGGCTTAGGAATAATCTCACCCTTAATATATTCACTCGCAGGCTTTGTTTCTGGAAGCTTCAGAAACTCCTTCAGGGTAAGTAGTTGAGTAGTTGAGTAGCTCATAGCTCCTAAATCCCTCGAAGATGTGTTTGTAGTCTAGCAATAATGTACGATGTGTTACACTCGGCAATTCTTACCTGGATTTATAAACAGGTAAGAATTGCCGCATTAATTCATCTTTACCATAATTTGTAATTGGAACTCCTAATTACGAATTACGTAAAGCCTGCGGCATAGCTTTGCTTAGAGCGTAGCGGTAGCGAGTCTACGAGCGTCATTATGTAGCTTCTCACCGGAGGCGAGTATTACGAATTATTTCCGCACCACTACTAAAGTTCCCGTTGAAGCCCAGTTGTAAAGATTGCGAGCTTGCTTAACAGGTAAATTTACGCAACCGTGGCTAACTGGAGTTCCAAAACGATTATGCCAGTAAGCACCGTGGATGGCATAGCCTCTGTAGAAATACATTGTGTAAGGAACATCAGGAATATTATAGTCCCTGCCTCGCATTCGGTGAGTGCGATACTTAGAATTAATCCGAAATCTACCTATGGGTGTGGGGGTCGATCGCTTGCCTCCAGAAATGCGGTATGAATAAATAAGTCTTTTACCTTCCCATGCACGTAAACGTTGCTCTGACAAGTCAATTTCAATCCAGCGAGATTGAGATGTTTGCCTGATATTAAATGCAATGATACCGTTTTCATCCACTGACGCGGCTGTTGCTGTAGTAAAGTTGGGTGTACCTGCTAAAGGTGATGACCAAGAAAATAGAGTTGCCCCCATCAGCGCCACGCCTGTACAAAAAGTTCCTAAAAAACGAATTCTACGACTGCCAATCCAAGATTGCATTATGCCTCACCTTCTAAACTACGCAAAAATTATGAAGTGAAGTAATTTTCTGGAAACTACAAATTTCCAGGTAGACTACTCGCTTCCGGTTGAGGATTTACGCAATTCATCCGCTAATGCTTTTCAAAACAAGTCCTAAGCTAATCTGCATCCAATTTGCACATTTGTCATTTGTCCTTAATTAAATGATGAGTTCTAATTAATGCTCAATGACTAATACTTCTCTTCTTAGGCTGCGCCTTAAGCGTAGCTATGCCGCAGGCTTTACGACTACGGTTCATCGAGCGTACCCGTACGGGGAAGCAAGCTACGCGTAGCGTCTCCTAGAGAAGTCGAGATGCTCAGTACAAGTGACCAATGATTAATTACAAAGGATACCTTTACAAAAAATCTGTCATTGAAATGCCTAAATACAAATTTTCCCCAAATTTATATTTGCATTTTTAATTTCATACAGTAATTGTCAGGATTTACGCTTATTATTTTGGGCAAATCGTTAAATGCCCTCTTATTTATTTTATTTCAAATTCAGTAATTCCGACTCCGAAGATTCCCAGCATAAAATATTGCTGGGAATCACTCAATTGTCTTGATTTGTTGTTATTAATGATTTTCTCTAAATTGCTTTTTGGTTACTTCAACTACTATTTTTGGATAACTACTGGTGTCCCTACGGATGCCCACTCAAATAACCATTTAGCATGTTTAGGTGCGAGATTTACACAGCCGTGGCTGACTGGAGTGCCAAACCTTTTATGCCAGTAAGCACCGTGAATACCGTAATTACCTTGGTAAAACATCACATAAGGAACGTTGGGAACATTGTAGTTTTCTCCCTGCATCCGCGTAGTTTTAAACTTGGATTGAATTGTAAAAGTACCAACAAGAGTGGGAGTAGCTTTTTTGCCAGAGGAAATAGCACTGCCATAAACCACTGTGTCACCTTCCCAAGCTATTAATCGTTGCTTTGAAAGATCAATTTGAATCCAGCGCTGATCTGATTGTTGTAATGTCTGGATTTTTTGTGCAATCACTTGATCTTTAGTATTTGCCCAAACTTCACTTGTTCTAGTAGTAGTAAAAACACTTAAAGACAGTGCTGTACCAGTAATAAGTATTTTGAAGTGACGCACCCAGTTAGGATATAGTTTTTTCATTTTAGATATACTCACACTCAAATCATGGGGTCTTGAGAAACTTATCAGTTTTCACTTTTGTTTCCCTATCTATTACTTTAATAGACGTGAACTTTTGATATTTGATTCTAAGTTAACTTAACTGTTGTATCAGCTTTCTTGCCCCAGATGCGATCGCTGACCAATTCCCTTCTGTGACAAGCTTTTTGGGAAATAATTCCCCGCTCAAACCTACAGCGATCGCTCCAGCTTGTAAAAATTCTTTGGCATTTTCTAAAGTAACGCCGCCAGTAGGAATTAAGGGAATCTGACCTAGTGGCCCTTGCAAACTTTTAATATAATCTACCCCTCCCACCGCTTGTACGGGAAACACTTTTACACAATTAGCGCCCTGACTCCAGGCGGTAACAATTTCTGTTGGAGTCAGAGCTCCTGGGATAATAGGCACATTTTTTTCTTGTGCTATTTGAATCATGGCGGAGTCAATATGGGGTGTGAAGAGGAATTGCGCCCCAGATGCGATCGCTTCTTCTAGCTGCTGCACATTGAATAGCGTACCAGTGCCAATAGTACAAGCTGGTAATTCCGAACGTAGTCGAGTGATTAATTCCCCAGCACCAGCGCTATTCCAGGTAATCTCAATTAACTGCATTCCCCCAGATGCTACAGCCATTGCCATTTGCTCTCCCACTTCGATTTTTGGGGCGCGGATGACTGCGATCGCACGATGTTTTTGCAATTGTGATAACCAAATTTGATTAGGCATTTTGACTGGAAATTAGGGATGGAAGACTTGTACTGAGCATCTCGACTTCTCTACGAGACGCTACGCATAGCTTGCTTCCCCGTAGGGGTATGCTCGATGGAACCGTAGTCGAAGTATTAGGGATGATGGATTAGAGATTGGGCTAATACAAGCAAATTTTCCCAACTCAAGTCCTCATTCCCCAATACAAGCGTGACACAGTAACAGCGATCGCCTCTCAAGCTTGCTTCTTGTATCAAGTTATGAGATATTATAAACAACATAAAATCTATCGACTTAACGTAGTTTAAATTAAATACCTCAGCCTTTAGAACTAAAGGAGTAATTAAAATGACAATTTCACGACAAAACCCAGCAGGATATTTACCAATTAGCATTCATGCTTCCAAAAGCATGGAAATAGGCAGTCTGTCGAAGCTTGTCCGACTAGGTGCAGTACAAGTAAACGGATATTGGTGGCGTACTAAGGCATACGGAACAATTTTAGGAGTTATGTTGCTAACCTTGGTAAGTCTGATTTTCCTAAGTATGCATTGGTCTTATCGCCGACTGTTGCCATTTTTCAGCCATCGAGTCATTAGATATCTGGTGAAAAAGAATGTAGAGACGTAGCATTGCTACACCTCTACAAGGGTTCTGAGTAACGCATATTTAATTGGGTGCGGCTCTTTTAAAAAGAGGAAGAATAAAGTTAGACAACCATTGGGAGTGATGGTGGAGTATAGAGCAGCGAACTTGAGTTACCCGCCTCATCAAAAGAACACCATCAAAATACAACAACAGATGATTACGCTCATATTCTTGCCCTGATGATTGTTTCAAAAGCTTATGAGGACAAAATCAATAGTTCTGTGCCTGTTCAGGACAGTAATCAACCAGTTCAAAAATTAAAAGCGGAAAACGCTTAATAGTACTCTTGGTAAAAGGTCTATTTACGGGTAAGTCTGTCTACTCCTCTGTCGCCTGTGTCTAGTTCTGTCTAGATTGTCCAAGAGTCTGGTTTAGGTTAATTTCTATAGTATGCTGGTCGCAACAATTAGACGGACTTCTTCGCGAATGCTGGATACGGCGCGAGCGGCAAAATTTGGTAGTCAGCGTAATCAACCTTGATTAGCGGAAAGCTGTCGATCATGTTTTGCAGATGCTCTGGTGACTCCGCTTCAAAGAGAACGGCTGCGCCACGGTTTTTCGTGTCCAGCGCCCACACTTGACGCAGACCTCCCTGTGCGTAAAGGACTTGCGCTTGCGCCTGCTCTTCGAGTTCCCGTTTTTGGAAGTCAGAGGGCATTCCGTCAGTCTGGAATTTCTGTTTGGGTGTGAAGATAACAAGATATTGCATATATCACCTCTAGTTCGCCACAAGTATTGCCAGTAACCGGATGGGCTCTTTGGCTCAAAGTCTTTGCATTAGATATTTTGCGTGTATGCGGGGTCTGGTTTCAGCGGAAAAACTTGATAGTCGACGTAATCAGTCTTCACATTCGGGAAGCTATCGATCATCCCTTGCAAATGCTGAGTTGAATCGGCCTCAAAAATACAAGCCGCACCATGCTGTTTTGAGCCCAACTGTTCTAAGTCCAGCTCCCAAGATTGGCGAAGCAGCCCTTGCGCGTAGAGAACCTGACCCTGCACCAACTCTTTAACGTGTTCCTCCTTGAAATCGGCGGGCATCCCTTCAGTTTCAAATTTCTTTTTGGTCCTTAAGATTACGAGATATTGCATATGTCACCTTTATTTAGCTTGCTTAATTGTGAAAACCGGACAAAAAAGGAGGCATACCGTCTGGTCAAGCAGACGCCGAAGCCTCAACGAACACGCTGTAGACCCAAAAACAGAGCGTATCCGAATTCTTAGCTATTTGCGATCGTCACGGCTTGATGCAGATATTCGTTATTGGAAAGCTGGGCAAGCATGAAGGCAGCCAAGTCGGCGCGTGTAATTTTATGGGCCTTCTCGCCCGTTTCGGCATCGAAGACTCGAACGTTCCCCGTGGCAGGGTCGTCGGCGAGGAGGGCTGGGCGAAGAATTACCCAATCCAGACCGCTCGACTCGACAGCGGACTCCATTGCCGCTTTGTCCTTGTCCGCGCCGCGCAAAAAGGTCGAAACAAGTAAGCGCTCATACAGGGTGGCATTCGCCTCACTATCCCCTTCGCCAAGCATGGAAGTGACCACGAGACGGCGCACACCGTTTCGCTGCATGGAAGCGATGATTGTGTTGGCGGCGCTCGATTCGAGCGTAGTTGCCTTGTAAGGCGTTTTACCGCCAATCGTGTCAACAACTGCGTCTTGACCGACTACTGCTGCGTCCATAGTGGCACTGTCGGTAGCGTCACCTTCGATAACGCGAATGTCTGAAACTTCGTATTCGTCAGCTTTGTGAACGAAGGCCGTGACCTGGTGACCAGCGGCTATAGCCTGCTCGACTACAGCTCTACCGGTCTTGCCAGCAGCTCCTATGATTAAGACTTTCATGTTTTAACTCTCCTATGTAAACCTTAGGGACGAAGACAAATTGTGTTGTAAATTGCGTTAGGTTTATCTGCAACTTTTCCGTCAAAACAATATAAACTCACCGCAGTATTTTTCATTCAAAACTTGATTTCATAGTGCGTTACTCCCTTCAATTTCCAAGTCTTCCTATATTTGACATCTTTAGTAGTCTGGCAACCCAAAAATCTCGGGTAGAGGCAAGCTCTGGAAGCAGAAGGAGTAAAGAAGTAACTAAAAATAACTCTCTTTCCTCCTCAGCTTGTCACTGTGCAAAGTTCCCTTAGCGCACAACTAGTATGATTCATTAATTCATGTAGATAAAGATGGTTTTTATGGATTGATTGTTTATAATGCTGGACAATAGCAGAGTTTTGATAATCTCAACGCAGCGAGTGCAAGGTATGGATGACGTGAACGCTGTTTTAATATTTCTCAAAGTCGCCCAACTGGGAGGATTTGTTGCAGCAGCACGAACGCTGGACTTGCCTAAATCTACCGTCAGTCTGAAGGTTAATGAGCTAGAGCAAAGGCTAGGAGTCCGATTATTTCATCGCACGACGCGGCGAGTTTCTCTAACTGAAGAAGGACGGCTGTATTACGAAAACTGTTTACCCATTGTCGATGCGTTACATGACGGTGATGATGCGATCGCTAGCTTACAGGGGCATCCGCAAGGAACTGTGCGAGTGACAGCCACCGTGTTGTTTGTGCAGTCTGTTTTAGCACCCAATTTGCCGGAGTTTCTGCTAACCTACCCCGATATTAAAGTGATTCTCCATGCAACGACTGAATACAAGGATATTGTCAAAGAAGGGTACGATCTAGCGATTCGGATTGGGGAATTGCACGATTCATCCCTGAACGTGCGGCTCCTGAGCACAGATCGCATGAAACTCTTTGCCAGCGCCACCTATCTCAAAACTGCTGGCGAACCAAGGGCGATCGCTGATTTGACCAGTCATGCGCTGCTTTGTATGGCTCATCGTCAGAACGATGTGACCTGGACATTGCACAATGAACAGCAAGAAACAGTAACGCTCTCCTTTCGTCCACGACTACTCAGCAATGATGTTACCCCCATTTATCAAGCAATCGTTGCTGGAGTAGGAATTGGGCTGCTGCCAGAATTTCTGTTTCAGCAGGAGTTACAGAGTGGGAATATAGTAAATGTCTTGTCTCAATGGTCACTGGCTCCAGTCCCAATTAACGCACTTTATCCTAGCCGAAAATATATTCCTATGAAAGTTAAGGTCTTTCTAGAGTTCCTTGAGCAAAAGATGCGCTCGCGTGACTTCCAGAAAATAAACTGATACTGTTGGCGAACTTAATAACAACAAAGTTTTTGCCACATCTGGGCTTTATGCCCCATCCATTTGGTTCCGTCTGCAAGGCATAGTGAACTCGTCCTATACATCGGCTAATTTTGCTTCCTTTACATTACTTTAGAGACAGTCTTTAAAAACTCAGCTTAATTCTTCTAGTAGAGGAGAGAGCTAATTAAAAATGCATATACTGCAATTACCAAGCAATAGTTTGATAAGCCCCTAGTTGAAGACCTACTAGGAGCTTTTTTTTAATTGATTATCTCGCTCAATGGTGGTACATATTAATCGAAATAGTTCTAATTAAACTCTTCCTTATGGTTAGTAATGATTAATTCTGATGGTAGATGGAACAAAAGATTAAAATTAATAATATGTATTTGTGAGTAAAAAACGTTTACGGTAATTAATAACAATGAATATTCTTGCTTGGATTGTTTTAGGTCTAATTGCTGGTGCGATCGCTAAGGCTATCTACCCCGGTCATCAAGGTGGTGGAATTCTGGGAACCATCTTATTAGGAATCATCGGTGCATTTGTTGGTGGTAGTTTAGGTATATTCTTTAGTACAGGAACGTTAACTTTAGCAGCTCCTGGTTTTAGCATTCCAGGTATTGCAGTAGCAGTTCTTGGTGCAATTGTTGCGGTTTTCGTGTGGAACTTAATAACTCGTAGCAGTGCTGTTTAAAACAAGTTACGTAGAATTAATGAGGGGAATTTAGCAAATTCATCTAACTATTATGAATTAAATTAGATAAAAAATAGCGCCAGCCTGTCAATTAAGGTGGTGCTATTTTTTTGATTATTGATAAATCAAATAATTGTTTAGTTTACAGCAGAACTGACTAAACCATTGTGCCTGAGCAAAGCGATCGTACTTGGTTCACGACCCCGGAAAGTTTTAAACACCTCCATTGGATGCTGACTGCCACCAAGTGCCAGCACCGTATCTCGATAACGCCGACCTGTAGTTTTTATAGCCTCTTCATCTTCTAGCCCAGCTTCTTCAAAAGCGGCAAAAGCATCAGCACTTAGTACCTCGGCCCACTTGTAACTGTAATAACCTGCTGCATAACCACCCTCAAAAATATGTCCAAAAGCACATAAAATTGCATCTTCTGGAAGCGGCGGTAAAACGCTAGTAGTCTTAGCTATGCGATGACGCACATCTGAGGGAGTTTCATTACTACCAGGGCGATAGCGGTAGTGTAGTTCTAAATCAAGACTGCTCAGGTGGATCTGCCGCAACGTGGCAGTACCACTCATATAATTACGCGCCGCTAGCAGCTTTTGATAATAATGCTCCGGTAGGGCTTCACCAGTTTCGTAATGCTTCGCCATTCCAAAGAAAGTGGTTCGCTCATAACACCAGTTTTCCATAAATTGGCTAGGTAATTCCACTGCATCCCATTCCACATTATTGATGCCTGCGGCTCCGGTATAGTCAACCTTGGTGAGCATGTGGTGCAATCCATGACCAAACTCGTGGAACAAAGTCTCTACTTCATAGAAAGTCATCAAACTAGGTTTGCCATCTACGGGAGGACTTTGATTACACACCAAATAAGCTACAGGTAAGCGGATGGCAGTAACACCATTTTCAGTGATTTTGGCTCGATTGATGCACGCATCTGCCCAAGCACCACCGCGTTTCTCTGCTGGACGGCTGTAAGGGTCTAAGTAGAAGTACGCTATGGGAGAACCAGTTTCGTCAGCAATTTGGAAATAACGGACATCTTCATGCCAAACTGGCGCTTGACCATCGGCAGAGGTGACAGTGACGCCAAACAGCCGCTTGACTAGTCCAAATAAGCCGTCTAACACTTGGGGAAGAGGGAAGTAGGGACGCAATTCTTCAGAGGTAAAGGCAAATTTTGCTTCTCGTTGGCGTTCTGCCCAAAAGCTGATATCCCAGTGTTTTAAATCTTCAGCTTCTGCTGCTTTCTGTGCTGCTGCAAAAGCTTTGAGTTCTGCCAAGTCTTTGACAGCAGCATCATAACTAGCGCGGCGTAGTTCTTCTAATAGGGCGTTGACTGCCTCCACGTTGGGAGCCATTTTACTAGCCAGGCTTAATTGGGCAAAACTTTTAAAGCCTAATATATCTGCGAGTTCTTGGCGTAACTTCAAAATGCGCTCAATTAAGGGGTTATTATCCAAATCGCCAGCAGAAGCGCGGGTGATATGAGCTTTGTAGAGCTTTTCACGCAAATCTCGACGGGTGCTGTGCTGCATGAAAGGGCCATAGCTGGGGAAATCCAAAGTAATCTGCCAGGGGCCATTTTCTGGTGTAGCATCGCTTTTGCCAGCTGCACGAGCCGCTTGGGCTGCTAAACTCACTAAGCTTGGTGGTAAACCGTCAATTTCCGCTTGTGTTGTTAGGGTTAAGCTGAAGGCTTTAGTGGCATCAAGTACATGGTTAGAGAATTTGGTAGAAAGTTCTGCTAACTCCATTTGTATAGCGTTGAAACGCTCTCTTGCCTCTCCTTCTAAGCCAACACCAGAAAGTTCTGCATCTCGAATGGCGGCTTCTACAATGCGCTGTTGGGCTAATTCTAAAGTTGCCCAACTATCACTGGTGCGGAGTGCCTTAAAAGCATTATAGATAGGTTTACTTTGACCAAGCTTGTTGATAAACTGTACTACTAGTGGCTGTACGATTTCATGAGCTTCGCGCAGTTCTGGGCTATTTTTAACGCCCATTAAATGATTTACCACCCCCCAACTCCAGGTAAGCCGTTCTGTCAGCTTTTCTAAGGGTTCCACTAAACCGCTCCAAGTAGGCTGTACATTAGCCTCTAAGGTGGCAAGCTGCTGGTCAAGTTCTGCCAGCAACTGATTGAAGGCTGGTACTACTCGCTCTGGTTTAATCTCTGCAAAGGCAGGTAAACCAACGCCTTGAAGTAGAGGATTCTCGAAAATAATGGTACTTGCACTCATGATTTTGTGTGAATTGCGAAGGAATAAAAATCATTGTTGATTTTTATTTATATATCTTCTAATGTAGCGATCGCTGTGCTAATTAGTCTTGCCATTCTGACAAAAAGGCAAAAAAAGCGATAATTACTCAGAAAATTATCCTAATACAGCTATTTTGTTTGCTTTGTGAACAATATCTGACGGGGTGACAGTTACAGAAATATCACAGCGATCGCCATTCACGTAGAGGACGCACCATCGCAAAGTGGATTCACCTACCTCAACCTGACCAAAGGCGATCGCAAAAAGACATCATTAATGTACTATGTCAAACAGGTAGCGCCTCCGCCAGCATGGGCGTTATCCTCAAAGCGCAGTTTCAACCCAAGAATCCCACGTTATCAAGGCGTGAGAGCAGCCAATTGACTTAGTGCGCTCGAGCGTCCTTGTCGAACCGAAAAGGTAGGCTATGTATTTATGATTTTATTTGGCAACTCATCTTTTTACTCATAAAATCGAAAACAAGATCAAGGTCAGTAGAAAAGAGTCTTTAAATTAATGAGTACATTAATCAGTCAAGGTGGAAGAGCTATTACTAAATTTCAGGTGGTAGACCGGATAAATGATATCGTTTGGCAAGCTCACCAAGGTAGCGTTGCTGCAATTATTCAGCTATTGAACGAAAAGCTAGCCAAGTCTGGTGTCAGAATTAGAGCCATATTTTCTGATGGTGTCTTACAACTTCTGTGCGAAGCGGCTAAGATAGAGCAACTTGAGCAATCTTTCCTCGTAGAACAAATCCAGCAAATTCTTGATTCCATTGCCCCACGTTACATTCGGCGAGTCAATATCAACAGTCGGATTGTTCGGGAACAACAATTACTATGGTTAAAGGAAATAGATAGTGATCGCGACAACCAATTGCTTTGGTCACAGGAAATTACTTTAATTCAGCCTAATATTGTAAAGCAATTACTTACAGATTTGACAGAAGCTCAAGCTGAACTAGGAAAGCCAAATTTTCCTAGAATTCAAGTCTCTCGTCCTTTAGCACTGATTAACAAAGAAAAACACAAAAATAAGCCGAAAAAAAAGATATTAGCTGCGGCTGGTTTATCTTCACTGTTGTTGCTTAGTTGGGTTGTTTATGCCCAGTTAGGTAATAATCTGATCAACCTAATGCAATTACAAACTTCTAAATCTATAACTCTAGAAAATCCGAGCAATAGCAAAGTTAAAACACCACTAAGTCTTTCTAAGAATAACCTTTATAACCTGTCTGATGACCAATTTGCCACAGCTGTACAAATTGCCAACCAAGCTTCTGCATCTGGTAAAACAGCTACAGTCTCAACTCAATGGTTAGAGATAGCTGCTAAGTGGCAACGGGCTTCAGATTTAATGAGTACGGTGCCAAAAAAACACAGCCGTTATCAGGAAGCCAAAATTCGTACTCAACTTTATAAGAAATACAGTGAGGCGGCGCAGAAAGAAGCAGATAAGAGTAAATCTTAGTTTTTTCTTATTAAAAAACTTTGATTACTGAGCAGGCACAATTCAGTAGACAATGATTTTTACTTAAAATCTATTATCATATATTGTATAGATCATGATTGGTGGGTCATAATTTCGATTTTTGTACCAAATACTGTTGAGGACAATTAGAAAAAATCGACCTTATTTTGCTGTCAATAAGGTCGATTAATCAAGCAGATTGATTCCTTGAGTCAATCTAAAATCCAAAATCGTTCGACTGAGCGTTCGCGTAGCGTCTCGTAGAGAAGCCGAAGTCTAAAATCCAAAATGTCTATGTCCGCTAACTCAGGAGTTCTCCTGTTTCTTGCAGGGAGTGCAAGCGGCGATAAATACCTTCGTGACGCAAAAGTTCATTGTGGCTACCCACTTCTACAATCTTTCCTTGTTCCAGAACGACAATTTTATCGGCTTCCCGCACTGTACTTAAACGGTGGGCAATAACAATGGTGGTGCAAGTACCTTGAATTGCTCGCATCGCTAGCTGAATCGAACGCTCAGACTCATAATCTAAACTAGAAGTGGCTTCGTCAAAAATCAGTACGTCTGGTTGGACTAGCAACGCCCTAGCAATTCCTAACCGTTGTCTTTGTCCTCCAGATAGCCTGACACCTCGTTCTCCCACGACGGTATAATAACCTTTGGGTAAGTGCTGCACTACTTCATCGACTCTGGCAATTCTACAGGCTTCTTGAACCTGCTCCAAACTAGCATTCGGTCTGCCGTAGGTGAGATTATCCAATATAGTACCGTTGAAAACGTCTACTTCTTGGTGAACGATCGCTAATCTCCGTCTATATTTACTCACATCCAAAGTGCGAATATCTTGACCATCAATCAGAATTTGACCCTCTTGAGGTTCAAAATATCGCAACAGCAATTTCACTAAAGTAGACTTACCAGAACCGGAACGCCCCACTAATGCCACTGTTTGGTATGGCTCAATCAACAAGTTAATATTTTGCAAAACTTGACGGTTGGCATCATATCCAAAACTGAGGTGCGACAACTCAACTTTTCCAGTAAATTTATAAGCTGATTCTGTCTGGTTGCTCTCTTCTAAAAGACTAGTTGAATCAGATGTAGTTGGCTCTTGCAGAAATTCGTGAAACCGCAGCATGGGAGAATAACGACGGGCAAAAACTTCTGCCAAGTTAGTAATCGGTTCTAATTCGGCATAAGCCATGCTAGAAAGAGTTAAGGTCATGACAAAGTGACCGAGAGAAATTCTCCCATTTACTGTTGCTACTAAAGTCAGACCTAGAATTGTAAACACACAAAACTGAATTACAGTTCTTTGCCAAGTACCCAGTATTGTATAACCTTTATGGATGCGATAATCAAGCACCAATAGTTCACGATCCAAACGTTGCTTTTGCCGTTTTAGTTCCCTCGATTCTGTAGCAAATGCTTTCACCGTTTTAATGTTGGTGATTAATTCGGAAGTGCGGCTTTCGGTATCTTCTCCATACTTATCCAAACGACTTTCGTACCCAATTAGCTGTTGTAAATTCTTCAAGCTGAAGCTGAGAATAATTACAAAGGAAATTAGATATAAAATTGCAATCCGCCACTCAATAAACAAGATAAATACAAAAATTCCCAGTACACGAGCCAGTTTAGGAATCAACTGTCCGGCAACTTCAGGGTAACTAAAAGTATGGTTAGAAATACCTCTAGCTACTCTTCCGGCAATACGTCCAGGGTTATTTTCATCATAAAATTCTAGTGGGAGAGTAAGAACTTTGGCGATCGCTGTTTCGTTTTTATCTCGACGCGATCTGAAAGCTATATCCCAATGAAACCAATTGGTTAACCAGGGTTGTGTTGGCGCTCTCACTACGGTGACAACAAAAATTAAACCCAGTAATACACCCAAAGATAGAGTTTTATTAACTGGGTAATTCGTAATGTCTGAAAAAGTTGCGATCGCACTTTGAAGCGGTTTATCCAAAGGTTGATTAGACAAAACGTTTAAAATCTGCCCGATCGCATAAGGGACAACCAAATCAATAATTTCGTAAATGCCAGATGCTGCAATACTAAAAACACTCAGCTTCCTGTAAGAGCGAAAGTAATTGACAATATCTTGAAATTTGGCCATGATGCACACCGTCCAAGAGCGCGATCGTAAACTTGGAATTTTTATACTACAATTATGCTACAAAATAATCAAGGGTTATAGATTTAAATCATTCCTTTGGGGTAGTAGGTATTTGTGCAGGGATAAATTCTAGGCGATAGCGATAGAGGGCAACTGGTCGAGAACCAGCTTTAAAGTAATCTGGATCTTGGGGTGAAAGATAGACAGCAGTAACTTGATCTGCCTCAATCGCCGGATTAGCTGTTGAAAGTTTATGATAAGCGGTTGTAGATTCTACAGAGTTTAAATAGGGGCGTGAACCACCTTTGAATAGTTGTTGAAACACTTCTGTAGTGATGAACTTGCCATCAGGGGTAGTTTCTGTAGCCCGTGCAGTCACAATAGAAATTAGTTGGCGACTGCTACGCAAGAACGTAATCTGACGATTAGGTGAATCTGGATCTACTTTGACTAATAACACTGCTTCATCCCCTAAATAAGCTCTTGCCAAATTCAAACTATTAAAGGCTCTATCTGCAACTACAATTGGGGATTTTTTATCTATCTGAGGAAATATCTTTAACCTATTGATAGATGGTTGCTCTTTAACAAATCTTACTATAAAACTCACAGGCTGATTTAATTGTCGGCGATTACCTTCAAATCCTGGCGTTACGATTTCTGGCGCTAAAGGTGCAGCTAAATCTATCAAAGTACTTGTAACTTGCCAAGTACTAGCCATCCATTCAGGGTAAACTAAATCACCCGAAGCCGATTGTACTGAAGTTAATTTTTTCCATTGAGGAAAATTTGCTAACCGTTGAGATAACTCTCCTGCAAAAGCTCCATTACCCCACAGAAGCAATAAAAACAGCAAGCAAAAACTCCAAATCCCCTTTCTTCTAAGCATTAGCAGTTTTTTGTTAATTTTTTATTTTATTTCTGAAAAAGCTCGGTACAACTCGAAAAGCTTAATTTTCTATTTACTTATGATTGTATATGTGATCGCTCTGGATCTTCTGGTTGAAAAAGAGCGATCGCTTGAAATAAAATAATATTTCAGCCTCAATAGCCTTTATTGCTCATAATGATATTTGCAAGTCAAAATAATCAATAAATCTTCTTGCACTTTGTAAATTAATCTATGTTCATCTGTGATCCGCTTTGACCAGTAACCTTGTAATTCATATTTTAATGGTTCTGGTTTACCTATTCCTGCAAACGGATCTCTTTGTATATCTCTAATCAGTTCCAATATTTTTTGAAAATTTTCTTGTCTTCTGTTGCCCACTGACCTAATTGTTCAAAAGCTTCTGGTTCAAAGGCAACTTTTTTCATATTCATCTAAATCTACATAAACTAGGTTTCCTTTTTCTACATTCTCCAAAGCTTTGAACAGATGTTTTTTATTAGTTTGTGATTTTAGAAGATAGGTAGTTTCATCTTCACCTGGTATTTCAACTAACACTATGACTTCTACAACAATTCCTTCTGGTAATTCTGTTGCAGACAGTTCAATCTTGCCATCTTTTCCAACAATAGCCTTTTGTTTAATTCCACTAAGCATAATTGGTATTTACTCCCATCTTTACTATCTTATTGTTACTGTGTTTGACTGTGATGAGATTTGGCCGATCACTCTTCATCTGCGGTTCTTTCAATCCTCTGGAGGATGCCAACCTGCAAGTACCCAATAACTGCGAACTTCCAGTGCATCAGCATCATCACTCAAATGTAGAACTGCAATAGTTGCTCTACCAGTCGGCGTTTTGCCAACAATACGTAAACCATCTTCACTCCAGCCAAAATGCTCAAACCAGACTTGAGTACGAGGGTTGAATAGCCTTACCGTTTCGCTCGTTTCTGGATCAACCCCTGTAGTTTTATCACTTTTGTAGCGATTACACAGTGGACTAGCTAGCCACAAGTTTGATTGATCATTGCTACCACCTTTAGATATGGGAATAATATGTTCAATTTCCAAACGTGCCATCACTAAACGCTGAGGACTCAAACAATAGCCACAGCGGTTTTGAGCATCTGTGCGGACACGACGTTCTATTTCTACAGAAATGTAAAAGCGGGCCATTACTATTAATTGAGGGCTGGTTTCAAACCACGTTCAACAGCCACTTTTAAAGCTCTTGCTTTACTTACTAAGCCACGTCGGTAGACTTGCATGAGTTCATCTAGTTGGTGAACTTCTGCATCATTAAGCTGTCCCTCTCGGTGACGGGCTTGCAACTCACTGAAAACCTCTTGTTGCTGAGTTTCCATCTGCACATTGCACATAGCCAATACCTGATCATCCGGTAATGACTCTATAGGTAGTTCGGTGATGGCGCGGTCAATCCATTCTAGTAATACATCTTCAAGTCGCCGATGTGTGAAAGCAGCGATTTCTTTTGCTTTTTGTGCCAGTGTTTCAGGGAGTTGAAGGGTGATAATTTCAGCCATTTTCTACCTGCTTGCCTTTTACTTATGATTGTATCTGCGATCAATCGCTTTTCTTTGTTAGTGTGGGCGGTTCGTTAAAAAGAGCGATTGCTAGTTCATTAAAAAAACTAAAACTTAAATTGGGAATACTAAGTAAAGCGCTGGTATTTGCTGCATAGAGATAAAGCAGCTTATTGCCATACATAGCGCTGCTGACAATTTAGCAACTAGGAGAAGATTATGAGCTTACCAGTGACAGTAACCTTTATGCTTACTGATTGGATTGCCAAAGGATTGGCAGATGGAACTTTTGAACGAGTTGGGGGTGTAATTCGAGATGTAGCCACAAAACAAGTCGTCAGTTGGTTACGGGAGCAGGAATCAAATAATTATGAAGTGCCAACCTCAACTACTTCTCCTAACAATTTACTCAACCTTATTTTCTATGGGGCAAATCTCACTGCTTCAGGGGCTAATGCAGCTGTTACAGGAAAAGGATTAGCTAATATTAATGGGCGTTTAGGTGGGATTGAAAATCAGATAGGGCAAATTGGGCAAAGTTTGCAACTAACTCAGGGAATTTTGCAGGTAACTACTGCTGTCAGTGTACTTAATCTTGGTGTCTCAGTGATAGGCTTTGCTGTAATAGCACAGCGTCTCAAGGAGCTAGAACAACGCCTCAAACAAGCAGAGGAACTATTGAAAAAAGTTAACCGGAAAATAGACCTTAGTTTCTATGCTAATTTTCGTGCTGCAATCGAATTGGCAATTAATGCTTTTACGATGACTAAACCTGAAAATCGCAGAAGCAGCGCACTACAAGCTATTAACCGCTTTTTAGAAGCAGAACATATTTACACTGACTATGCTGATATCGAAATTGAGCAAAAAAGCCAAATTGCTGATAAATATCTGTTGACTTTATCTTTAGCTTACCTAGCTGAAGCACGTTGCTATTTAGAATTAGAAGAACATGATACAGCACTTCGCCGCTTCCAAGAAGGGTCAATAGTTATTCGTTCTCGTATTCAGAAATATGTTAAGCTTCTGCTTACTTTTAACCCAGCAGTATACTTACAGCCTCAGTTCAGAGGTCAGATTGATTTGCGTAGACTAACCCAAATTTACCAATGGCTCGACCCAACTTTGGATGAAAATGCAGTCTTTGATATGCAACGGATGAATCTATTTATGTTGGCTCAAGACATTGATAAGTGGGTAGAATCGATACCAGCAGCAATTTGGGATTCTAAGGTAGATTGGGTAGGTAAAGCATTTTGGGATGATCCTAAGCCGCAGATTTACGCACGTCTTCCTAAAACTTTGGAGGTAGTGGAATCAATGATTGAAACTAATCGCAGGTTTGAATCTTACCAAACAGAAGTACAAGCAATATCCCAATTAGGAATCAGCTTTCATGACTGGCTTAAATTAACTCCGTCAACAGAAATTAAACCAGACGGCGCAGAATTAATGTACATCATTCCATCGAAACCTCTAGAGTTGTAGTCTTCCATGTAAACTAAGTACAGCATTTCATTAATTCGTAGCGGATTAAATTTAGCTAAACTCTGCGTCCCTCTGCGTTTAAAAACGCTACGATTTTAAGCAAAGCTGTACTAAGTTCGCTCTCTTCCTTACGTAAAAAAAGGACGAACCCGAAAGTTCGTCCGTCACATAATATTATGCTGTTGCTCAATCCAAACCTAAATCTAAATCTTTGCTTCTTCTCTCACCAATTTATCCCAACCCAAATCTTTCAAATTATTATTCCGACGCAACGGACGAGTTACCAACTCTAATATGTCACGCGCATTCGTAAAGCCGTGAATTTGAGCAAAAGTAAACTCCACAGACCATTTTGTATTAATACCGCGTGCTTCCAATGGGTTAGCGTGAGCCATACCAGTAATTACTAAGTCTGGTTTCAACTCATAAATTCGCTGAAGTTGATTGTAATTATCCGGCTTCTCTACAATCTTTGGTAGGGGTGAACCCATTTCCTGGCAAGTTTTCTCTAACAGCGCCAACTCAGCAGCTTGATAGCGCTTATCCATATAGGGAATGCCGATTTCATGAACAGTCATCCCACAACGAATTAAGAATCTTGCTTGGGAAATTTCCAGCAAGTTATCACCCATAAAGAATACAGACTTACCGCGAATCAGTTTCACGTAATCTTCTAACCCTGCCCAAATTAGTGCTTCCCGTTCATCCAAACCTTTGGGAGTAATACCGAACACCGAGCAGATTTTCTCAATCCAAGCGCGGGTGCCATCGGGGCCAATGGGGAAGGGTGCGCCAATGAGTTTACACTTGCGGCGGCGCATTAAGGTGGTAGCTGTGCGGCTGAGGAAGGGGTTGACACCAGCGACATAATACCCTTCTTCTAGTACTGGCAGTTCAGTGAAGCGCTTCGCGGGTAGCCAGCCGGAAACTTTGATGCCTTGTTTCTTCAGTTCCAAGGTTAACTGAGTAACCACGGGGTCAGGAAGGGAGCCAAAAAGAACTAAGGGTGGGTGATCTACGTATTCAGATTCATCCTGGGCGACATCTTCTTTCTTCTTACCGAAGTTGAGCAATTTAGCGATCGCATTGCGTTCACTTTTCTCTGTTTCTGCCACCGGAGCCTTATCAGGACAACGGTTAGCCATTGCTGCTAATACCGTGTCTTCCCCTTGGGTGAAGGCGTAATCTAGACCATTTGCCCGCGCTACAACGATGGGAATCCCAATTTCAGATTCCAGCTTCGGTGCTAAACCTTCTAAATCTGTTTTGATAATTTCAGTGGTGCAAGTGCCAATCCAGACAATTACACTAGGATTGCGATCGCGTTTAATTTGCAAGCACAACCGCTTTAACTCTTCATAATCATTCAGTTGTGCTGAAATATCGCCCTCTTCCAACTCTGCCATTGCATAGCGGGGTTCAGCAAAAATCATCACCCCCATCGCATTTTGCAGGAAGTAGCCACAAGTTTTTGTCCCAATCACCAAAAAGAAGCTATCTTCAATTTTTTGGTATAACCACGCTACGCAGCTAATTGGACAAAAGGTATGGTAATTTCCAGTTTCACATTCAAAGCTTAAAGCTTCTGGTTGTTGAGCGACAGTCATTTTGGTTTTTTCTCCCCTTGATATTTAAAGTTATAAGTTAGGAGTAGAGACGCGATTAATCGCGTCTGTACAGGAGTTAGGAGATTAATCGCGTCTGTAGAGGAGTTAGGAGTTTTTATTAATAACTATAAAATTTTTTAACTCCTAAGTTTTTTCCTAACTTTTTTACTCCAACTTTTTTAACTCCTAACTCTTAACTCCTAACTCCTAACTTATGAATTAAGCATTGGGGAAGAGACGGGCAATTTCTGATTCATCAAAAACGCCTGCTGGCAGTTCTTCCCCCAATAAATCGTTATTTTCTTCAGCTTTTTGCAAAGCTGTTTCATCACTCCAGACATCTGACAACACGTCTTTAAACGCATTCTCATCTAGTGAACTATCTTCAAGTGCCCCATCTTCATCTAGCTTTACTTCCATTGCATCTGTTGTACCGAAGCCCATGTCCCCAAACTCATCTGCTTCTAAAGTAGAGGTTTCGAGAGACTGTTCTTTTGAGTCGTGTCCGTTGGATAAGGAAATATTACCAAAGGCATCTTCGGTTTCTTCTAACTCGCTGATGTCTAGGCTTTGCTCCTCAGAATCCACGATTGTGACCTCTTCAACTACCGCCACCGCCACAAAGCTATTTGTATGAGAATGTGTCAAAGTTTCTTCTTCAGACTTTTCTTCAATGACAGCTGCTTCTTCTACAAATCTCTGTACTTCTGGGTTAGCGATACGATTACCAAGAGCAAAATCTGGGTCAAAATGCAAATCCAGCACTTCAATCAAAGTATCAGCATCAGGATTGAGTTTGGCAAAGGGCAACATTAACTGCGCTAGTTTTGGCTCTAGAGCGTTAACAACTCCCAGGATGAGGTAAGAAGGTGGTCGCTTCCCGCCATCAGGTGTGTACACCGATTCCACTTGCATGTGCAGCGTGATCCAGTCTCGATTGTTCTGGAAAAATTGCAACCATTTTTGCTTTAATGAGTCTGTAAAGCTGTGAAAGAATGCCATATTATTGTCCCTCATCCTGAGAACTTGGTGATTTATACAATCATCAAGTCTAGTTCCTCTTCTGAATTAGGAACCTGGGGTTTACCCGGATTTAGATAAAAATCAGATAACAAAGAGAACAACTCACGATCTGGTGAATCATTAGGCACAACACCTTCTGGACGTGCCAGAATTTGGTCAGCGATGTTGAGATAGTAGTCGCAAACGTAGTCTAGAGAAGGATCTTGCTCTGCCATCTCAAACAAAGTCTTACCTTTCACACGGGAAACACGGATATCTTCAATTAAAGGTAAAACTTCCAAAACTGGCATTGGCACTGCTTCTATATATTTTTCAATTAAGTCGCGCTTGGAGGTGCGGTTGCCAATTAACCCAGCTAAACGCAGTGGGTGAGTTCGGGCTTTTTCACGGACTGAAGCAGCAATGCGATTAGCAGCAAATAAAGCATCAAAGCCGTTGTCTGTAACAATCAAGCAGTAATCTGCATAGTTGAGTGGTGCTGCAAAACCACCACAAACTACGTCACCTAGAACGTCAAAAAGAATTACATCGTATTCATCAAAGGCGTTGAGTTCCTTAAGTAATTTTACGGTTTCACCGACTACGTATCCACCGCACCCAGCACCCGCAGGTGGGCCACCAGCTTCTACGCAATCCACACCGCCGTAGCCTTTGTAAATTACATCTTCCGGCCAGACATCTTCGTAGTGATAGTCCTTTTCTTGGAGGGTGTCGATAATTGTGGGAATCAAAAACCCAGTCAGGGTAAAGGTACTGTCATGTTTGGGGTCGCAACCAATTTGCAGCACTTTCTTGCCACGTTTAGCTAGGGCGACGGATATATTACAGCTAGTTGTGGATTTACCGATACCACCTTTTCCGTAGACTGCTAGTTTCACTTTTCTTTGCCTCTTATAGCTTCTTGTCAAACTTGTGGCTCAAACATTTGCCTTCACCTTTCCTGAGATGGCGATGCGTGAGGTCTGTTGATGTCATTATTGGGCAAATTACCTAGAAAAGAAAGTGGCTCTTAATTTGGAAAACGGTCTTATGTGATGAATTAAACCACAATTATATTTATTTGGGGTTTTATGACCTTTAAAGACTTTATTAGCTTTAAAAACAGACAATAAAAATTTTTTATTAATTATTTTTATAAAGATAGTTACAAAATACAAAAAACTGAAATCGGCTTTTTTGAATGCTTTTCATAGAATTAGCTGATGGTCGGATAACGTGTTTTCAAGGCATTAGGACACAGAGTCAAGGGTAAAGAGACGTATATGCAGCCCTATGCTGGAAATACTATTGGAATTTGCGTTAGCATAGCTCACCGTTCGCGTAGCGTCTCGTAGAGAAGGTATCGCAGATAAATTGCCAGTTTTCAGTCAGTAGTCACAACCATTTAATTGCTGCTTGAGAGTAAATTAGTCTGGTTTTGTAAAAAATTATTAAATTCCCAAATTCAGGAGGCGGCAGCCCTCTTGAGAGGCATTCCCAGTCTCTGACTGGGAACGAGGCTAACGAGGCTAATTAGGACACCTCAGTTTCAACTCCGTGGATTTCTTGTAATGTTTGCCAGCCAGCTTGCCACTGGGAGTTATCTTGTAATAATTTGGCATTTATCCAAAAACGGACTTTCGGATCACAAGCCGCAACCATTTCGGCATAAACCCAGTTAGCCTGATTTTTCCGATTGACAACTTGAAAGTGCCGCCAGCCATCAACTTTTTGTTGTGCCGTCCACTTAGAACCAACTAGGTAAGGAAATTTCTGTTTTTTAGTCATTTGTTATTAGTCATATGCCATTTGTCAATGGGCATTGGGAAAACACTTTCTTTATCTCCAGTCCCCAGTCCCTAATCTCCAATCCCCAACTAAGATGTCACTAAATCACCGTTACGGGTAAACTTGTGACAATTCAACTCATTATCTTGTTGAACACATAGCGAAAACCATCTAATATGACTCCAGCAGGTGTTGATATTGTTGGTAATTTTGCGCTTTTTCTTGGAAAGGCGTTGTCTTACGACTTCATTGGGGCAAAGAATTTCTAACGTACCCGTACCATCATCATAATTGACGATGCGAAATAGACAGTCTTGCAATATCGCACGGCTGCTGTCGAAGAATCGCTTAAAGCGCTGTAGCTCTTCTCCTTCACTCATTTGGCTGATGGGTTTTATTTTCAAGAAATCCTTATCCTCAAAGTCAAAGTCATCATCTTCAAAGTGGTAGGGGTCATTCATTTTCAGCATCCACTAGGCGACCTGGAATTATGGTAACTCTGTGTGGAGGCAAGGTAAAAGAACTTTAATACATCATGCTTGGTGTACGTATTTAGATTTATGCTGAGGTTCAACCAGCTTCGGCAATAACCTTGCCAATTTATTGAAGGATTGCACCTCTTGCCAGCATCGCACGTATTATGCTGCGATCGCACAACGAGCCAACCTGTTGTGAGTACTGACAAGCCCCTAAACTATCATTTCGATTTGATGCAGGTTTAGGTATTGCGTTAAGTGCAATGAATCAGAATCGCCCATAGGAAATAAGAATTAGGGGAAAATACGACTTTTATAAGATGTGAACACCGATCTAGGCGATCGCTGTGCTGTTCATACAATATCTATTGAGAACAGAAATTTTATTTATTTAGTGTTCTGGTGGTAGCCTGTCTTGAAAAGTTCAGAGCGGCGGGAACCGCCGCTCCGACTTTTCGCTGCGACAAGCCACTTGCGCCTCTACGTTCTTGAAAAAGCCTATGCAACCTACTAATCCTAACCAATTTACAGAAAAAGCCTGGGAAGCGATCGCCCATACCCCGGATATTGTTAAACAATATCAACAACAGCAAATTGAAAGTGAACACCTGATGAAAGCGCTGCTAGAACAAGATGGTCTAGCAACTGCGATTCTCACTAAGGCGGGTGTTAACCTCCAAAAACTGCGCGATCGCACTGAACAATTTTTCCAACGTCAGCCAAAAGTATCTGGTACTAGCAGTTCTGTTTACTTGGGACGCAGCTTGGATACACTTTTAGATCGAGCAGACGGATATCGCAAAGAGTTTCAAGACGAATATATTTCAATTGAACACTTATTACTGGCTTACGCTAAAGATGACCGCTTTGGCAAAGCTGTATTCCAAGAGTTTGGTTTAGACGAAAGCAAGCTCAAAAATATTATTAAACAAGTTCGAGGGAGTCAAAAAGTGACCGACCAAAATCCAGAAGGCAAATACGAAGCACTGGAAAAATACGGACGTGACCTTACAGAAGCTGCACGTAAAGGTCAACTCGATCCAGTCATCGGGCGAGATGATGAGATTCGTCGCACAGTCCAAATTTTGTCACGCCGCACCAAAAATAACCCTGTGTTAATTGGTGAACCTGGTGTTGGTAAAACTGCGATCGCAGAAGGATTAGCACAGCGCATTATTGCAGGTGATGTACCTCAATCCCTCAAAGACCGCAAGCTAATCGCTTTAGATATGGGTGCTTTGATTGCAGGGGCGAAATTTCGAGGTGAATTTGAAGAACGCCTGAAAGCAGTATTAAAAGAAGTTACTGAATCTGGCGGCAATATTGTTCTATTTATTGATGAAATTCACACCGTTGTCGGCGCTGGTGCAACCCAAGGCGCGATGGATGCGGGTAACTTGTTAAAACCGATGTTAGCGCGGGGCGAATTGCGCTGTATTGGGGCGACAACTTTGGATGAATACCGCAAACATATCGAAAAAGATGCTGCACTCGAAAGACGCTTTCAGCAAGTTTATGTGGATCAGCCTAGTGTAGAAGATAGTATTTCAATTTTGCGCGGCTTGAGAGAACGTTATGAAAACCACCACGGGGTGAAGATTTCTGATAGTGCTTTAGTTGCAGCAGCCGTACTGTCGAGTCGATATATTAGCGATCGCTTCCTCCCTGATAAAGCCATTGACTTGGTAGACGAAGCCGCCGCAAGATTAAAAATGGAGATTACCTCCAAACCAGAAGAACTCGACGAAATTGATCGCAAGATTCTGCAATTGGAAATGGAGAAGTTATCGCTGCAAAAAGAAAGCGATGCCGCTTCTCGTGAACGTCTAGGAAGACTGGAAAAAGAAATTGCCGATCTCAAAGAAGAACAAAAAACGCTCAATACTCAATGGCAGTCTGAAAAAGATATCATTGACAAAATTCAATCTGTTAAAAAAGAGATTGAACGGGTTAACTTAGAGATTCAGCAAGCAGAACGCGACTACGACCTTAACCGCGCTGCGGAATTGAAATACGGCAATTTAACCAGTTTGCATCGTCAATTGGAAGCAGTAGAAGCTGAATTGACAAACACTCAAAGAAGTGGTAAATCACTATTACGAGAAGAAGTCACAGAAGCTGATATTGCCGAAATTATTTCTAAATGGACAGGGATTCCTATCAGCAAGTTGGTGGAATCGGAGAAAGAAAAACTGCTGCATTTAGAAGATGAACTGCACCGCCGCGTGGTTGGACAAGAAGAAGCAGTCACAGCTGTAGCGGATTCAATTCAGCGATCGCGAGCTGGACTGGCTGATCCCAATCGTCCTATTGCTAGCTTTATTTTCCTTGGGCCTACGGGTGTGGGTAAAACCGAGTTGGCAAAAGCACTGGCGGCGTATATGTTCGATAGCGAAGATGCGCTGGTGCGAATCGATATGTCGGAGTATATGGAGAAACACGCCGTTTCAAGGCTTATTGGTGCGCCTCCAGGATACGTGGGTTACGAAGAAGGCGGACAACTTACAGAAGCAATTCGTCGCCGTCCTTACTCAGTGATTCTGTTCGACGAAATCGAAAAAGCACACCCCGATGTATTTAATATCTTCTTGCAAATTCTCGATGATGGTCGCGTCACTGATGCCCAAGGTCATAAGGTGGATTTCAAAAACGCTATTATCATCATGACCAGCAACATCGGTTCGCAATACATTCTTGATATCGCTGGAGATAACACCCACTACGACGAAATGCGCCGTCGAGTCATGGAAGCAATGCGAAATAGCTTCCGTCCAGAGTTCCTGAACCGGATTGACGAAATCATCATCTTCCACGGTTTAGATAAGAAAGAATTGCGACAAATTGTGCTATTACAAGTAGAAAGATTGCGGCAAAGATTGAGCGATCGCAAAATCTCCCTCAAGCTCTCAGATACTGCACTTGACTTTTTAGCAGAAGTAGGATACGACCCAGTTTATGGGGCACGTCCACTGAAGCGGGCGATTCAACGAGAGTTAGAAACTCAAATTGCCAAAGCCATCTTGCGCGGCGAATTCACCGACGGCAGCACCATCTTTGTAGATGTACAAAATGAGCGTCTTTCTTTTAGTCGCTTACCCGTTGAGGTGTTTACCAGCTAATTAAAGATCATTTCCCAAAAAAAACGCCAAGTCAAGCAAGAGCCTCTTGGCGTTTTTTTGTCAAATATTCGTAAGGTAATATAGCAGGAGGCAGGGGGCAGGAGGCAGGAGGCAGAAGGTAAAAACATTACCTTTGCTGATATTGACGCTTGTCATTATGTCCTAACCTATATGACTACGGCTATAATTAGGAATTACGTTAGTAGCGGTACCAAGTCCGCGTTCGCTTTTAGCGTCTTGTAGAGAGCGTCATAACGAATTATTCTGACCCTTACAAAGTACTTGTCGCATCTTACGCATATTTGCAGGTAACTCTAAATTCATTGCCTGTTGAATGAAAATTGATGGAATTGGAATCAGAGGTGTAGCTTGCACAGTGTAAGCGAGTATTGTGCCGTTACCGCAATCCTTGAGTTCTAAATGAGCGTTAAAATCCTCAAAAGTCCCTTTTTCCATGCGAAATTGGACTTGTTGCCCCAGCACTTCCACAACGTTGAGGTAAATTTCAACTTGAGCCGTGAAGAAGAAAAAGGCTTTTTGTGCTGCTTGATACAGGCGTTTGACTTCACCTTTGTGTAATATCTCGCTTTTAGTGATATCGGGAAAATATTGCACCCACCGGGGGTAATCAGTTAATTGCTGCCAGACTTGCGATCGCACCATTGGCACATACATCCAGGCTGTCACCGCGCCACCCCAGGTTTTGTGCGATCGCGTTTCTATTAAAATTTCACCCTGTACCAGCAACTTTTGCTTGTCTTGATTCCAAGCCATATCTGAACCTGCAATAATTGAGTCTGAGATATAAGACGCAGACATAATGGTTTTAGTTACTCCTCAACTCATCCACCTAAATGGAGTTGAAACTACAAGCCATAAAACTTGATTTAGATCCAACCCACTAAATTTTAGTTCCAGTGTAATGCCTATCCTTTACAGTAACAGAGACTTTTTGGTAATTATTTCAGTTATATTACTGGAAAAACTGTATTTATTATCACAATTAACACAATCAATATTTAAGTGGACTTGATAATAGCAGTATTTATAAATTAAAAACTAAGTTATTAACAGCTAGAATGGCACAAACACGACCTAATATCAAGTATCTTACCCCAAGGTTTAAATAGCATCTCGCTATTTTTACGTGTTATTTATGATGAAACTGCAACTTTATCGTAACTTCATATTTGATTGTCAATATCAAGTGTAATCTCTGTTGAGTTGAGAGGAAAAGTAGGTGAGTCAATCTTCTTTAAATCGTAGATTAATCCAGATTTTCGGTATCCTTCTCGGCATTAGCGTAGCCGTTTGGGTACTGAGAGGCTTTGGTATTCTTACTTTTATTCCAGGTGGAATAATTTGGCTACTGCTACTAGGGGCGATCGCGATCGCGATTATCAGTTACGCCCAAAGGACATGGTGGCGTTTTTAATTTGATTTATTTTGAGAATAGCTAGTATAGTTTCAGAAATTTCTCTTAAAGGTACACGCCTTTATTTGATAATTTCTATGCCGTAGTCTCCTTTAAGAATTGTAGCGTGCCTATTATGACTTACTACCAGAAGTATTTAATAGTGAAGCAATGCCAACAATTTATTAGGAGGAACGAACGTGGCAAAGTATATATGTACTGTTTGCGGCTATGAATATGACTCAGAAGTAGGCGATCCAGATAGCGATATAGCGCCGGGAACAGATTTTGAAGATATAGTAGATGATTGGGTATGTCCTGTTTGTGGTGTCACAAAAGATCAATTTGAACTAGTTGAATAGTGAAGATAACGGCTAGCGTAGTAAAGTACGTGCTATTGAGAAATTTAGAACTTGCTACCGTTACAAATCGTAATTATTGGGGGTGGGGCAGCAGGATTTTTTAGCGCGATCGCTTGTGCTAAAGCCAATCCTGATGCTCATGTTACTTTACTCGAAGCCAGTCGCCAACCCCTAGCGAAAGTGCTAATTTCTGGTGGCGGACGCTGCAACGTTACTCACGCTTGCTTTTTAGCTGAAGAGTTAGTCCAAAGTTACCCCAGAGGTGCAAAAGCTTTGCGGGGGGCTTTGACTCGGTTTGGGCCTCAAGATACAGTAGCTTGGTTTGCTGCTGGTGGAGTCTATCTAAAAACTGAAGCTGATGGCCGGATGTTTCCTGTCACCAATACTTCAGAAACCATTGTGGAATGTCTGATTAAAGCGGTGGCGACATCTGGGGTAAAACTCCGTATCAGTACACACGTAACTTCAGTGAAAACCGCAGCAGATGGGGGGTTTGATATTCATCTGAAGTCGGGAGATCCCATTAAATGCGATCGCCTACTTCTGGCGACCGGCAGCAGCCTTGTAGGTTATAAAATTGTCCAAGAGTTAGGTCATCAAATAGAACCGCCAGTACCCTCTCTGTTTACCTTTAACATTGCCGATCCTCAATTGCAGGCTTTAGCTGGAGTTAGCGTTAACTCTGTGCAATTGCGGTTATCTCTGGATGGAAAATCCCGATTACAACAAATTGGGCCATTGCTAATTACCCACTGGGGTTTGAGTGGCCCTGCGGTTTTAAAGCTTTCTGCTTGGGGTGCGAGAGTTCTGCACCAAAGCCGCTATCAAGCCACATTATTAATTAATTGGCTGCCTGATTTGCACCAAGAACAAGTGCGAGAAAAAATTTTAGCAGTTAAAGATGAATGGGGAAAGAAAGCGATCGCATTACATCGCGGCGTTGACTTACCCCATCGTCTCTGGCAATATATCATTGCCCGTGCAGGCATTACCACAGAAGACCGTTGGGCAGAAATATCTAATAAAACCTTAAATAAACTGGTGCAAGAACTTACTCAGGGACAATATTTAATCAACGGTAAAGGAGCCTTTAAAGAAGAATTTGTTACCTGTGGCGGTGTCAACCTTAAAGAAGTCAACTTTAAGACGATGGAAAGTAGATTAGTATCTGGTCTTTATTTTGCCGGAGAAATCTTAGATATTGATGGCATTACTGGTGGGTTTAACTTCCAAAGTGCTTGGACAACCGGGTATTTAGCAGGGATAGCAATGGCAACTTCCACTACAGGGATTATGACAGCTTAAGAGAGTTTGTAGTAAACACTTTAGTACTTAGATGAGAGCTACAGCCACCCACTACAAACTTATCAAAATTGTCGATCCCAGCACTTGTACTATATGGTTTGCGGTCACGGCTTTGGATCAAGCTCAGTAACGTGGGCAGTGTATGGAATGGGTATCCAGCGATAGCCATTGCCCACTTTTCTAACGTGACCAAGGCCAGGGAATGATATGTGATCTGAACCCACAAGCACGCCGTTTTTCGCCGCGAAGTCGAGCAGTTGTTCGCGAGTCTGAGCAGCTTCGTCAGGCTTCACGTCGTACTGCACTGTTACTTGAGGGTGGCTGAACTGCACTTTTGCAGAGTGGATCGTATCGCCCCAGAGAAACAGCTTATGACCTCGACTCTCTACCAGATACGCTGTATGACCTGGAGTGTGTCCTGGCGCACTACGCGTAATAAAACCAGGAACTAGCTCTAAGCCTGGCTTAATTTCTACTAGCCGCTTGGCTTCCACGTAAGGATTGACAGTGGTCTGCGATTGCTCAAAGGTTTTGCGGGCGGATATCGGTGCTTTTAGTTCCTCCTTTTTACTTAGCCAGTAGGCGACATCCTGACTATCCACATAGACCGTAGCATTGGGAAACTGCCGCTTGCCACCGATCGACAGGCCTCCAGAGTGATCGGCGTGGATGTGGGTCAGCAAGATCGTATCTACCTGATCTGCACGATAACCGGCAGCCACTATGTTAGCCAGCAACAATCCGTTTGAAGACCCAAACAATTCACCGGCTCCGGTATCTACCAGTACTAAATGCGCTCCAGTGTTGATTAGGTAAGCATTGATGGATAACTCCACCGGCTCTACCTCGTGATCGGCAGTTAGCTCGTCGCAAACTATACGAGGATCGCTGAGGATCTGATCGAGATGACGGGGCGCTGTGCCATCCGATAACACCGTCACCTCGAAATCGCCTAATTGCCCTCGATAGAAACCGGGAGCCTGCTTCATTACCTTTGCCGGAACTTCAGTAGAGGCAGACATTGCAGAGGCAGACAATGCTACTGAGCCAAAAATGAAACAAAAAATAAACAGCATCAGGATCAATTGCCTGAATTTCCTCATCAATAATTTCTCCAATTTGTAATTTATTTTATTAGTATCTGGTGGATTGGCATTTGTATTATTGGTAGCTTTTTCAACTTCATCATTATGGTGAAACGATCGCTGCCGAAGATAATCAACGCCTTAAGACGCTATTGAGACAAGATTCAGTCAAAATAGGCTCATCTTTACAACCAGAGCCATCAACCGAAGCATGTCGATGAAGTAATCCAACCTGAAGCAAAGCTAGGAACAGTCAGATTGTTTCATCACTATGCGTTTACAAAATTATTGTATTGGAGCATAAAGAGGGAAAATTATCTTGCGATTGTAGATCAATTTTGAACACACCCAACAATGAAATTCAGCGAAATCCTCCGTCAATTTGGTGACGCGGCCACCAATCATAGCCTGACTAGCAACCCAGACCAAGACTTAGAAATTACAGGTGTAGCAGCTATTGATGAAGCTACCAACGGTACGATCAGTTATGTAGAAGGTGCAAAATTTGGATCTTTTGTTGGCAATACCAATGCTAGTGCTTTAATTTTGCCCCAAGACGAAAAATTACAGGCGCTTGCACAAGAAAGAGGTATTGTCTGGTTAGCAACCCCAGATCCACGACTATTATTTGCCAAAGCGATCGCACTTTTTTACCAACCATATCGCCCCAGCCCAGAAATTCATCCCACCTCTGTGATTCACTCAACTGCAAAAGTTGGTAATGATGTTTACATTGGCCCCCATGCTGTGATTCAACAAGGGGTAGAAATTGGCGATGGTGCAATCATTCATCCCAATGTAGTGATTTATCCAGATGCCAAAATAGGCGATCGCACCACCTTACACGCCAACTGTACCATCCACGAACGTACCCGCATCGGTGCAGATTGCGTCATTCACAGTGGTGCTGTCATCGGTGCAGAAGGCTTTGGTTTTGTTCCTACCCGGACTGGTTGGTTCAAAATGGAACAATCCGGCTATACAGTTTTAGAAGATGGCGTGGAAGTTGGCTGCAACACTGGCATTGACCGCCCAGCCGTGGGAGAAACACGGGTAGGTCGCAATACAGTAATTGATAGTTTAGTGCAAATAGGTCACGGTTGCAAAATTGGTTCTGGCTGTGCGATCGCAGGTCAGGTTGGCATGGCGGGAGGTGTTCAACTGGGAAATCGCGTTATTTTAGCTGGACAAACAGGAATAGTTAATCAAGTGAAGATGGGAGATGGGTCGATGACATCTGCTCAAACTGGGATTCACAACGATGTTGCACCAGGAGAAATTGTCTGCGGAACTCCAGCCCTTCCTTACAAACTATATCTTAAGGTATCTGCTGTTTATGGTCGCTTGCCAGAGATGTATCAATCGCTAAAACAATTGCAACGTAAATTCAAAAATAGCAATGATTAATAGGAGCTAGTAAGTTAAAAGATAAAAGTAAAAAGAGAAGAAAGACTTAATAAGCTCTGTTTTGCCTTTTTACTTTTGCCTTCTCACACTTGATTTGATAGAAAGATGAAATTAAAAGTGTGTAGGCGTAGCCCATCGGAAACATTGCCTACACATCAACTTAAATAATTGCATACATTCTCATATTAATTTAGCAAAATCAGTAATCTTTGCCTTGAACTCAACTACTAAATCGTAGCAACAAGCTATAGGAATCCGATTTGATTTTTGGCGTTGCTGAATTGAAGTATGAATCCGGATGTAGAGACGTAGCAGTGCTACGTCTCTACAAGGATTTTGGTATTATGCAAAATCATTTTCATACATGGAATCAGCAACGCCTGATTTTTGAACAAAATAAACAAAAACAGCAACATTCAAGCTTAGAACTTGGAAGTTGAGCCTTTGAACTCGAAAGTTGAGCCTGTGAACTTGGAAGTTGAGCCTTTGAACTCGGAAGTTGAGCCTTTGAACTCGGAAGTTGAGCCTTTGAATTCGAAAGTTGAGCCTCTGAACTCGAAAGTTGAGCCTTTGAACTCGAAAGTTGAGCCTTTGAACTCGAAAGTTGAGCCTTTGAACTCGAAAGTTGAGCCTTTGAACTCGAAAGTTGAGCCTCTGAACTCGGAAGTTGAGCCTTTGAACTCGAAACTTGAGCCTTTGAACTCGGAAGTTGAGCCTTTGAACTCGGAAGTTGAGCCTTTGAACTCGGAAGTTGAGCCTTTGAACTCGAAAGTTGAGCCTTTGAACTCGGAATGTCCGGTTCAGAAGTTAAAATCCTAATTTTTCCAACACTGGCTTTGTGGAAACAACGTGGCGTTCTAAACCCAGTTCTTTTGGACTAACCCCAAGTGCCAAAGCAATCAACTGGGGTAAATGCAACACTGGTAAACCTAGCTTCTGTTCAATCACCTTTTCCACCTCTGGCTGACGCGAATCTAAATTTAAGTGGCACAAAGGACAAGGTGTAACTATACAATCAGCGCCAGATGTCAAAGCGTCCTGAATATGCATCCCTGCCATCTTGAAAGATTGGGTAGTGGCATAACTAGCAAGCGGCCAACCACAACATTGTGTCCGACCTCGGTAATAAATTGGTGTTGCACCCACCGCCCGAAACATATTTTCCATCGCTTCTGGTTGGAAGGGGTCATCATAGGGTATAGATTTTTGGGCACGGAGGAGATAACAGCCATAAAAAGCCGCACATTTTAATCCAGTTAACTTCCGGGTGACACGTTTGGTAATTTCTTCTAAACCGTAATCTGTTACCAAGGCGTAAAGGAGATGTTTAACGTCGGTACTGCCGCGATAAGGTGAACAGCCTTCTTTATCCAGCAAGCCATTAACCTTTTGAATGTAGGTAGGGTCAGAAGTCTTACATTCTTTCAGGTGTTCGTTCACATGACCGATAACACCTTGACAAGTGCTGCAATGAGTGAGTAAAGGCAAATTTAATTCTTCTGCTAGGGCAATATTTCTGGCGTTAACTGTATCTTCTAGCAATTTAGAATCTTCTTTAAATGTGCCAGAACCGCAGCAAGCAGCTTTTTTAAGTTCAACCAGTTCAATACCCAGTACTTGGGTAAGTGCTTGAGTTGATTGGTAAAGTTCCCGACAGGCCCCTTGAGCAACACAACCGGGGAAGTAAGCGTATTTGAGTGTCTGAGATAGCATAGAGGTATGTTTAGGTTAGAGCGATCGCTCTAAACAATAACTGTTTTATTATTCCTTGTTAGCACCTAAGTTCTGAATGTTTGACGTTCACCATCTCTTTAACCATCTAGGTTCAAAGCAGCAGCGTCTATATATTCTGATTGCTAGCAAGGCTGTAAATACTGACCGAGACATTGTAAAAAAAGTTAGCAATAATTGGACAAGCGAAACATTTACATGCTGTTGGCAATGGCATAGTCCGCTCCTATACTCAATTCTAAGAAAACTTACCCGATTCTTTTGAGTAAGGAGAGGGGTTTTCTAACAGAAAAACCCTTAGTGGTATACGGGCGATCGCGCTTGACGATAAGATGTATATGCTCAAAACAATGTTTCCCGTAAAGAGCAGAACCTAGCAACTGGTCAAGGACTTTTATTATTTATGAGCCAAACGGAACTTTTTAACAAGGTCAAAGAAATTGTCGCCGAACAACTGAGTGTTGAAGATGCTGACAAAATCACTCCCCAGTCCAAATTTATGGAGGATCTCAACGCTGATTCCCTGGATACCGTTGAACTGGTGATGGCCTTGGAAGAAGAATTTGATATCGAAATTCCCGACGAAGCTGCCGAGCAGATTTTAACGGTTCAAGATGCAGTAGATTACATCAATAACAAAGTTACCGCATCAGCTTAAAAAAGTTTTGAGTCTTTGAAGTTTAGATAGCTTTGTCTCGCCCCCTCTGGGCATCTAGGCAAAAATCACTGCTTTGACTTTTCACTGAGTGCTGAGTTAGAGACGCGATTAATCGCGTCTGTACAGGAGTTAGAGTTTTTGAAGGCAAAAGTTCGGAGTTTTCTCTATCTTTGGGCGCTTCCAAAACTCAAAACTCAGGACGGGCAAAACGCCCCGCTAACGCTAACAAAACTCAGCACTGTTTAATGCCTGCTGCTTTTTCGCCACCTTTAACTGAATCATGACAGATTATATACGTAAACGCGTTGTTGTAACTGGTGTTGGCGCGATTACACCTATCGGTAACACAGCAACAGAATATTGGGATGGATTATTGAGTGGACGTAATGGCATTGACCGCATCACATTTTTTGATGCGTCTCGCCATGATTGCCGCATTGCTGGTGAAGTAAAAAACTTCGATCCACATGATTACTTGGAACGCAAAGAGGCCAAGCGCATGGATCGATTTGCCCAATTTGGAGTTTCGGCAGCAAAACAGGCTCTAGCTAACGCGCAGTTAGTTATTAATGAACTGAATGCAGAACAGGTAGGTGTCATGATCGGTTCTGGCGTTGGTGGCATTAAGGTATTAGAAGACCAGCAAACTATCTACCTCAACCGTGGGCCTGATCGCTGTAGTCCATTCATGATACCGATGATGATCGCCAATATGGCAGCAGGATTAACGGCAATTCATACTGGTGCTAAAGGGCCAAATTCCTGCCCTGTAACTGCTTGCGCTGCTGGCTCTAACGCTGTAGGCGATGCTTTTCGCTTAATTCAAGGGGGATATGCCCAGGCGATGATTTGTGGCGGAACAGAGTCGGCTGTCACACCATTATCAATGGCTGGATTTGCCGCTTGCAAAGCCCTCTCTTTTCGCAATGACGATCCGCATAAAGCTTGCCGTCCCTTTGACCGCGATCGCGACGGATTTATATTAGGTGAAGGTTCAGGAATTTTAATTCTCGAAGAACTGCAACACGCCCTCAGTCGCGGCGCTCACATTTATGCCGAAATGATCGGCTATGGTATGACCTGTGACGCTTACCATATTACTTCCCCCGTCCCTGGTGGACTTGGAGCAGCTAGAGCAATAGAACTAGCACTCAAAGATGCCAACATAACTCCCGAACAGATTAGCTATATTAATGCTCACGGCACTAGTACCCCAGCTAATGATTCAACTGAAACCTCAGCCATCAAAAAAGCTTTGGGAGAACATGCTTATAAGGTGGCAATTAGCTCCACCAAATCAATGACAGGTCATTTATTGGGCGGTTCTGGAGGTATTGAAGCAGTCGCAACAGTACTGGCGATCGCTAATGACCAAATTCCACCAACAATAAATCTAGAAAATCCCGATCCAGAATGTGACTTAGATTACGTGCCTAACTATAGCCGCGCTCAAAAAGTCGAGGTGGCAATATCCAATTCTTTTGGGTTTGGCGGTCATAATGTCACACTGGCTTTTAAGAAATACGTCTAAAAGAAGGCAGGGGAGCAGGGAGTGAGGTACACAGAATTAATAACTAATGCCCAATGCCCCATGCCCCATGCCCAAAGTATCATAGATATCATTCCGATATAACTTAAGCGTTCAGCATGACCCAATTATCAGCTTGATTTATCACCAGAAACTCAGGAGATCCCGCTTGTCCATCAACAAGCGGGAGTGGGATGATGAGGATACTGTGGGGAATCTAAAATAACCCCACAAGAGAAGCTACAAAGAGTGCTAACCCGTCGTTAAAAACAAGAGATTATGACTGTTGCAACCCAATCTGCCAAAGAATTGTCCGTCGAAGAACTGGCTATTAACTCGATCCGCTTCTTGGCTGTTGATGCCGTAGAAAAAGCAAAATCGGGACACCCAGGACTACCAATGGGCGCGGCTCCGATGGCTTTTGTCCTCTGGGATCGCTTTATGAAGTTTAATCCCAAGAATCCCAAATGGTTTAACCGCGATCGCTTTGTCTTGTCTGCTGGTCATGGCTCGATGTTGCAGTATGCCCTACTGTACCTGACAGGCTACGATAGCGTCACCATTGAAGATATCAAACAATTCCGTCAATGGGAATCCAAAACCCCTGGACACCCGGAAAACTTCATGACCCCAGGCGTGGAAGTTACAACTGGCCCCTTGGGTCAAGGAATTGCCAATGGAGTTGGTTTAGCGATCGCCGAAGCGCACCTTGCCGCTAAATTTAACAAACCCGATACCAAGATTGTTGACCATTACACCTATGTAATTTTAGGTGACGGTTGCAACATGGAAGGAATTTCCGGTGAAGCTTGTTCTTTTGCAGGACACTTGGGATTAGGCAAACTCATCGCTCTGTACGACGACAACCACATTTCCATCGACGGTTCCACAGATGTGGCATTCACCGAAGATGTTTCTAAGCGCTTTGAAGCTTACGGTTGGCACGTCCAACACGTCGAAGATGGTAACACGGATTTAGAAGCGATCGCCAAAGCAATTGAAGCGGCTAAAGCTGTCACCGATAAGCCTTCTTTCATCAAGGTAACAACTATTATTGGTTACGGTTCCCCCAATAAAGCAAACACTGCTGGCGTTCACGGTTCTGCCCTTGGTGGAGACGAAATAGAATTGACTCGGAAGAATTTGGGTTGGGAATACGAACCTTTCGTAGTACCCGAAGAAGCCCTTAACCATACACGCAAAGCAGTAGAACGCGGTGCAGGCTACGAAGACGAATGGAACAAGACCTTTGCCGACTACAAAGCTAAGTATGGTCAAGAAGCAGCTGAATTTGAACGTTACCTAAGCGGCAAACTACCCGACGGTTGGGATAAGGCACT
Source organism: Nostoc sp. (assembly GCF_036916735.1). Lineage (GTDB taxonomy): Bacteria > Cyanobacteriota > Cyanobacteriia > Cyanobacteriales > Nostocaceae > Nostoc. The sequence continues at coordinate 50,326 of NZ_JBALFV010000111.1, forward strand.
CCCCACCTACACCCCCGAAGACAAAGCAGCGCCCACCCGCAAACACTCAGAAACTTGCCTCAATAAACTAGCGGCGGTTTTACCTGAATTGATTGGTGGTTCGGCTGACTTGACCCACTCCAACTTGACCGAAATCAAGGGTAAAGGCGACTTCCAAAAAGGGCACTACGAAAACCCCAACATCCACTTTGGTGTGCGGGAACATGGTATGGGCGCAATTTGTAATGGTATAGCGCTACACAGTTCAGGATTAATTCCCTACGGTGCTACCTTCTTAATCTTCACAGATTACATGCGTGCTGCCATCCGCTTATCCGCCCTTTCCCAAGCTGGCGTGATTTGGGTGATGACCCACGATTCCATTGGACAAGGTGAAGATGGCCCGACACACCAACCCATTGAAACCCTAGCTTCCTTGCGAGCTATTCCTAATTTATTAGTGTTTCGTCCCGCAGACGGTAACGAAACCTCTGGTGCTTATAAAATAGCGATCGAGAAAGCGAAGCAAAACGCTCCGTCTCTGTTGGCATTCACCCGTCAAAACGTCCCCAACTTGGCAGGTACATCGGTTGAAGGCGTGGCAAAGGGTGGATACACCGTGGTAAATAGCGAAGGTACACCTGATATCATCCTGATTGGAACTGGTTCAGAACTGAGCCTCGCCGTCGGCGCCGCTGAAAAACTCACGGCTGAAGGCAAAAAAGTCCGTGTTGTCTCGCTACCTTCATGGGAACTGTTTGAAGCACAGGATGCGGCTTATAAAGAGTCCATTTTGCCGAAAGCTGTCACCAAGCGTTTATCTGTAGAAGCTGCCGCTAGTTTCGGTTGGCATAAGTATATAGGTACTGAAGGCGATACTGTTAGTATTGATCGCTTTGGTGCTTCGGCTCCAGGCGGTGTTTGTCTAGAGAAGTTTGGCTTTAGCGTTGATAATGTGTTAGCTAAGGCTAAACAATTGTTGGGTTAATAGCAACAGAATATTCTTAAAATTTTGTAGGGTGGGCATCTTGCCCGCTTTTTTTTACGCAGAGGGGCGCTGAGGTGAATCCAGAGGGAGATATGATGACTTTATTATTGATGGAAGCCAAAGATGATATAGACCTAAAAGCAACGCCCTATAGTTAGATATACTCCATTTCTGAGCAGGAGATTGATCATTAGTTTACATTACTTAATATAATCAATAGGGGACAAGGCGATCGCGTTATAATTTTCAATGCACTACATAATATAGTACTATAGTACTATATTAATCAAAAATTACTATTTATACTGAGAGGCAGTATGAAAGCAGAGCTTCTCAAGAGATTTTTTAGAGCGATCGCTAGTTCAGATCAAGAGGCGATTGACAAGCTGACATATTTAGTAATTGAGGAAGAACGCACTAAGGGGCATACTCTCTTAGCTGACCAGTTAGAGAATATCACTAAAAAAAGCCAGAAAGAGAAGCCTACTAACATCAGCAAACCTGCTTCTTCAATACCAGAAAACTTACAGGCTTTAACTGAATTACCAACTAGTAAGCGATTTAATCTTCCTCTGGTAACTATTATACCAAGGGACAATTTGCGGCATCATATGGTGTTGCCTGAAAATATAGAGAAACGTTTTCGCCGAATTGAACGCGAATATGCGGCAAGAGATAGGCTTGCTCATCATGGATTGCGTTACAGACAAAAAATTCTTCTATATGGGCCTCCTGGCTGTGGAAAGACGCTAGGAGCAGAACGTTTAGCTTGGAATACTGGTTTACCACTTCTGAAAGTTCGATTTGATGCAATGGTATCGTCTTTTTTAGGGGAAACTGCGAGCAATTTGAGACTTGTATTTGAGGATGCTTCAAAAAATCCATGCTTATTGTTTCTTGATGAATGTGACTCAATTGCTAAGTCACGAGAAGACTCTCAAGAAGTAGGAGAAATTAAGCGAGTAGTAAATACATTTTTGCAAATTTTGGACGAGTATCAACCGTCTTCTGGGCTTTTAGTAGCAGCAACGAACCTAAATAAATCTTTAGATACTGCCCTTTGGAGAAGATTTGATGATTTGATTGCAGTACCCAAACCCGGAGAACAAGAGCTAGAATTTATACTAAAAGAAACACTATCTGCAATTGAAGTGGGATCTATCAATTGGCCAAGGATTATTGAGCAGATGAAAGGTTTTTCTGCGGCTCAAGCTGTCAGGGTTGCACAAGATGCAGCTAAACGAGCAATCCTTGAGCGAGAAGAGCTAGTGATTCAAGAACACTTAGAAGAAGCGATCACAGAAATCAAAGTTTCCTAGTATTAAATTTTGCTGTCTGGATAAATAAATGGTTAAAAGTTCTCAGGGTTTTCCACATATCCGGCTTAGGCTAACAACAGAAGGACGTGCTGCATCGCCATCAGGAGGAGGAAAAAATAATCCTATAACAGTCGTTAATCTGGGTAATCGCCAGGGACATGGAGGTAAACTCAAAAGTTCGGTTGACTCCTTGATCTTTGAATGGCAAGAAACTCAAGAAGAACGAGAGCAAGAAGAGAAGCCGCCACTTAAATCTCGACGTATTATCTTAGAAATTGATCCTGATTCTTTTAATCCAGATGGGTTGAAAGCATATGGCATTGAATTGATTGCTGATACAGAAGATGGATATATTATCGGTGCATCAGCAGATTTAGAACTTAGTGAATTACAAAAAAAAATAGAAAAATTTATTAATGATCTGTATGGTGGTAATAAAGTTGCTGAAATTTGGGAAGTAATAGACGGTAAAAAAAAGCCAGAATTGATTCTTTCTCCAAACTTATTCGCTGAATTATATGAGAATTGGCTTGCTATAAAAGAAGAGCAGATATACACTGTTGATGTAGGTGTTGCTTGTGTAGGAACCAAAACCAAGCTGCCTAATTATCCCAAACCCCAACCTAATGAAACTAATGATAAATTTACAACGCGAGTTAATAAGTGGATTCAAAAACGTCAGCTAACTGAGCAAGAATGGGAAGAGATATCCTGGGAAAGGCAAGAAGAATTTGAAGAGTTTATTCAATTTTATAAAGGCAAGATTAGCAAAGGTTTTCAAGATGATGGGGATGAGATTGGTACAGCTACTTTGCCTGACAGTTTTTCATGTCGAATTCAAATTTCAGGTAAAGGTCTAAAAGATTTAGTTGAAAATTTTCCTTACATTTTTGATGTTAGTGAGCCAGATGAGTTTGCTGAAATTATTCAGCGAGAGGATCTATCTGATACTGATTCTCCATCATTTAAACTAGAATCGCCAGAATTAAATGCTCCTAAAGTATGCGTTATAGATAGTGGTATTCAAGAAAGACATTCTCTGCTAAGAGCAGCAATTGATTCAAAAAACTCAAGGTCTTGGGTTCCACGAGAAACTGATAAAACTCCAGACTATGTTAACAATGGTGGACATGGAACAAGTGTCGCCGGTGCAGTCCTTTATCCAAAAACTATACCTCGTAATGGTAATGAAAAAGCTGTTTGCTGGATTCAAAATGCCAGAGTTCTTCAGGCTAACTGCAAACTACCTAAACAACTATTTCCAACGAATCTTCTGGGTGAAATAGTAGAATTTTATCACGAACAAACAGGAACTAGAATTTTTAACCATTCTATTACTGGTTCTGTTCCCTGCCTAACCCGATATATGAGTGCTTGGGCATCGTCTATTGATAATTTAACATGGCAAAAAAAGGATATTCTCTTTATTGTTGCAGCAGGAAATTTACCTCTCAACAGTAGAATTGGCTTGACAAGATTATCTGTGAGAGAACATATAGCAGCAAATCGACAATATCCAGACTATCTATTAGAAGATTCATGCAGAATTGCTAACCCTGCACAAAGTTTTCAAGCTTTAACGGTTGGCTCTATTGCTTTGAATTCTTATCATGCACCACCTTATTATTCGATTGCACAGAAAGATAAACCCTCCGCTTTTTCGTGCTGTGGATTAGGAATTTGGGAGACGATTAAACCGGAAGTAGTTGAGTACGGTGGAGATTTAGTAATAGATGAAGGTTTACCACCAAATATTACTTTTCCTAAAGATGTTTGTCCCGAATTAGTAAGATCAACTTTGAACGGTGGCCCAGCGATTGGGGCTGATAAAGTTGGTACTTCTTTTGCAGTACCCAAAGTAAGCCATATTGCTGCACGTCTTGCTGCTGAGTTACCTAATGAAAGTTGCCTTCTTTACCGTGCATTAATAGTACAATCAGCAAGATGGCCAGAATGGATAGTGGGATATGGTGGCGATAAACTGCACATCCTACGTCAAATTGGTTATGGTCTTCCCGATGTTGATCGTGCTTTGGGTAATGCTCCCAATAGAATCACTTTGATGACAACAGGAGAGCGCCATATTGTAGCTAAACAAGCTCATATTTACCAAGTAAAACTGCCAGAAAAATTGCGTTCTCAAGGAGAGGCATTTAAGATTCTTCTGGAGGTTACTTTATCATACAAAGCCCAACCACGTCGAACCCGTAGAAATCGCCGAAAATATCTTTCAACTTGGCTAGATTGGGAATGTAGTAAAAAAGGAGAAGATCCAGAACTTTTTAAGGCTAGAGTTTTGGAAGAGTTTGTTGCTCCAGAAGATGCGGAGAAGGGAGAAGGTCTTTTTAAATGGATGCTCGGCAAACAAAATCATCACGGAATAATTAAAAATGTATCTAGAAGTGCAGGAACCCTTCAGAAGGATTGGGCTGTTGTAAATTCATTTGAACTCACAGAAGCATTTTCTATTGCGGTAGTTGGACATGAAGGTTGGAATAACGATCCAGAAGCTAGCGTTCCATACTCTTTAGTTATGAGCTTTGAAGCTATACAAGTTGATATTCCAATTTATACGTCAATTGTCGAGGCTCAAGTTGAAACAGAGATTCAACACCCGATAGAAATTCAATCTACTGTACTTAGCTGAGGCGATCGCAGCATCGCAACTAACTACAAAAAATGCCATATTACTTATTACCCCCTACATTTAGGAGGTTCCCATGACCTGGTTGCGCTGGTAGGATAATCAGGGTAGTTTGCTACAAACAGGATGGGAGCGATCGCAGCAAACAGAAGCACGAGCGCAACCCTTGGCTGCTAAACTAAGAGAATTAAATGTTAACCTACATCAATGATTTTAGATATTTTGTCAACTATCTAAAGATAGATAAGGTAAACACTACGCGATGCATGATCAGCAATCACTTGCTAGTAGTGAAAAAATCAAACTTTCATACCTAAAAATCTATAATGTATCTTTAGTTGATTTTGTCAATGTGTAATCTCTAGTATTACCTAAGAAATCAGTAAGGCCTTCTCAAGGCTTAATCTATATTCATGCTTTCAGGTGATGCAGTTATGAGTTTACAAATGTGATTATATATATGTCCTCAAACAATATATAGTTGCTGTTGTCCAATTGAAAAAGTATAATTTTCTCTGACTCCAGTAACTTTACCTTTATCCAATTGTTTGATGTTTTGAGAAGGTAACACAATGAATAATATCCTAAAACGCACACTTCTACCCAGCCTCATGGCTGCAAGTTTAGCTGGTGTCACATTAGTTCCCGCTAAACCGGCTGCTGCTGATGACCAAGTATTAAGAGATGTAGGTATTGGGGCTGTTACCAATGTAGTCACCGGAGCGGTTAGGGGACATGGTAATATATTAAACAATGCTGTTAGAGGTGGTGTGACTGGTGCAGCCGTTAATGGTGCAAATGGTCTGAGAAACACTCGCAATCGCCGTCATCGCAATCTTGGTCAAGATGTCGGAGTAGGTGCAGGCGCTAGCGCAGTGACTGGTATAATTACTGGCCATAGCAGAGATACCCTTGGCAATGCAGTTGATGGTGCTGCTGTAGGTGGAGCAATCCATATTCTCACTAATCACAAATAATTGCTAATTCATTAGCTGAGATACTTCCCAAGCGTTAACGCTTTGAACTTATCCCTTTTCTCATTCCTCTACTTTTAGGATGAATTGCTGTAAGCCTAATATTTTTGGTTCTGGTTAGGTTTGCTGGTGCAATAGCAACTACTGATATAAATAGAAACAAAGAATTTATCACCCGTAAGAATAGACCGCATCTACAAAAACCTGGCAGCGTAGATGGGAATTTTACGGGTTGAATTCTTTTCTTAGAAGACGCAACCATTACACAGGAAAATAGGCAAGAATGATGCTTTTAAATGTGAAGAGGCTGTTTTTGACGTACAGAACCAATTGCTAAAATTAAAATACTCAGGGTGATTGCTAAAACCGCATAACTCGGTAGGGCAAATATAGTTATTTTCATTATGTATGGCAATTCCCCTGCTTTCACATTCCATCGGTTTGCTAGAGAGTCGATGAGCCAGCCATGAATAACTGCTGTTTGCACTGCAAGACAGCAAACTCCTGCTAACCAAACAAACATTCTTCTCCAAGAGAATTTACAATACCTGATCTGATAGAGTAAATCATTTAGTAAAAAAACAACAGCAGGTATTAACATCACAGAACTAGTTTCTTGCGAATAGGTGATGCCAATACTTAAGCAAGAAACTATTGCCATTTCTGTTAAATATATTTTTTTTGACCAGTTGGAAAGAGATTGTTGTAGATACCAATACCAACCCGCCAAACCAAGAAGTATCAAAACAATTAAGTTTGACAATAGCTTGGCAAAGAATGGGTTATTGGGAAGTAATCTCGGTCCCACAACCATCAAATCGAGACGACTAATCGATATAAAAGGGCTAACTGCGGGATCAGTTTGCCAGAGGGAAAATCCACGAAGTGCATCAGACACGAATTGTGTCAAAGAATTACCTGTCAAGGCTAGACCTAAAAATGCTAGACAAGTTACTGTGATAACAGATACAAAAACTAAAGAGAACCGCCTTTTAAGTAGAAAGTAGAGAACGAATAATGCAGCTAATGTGGGTTTAAAAAGGGCAACTCCTAAGCAAATTCCTGCTGGAATATCCTGATGTTTCCTAGCTAAGATAAACATCCATAAGATAAGAACTGCAATAAAAATTGCAACATTACCAACTTGAAGATCCCGAACTACGCCATAAATCAAGACAACCGAAATTGTGCAAATAGTTCTGAAAGAGCGTGACTTTGACTCTAGTAATATATTCGCTCCCCATAAGGCTAAACCGATTGCTAATATGTGCATTAAAATCGAGATTTTAAATGCAGTATTCATCGAAAAATAACCGAGAAACCAAATAAGAGGAATAATATTAGGTGGATAGACAAACGGTGGAAGAAAGCCACACACCGTAGTTATAGTACAGAAAGTCTGATTAAAAATCTCGACATTAAAAGGACTCAAATGCTGATGAGCCAATTTACTTGCCACATAATACCACTGAAAATCCCATAAAGGTGGATTTGGCTGGTTTAGGAAATAAAGTAGCCAACCTGTATAACAGAGGAATCTTGTAACGACTAATACAATACCTGCTTGGAGCAGGAAGTTAACAATTGGTTGACGAAAAAATTGTATCAACCGTTGGATGGCTGAATATTTTAAGAATAAAGAATTTTTCCAGGCTGCCTTTTCTTCATCTAATCGCCAATTATTTTTGAGAACTAAAGCAACTAAAACTACTATAATTATGTTCCAAAAGCCAAAGCTGATCATTATAATTATTTTTGCATTTAGTAAATAATATCGCTAAAGTGAATCTGGATAATAAATACTAAGGTATTTTTATAACTATTTCATAAAATGTTGATAATTACTCCCTGACGGCTGAAAGAAGGATTAATAAAAGCCGGAAAAGAGGTATTTATATAGATACACAACATGATTCTTTTGTAAAGTGTGTAAGTTTTATAAGTAGCCCTTTCAAGGTGATTGGTAAAATATCTTTTTTTTCTCTCTCTGCGCCACTTGCTTCTCCCTACAGGCCTTCGGGCATCCTACGGCAGGCGCTAGCCTCTCCCTTTGGGAGAAGGGGAGACGCTTTGCGTAGCTTGCTTCTTCGTAGGAGTACAAGTCTGTTAACCGCAAGGGCGCACTGGCTTCTCTGTGCCTCGGCGATTTAAAAGTAATTTTTCTAACCACAGAGACGCAGAGAACACAGAGTAAAGAGATTAAAGAGGAATTTTTGACCTACCTTGAAAGAGCTAGTTCTATAAGTTTTGCACTTTCTTCGCTACATTTTTTAATCTTACTTATTACATAAAGCGTGGCTTAACAACTCGCGGTTTATTAATGCTCTATCTACTAAAGATTGTATTTGCTCTGGTGATAACGGATCACCATTAGCGTAATGCTCCATCCAAGTCAGGCTAATCAAATTGGGGTCATCTGGTAAACTAGCTAAATCCCATCCAGGCATTTCCAAGTCTTCCATGAGACGATTTACTTTAGGATCGTAACTAAGAGCAAAGCAGCGACAACCAACAGATGCTGCCATGATCAAGCTGTGTAGACGCATCCCAATTGCCATTTCCACGCCGCGAAACACACCTTTCAAAACTTGCGGATCTTCTAGACATAGAATCTTGCTAACCTCTTTAAGGTGGGGTTGAATGGTTTGGGCAATAGTTAAATCTTCACTTTTTTGAAATGGTAGTAATAAAATAAAAGTTTGCGTAGCTTTTTGGAAGTCAACCAAAGCACGGGTTAAGTTTGCTAGGCGTGTTTCTGTAAGTTGGGGATGCGATCGCAATGTTAGGGCAACTCTCGGTGCAGGTAAATCCCAAAGTCCCGGCACTGGTTTTGATTCCAACGCCCAAACTGGGTCAGGAGCTATAATACAAGGAATTTGCCAATCAGATAATAAAGCAGCACTGGCGCGATCGCGGACACTAATTTTGGTACAATTACCAAATGTTTGCCGTGCTAACCAACGAGTTTGGGGACGCACTAACGGGCCAATACCCTGCGCCCAAGCAACAGTTTTCAAACCCATTTTCTGCGCCAATGCCATCAGTCCGCCATAGTAAAATGGGCTAATGGTACTGGTAACATCCTGAATCAGACTCCCCCCGCCCCAAATCAAGGCATCACTTGAGCGTAAAGCTTGCAGTACAGCTAAAGGAGCCATGCGATCATAGGTTTCTACATTGTAGCGATCGCGCGTTTCCTCTGGATTACCCGAAAGTACCACAGGCGTTACCTGAGATGGTAACATTTGCAAAAGCGTTGCCAATAAAGCTTCGTCACCACCATTACCTTTACCGTAATATCCAGACAATAACGCCCGCATCTTGACCATTTTGGATTTTAGATTTGAGATTTTGGATTAATAGTTATTGTTAAATGAATCTCTGTCCCCGATACAGATGATAAACTCAATCCTGAGTTCTACTTTGAATAGTGCAGAAAACAGTTAGAACTGCCTCTGAACTCGACAGTTGAGCCTCTAAACTCGACACTTGAGCCTTTGAACTCGACAGTTGAGCCTCTGAACTCGACACTTGAGCCTCTGAACTCGACAGTTGAGCCTCTGAACTCGACACTTGAGCCTTTGAACTCGACAGTTGAGCCTCTGAACTCGACACTTGAGCCTCTGAACTCGACAGTTGAGCCTCTGAACTCGACAGTTGAGCCTCTGAACTCGACAGTTGAGCCTCTGAACTCGACAGTTGAGCCTTTGAACTCGACAGTTGAGCCTCTGAACTCGACAGTTGAGCCTCTGAACTCGACAGTTGAGCCTCTGAACTCGACAGTTGAGCCTTTGAACTCGACA
>NZ_JBALFV010000112.1:0-16560 GCF_036916735.1 Nostoc sp.
ACCACGCTGCCACCCATTCTTCCGAATATGAGTTGATTCACACCTTGGACATTTCATAGCGATCGCCCTAATTCATATTTCTATTCTGCAACGCCAATAATTTGCCCGATCTCGATATCCTCAACCCAAATTACGATATTCCAAGACCCGAATTTGATTCAATAGATGTTGATTATACGACCAGGACTCGATCATACGGGGTCTACCTTCAGGATCAGATTGCGTTTAGTGATAACCTGAAGCTCTTGATTGGTGGTCGCTATGATTGGTTGTCCGATGAAAATGAATCACCATTTTTTGATCAGACGGTACAAAATGATAGTGCCTTCAGCCCCCGGATTGGCTTAGTGTATCAGCCCAGCAAAACGGTTTCTCTTTATGCCAGCTACAGTCGCTCTTTTAGGTCTTCAGGATTTGACCAACTTGAGGGGAGGGCGTTTGAGCCGAGCCGGGGAACCCAATATGAAGTCGGTGTCAAAGCAGATTTCCTAGATGGAAAGCTTTCGACAACGTTAGCTGCCTATCAACTCACCAAGACAAATGTGCTAACCCCCGATCCCGATCCCGAACGACGTTTACTAGGTTTCTCCGTTCAGACCGGGGAGCAGCAGAGTCGAGGGATTGAGTTGGATATTGCGGGTGAAATTTTGCCAGGGCTGAAGGTAATCGGTTCCTATACCTATACCGATGCAAAAGTCACCGAAGATAATTTCTTTGCTATAGGCAATCGATTAAACGGTGTACCAGAAAATCAAGTCAGCCTTTGGACAACCTATGAGATTCAACAGGGTGATTTGAAAGGGTTTGGAGTTGGTTTGGGGCTGTTTTATGTGGGTGAGCGGCAAGGCAATTTAGCCAACGAGTTTACACTCCGAGATTACTTGCGGACTGATGCGGCACTTTACTACAAAAGAAATGGTTTTAAGGCAGCGATTAATGTCCGTAATTTATTTGATACGGACTATGTAGACTTATCTTACGAGAGATATCTTGTTCAAAGAGCTAATCCGTTAACAATCACGGGTTCCATTAGTTGGGAGTTTTAACTCGCTCGCTTTGTTTAGCAGAACAGCCGTCAGTTTAGTAATTTGATGTTTTTAGATAGTTAATAATTAGTTTTAGGAATCTTAAAATGATGAAACGATTTTCTCACGTTTGTTTAGCGACATTGACTATTTTTGCCTTCCCCTATCAATATACTCAAGCACTTGAGACTCAGATTGTTTCTCCGAATGCTTATAAAGTTCTTTGTTTGGGATATGACGGCGTTTTTTATCTAAATACGGAGAATAGATGAAAAATAATTAAAAATGTGTTAATTTATACTTAAAAATTAACACCCGATTTGGTACAGTATTAATAGTCATATTCGCTTCCAGTGTCCAATTCTTTTTTACAGGACTTGGAAGCTTTTTTTACTTGACATTTTTTTAGTGATCGCCTGCATGAGTGCTGTGTGGAAGCAATGCTCTAACAGTATCTTTCCATTATCAATACTGCTTAATTCTTAACCGAAAAGTATTGGGTGGCAAAGTCCCAAGTGGTAGGATTTGAAAAACGTGATGCAGCGAATAATGGAAAGGACGCAAGTACCTAATACCTACCAGTTTGATGAAGTATGCGAGATTCTTGCTAAAGACAATCTTGAACTCAGAAGCAAAAGTGCGTGTTGAGCAATTGTCATTCGGGTGAACGACTTTAGCTGCACTGTAAAAAACTGGGATGGAGAGCATACAGTATTCCAAATTAACCAGTAAGTAGAGGTGTTTACTTATAAATTACTATAAATACCAAGTCGGTGGTAGTCTGACAGTGAATGCACCTAGTTATGTGCAAAGAAAAGCTGATTCCCTATTTTATGATGCTCTAAAACAGGGAGAGTTTTGCTATATACTGAACTCTCGGCAAATGGGTAAATCCTCTCTGCTTGCAAGTACAAAACATCGCTTGGAGCAAGAAGGTTTCAAATGCAGTACTATTGATATGTCGATTATTGGTACTTCACAGATTACTCCACTCCAATGGTATAAGAGTGTAGTTAGTGATTTATGGTTGGGTTTTAATTTATTTAATAAAATAAACTTAAAAACTTGGTAGCGTGAACAAGAAGATATATCTTTACTAGAAAGATTAAGGTGGTTTATTGAGGAATTACTACATCTTCATTTTCCTCAGAAACAATTATTTATATTTATTGATGAAATTGATAGTATTCTAAATTTAGACTTCTCGGTTGATGATTTTTTTGGACTGATTCGCTTTTTACGAGACGCTGCGCCAATGCGGACTCGCTACTGCTGCGCGATCGCCAAAGGGTCAAATACGCATACACTGGCTCAACTTTGTTACGGAAAGAAAACTGCACGTCAGGATTTAGTTGCAGTAAATCTTGACGCAGAGATGTTAAAGAATTAACAGCTTGTTCGTAAGCAGTAATTGCTACCTCAATATTTCCCTTGGCTTTGCCGATTCGTCCTTGCTGCCACAACCAATTGACAGCAATATCCTCTGCTTGCACTCCTTGTGCCAAAGATAATGCTGTTTGTGTGAGAGTTAAGGCTTCTGAGAATTGCTGAGTTTGTTCGTAGAGATGTCCCAATTCTCCCAAAGCATAACTTTCCGCTCTTGCATCTGTTAATTCTCTGGCTTGTTTGACTGCTTTTGCCAAAAGTTGAGCAATATCTTTTGTGTTTGATGATGACAGTTTCATCCAATTTGCTGCTAAATTAACTTGCAGGTAAATTCCCCAACGGCTGGGAGGAAGATTAGCAAGACGCGCTTGAATTTGCGGTAATAATGTTAGTGCAGCTTGATTTTGCTGAGTTTTTATTAAAAGGCTGAGTTGGTTGAGGAGCGCTTCTAGTTGAGTATGCTCGTCACCACTACTTGTTTGTTGATAAAATTTTAAGGCGGCTTTAAAATCTTCCCTAGCTCTTGCGGTATTCCCCAATCTCAATAAGGTTTCGGCGATATCTGCGGTTGAATTTACTTGCTTTGCGATCGCTAAACTTTGCGATAATATTTGTTGCGATCGCTCTAAATCTCCCACTACTTGCAGAGTTACACCTAAACTCCGCAATCCTCTGGCTTTGAGGAGATTATCAGGTGAAGCAGCAAGGTCTTGATTGATTTGTTCTAGTTGCCTTTATGAGCGACGATACTCTCCTAATGTTTGCAATGCTTGGGCTTGATTAATCTGCGTCAACACAATCCCTATGACATCCTTAAGAGAGCGATAGATTTTCTCTGCCTGCTGCCAAGTTTCCAAAGCTATTTCCGGTTGACCAGTGTTAAATTGTAAACTTCCTTGGGTGTTGAGGACTTGAGCATAAAGGAAAGAATCATCTATTGTTTGTAGGATATTCTGTGCTTGAGCAATTAGCGATCGCGCTGCTGACCACTTACCTAAGTCTTGATAAACAATTGCTAAATAGTTGTAACTTAATACTTGATAGTGCTGCTGTTTACTTTGCTGAAAAATCTCGGCTGCTTGTAACCAAATTCGCACAGCTTCTACCAATTTTCCAGCATCATAAAGTTGTTTTCCTTGTTCGAGTAGGGTGACTGGGGATTGAGTTAGGGAAATAGAATACTTGGCGGTGGCAGGTAAAACAGTTGTTATTAATAAAAAGATTAGTAGGGCTAAAACTAAGTGATGATGAATACGCATAAATGCTGGCGATAGCCCAATTCACTGCTGATGAATTGATCTGGAAAGTGTACCGGGTGGCGATCGCTGCTTTCAGGATATCTGAATCAAGTGCGCCAAATGAGAAGCGATCGCACTACATGGTAGTTTATACGATCGCTTGCAAAATGTAGATGGAAATGTAACTCTTTTTCCTACATAACTTCTGTTATAAACTACCTATGCAGCTACCATTTCCTTTTGAAATCTCATCCAATGGCGATGTTGAGCGATCGCACTGATAAAATCATCAGCTACAGATTTCAAGTCAGATTCACTAGAAGTTACCACACCCATGTCAGAGCGCGCGCCATCTTGCGACAACTTCACACCCTCAATATTAGCCATCGATAGTAGTTCAACCCCTTCGCTGGTAGCGGCGATTGTTTTACAGTGCTTGAATGCCTCATTGATGAAGTTAATTGCTTCTCCCTGCTGTTTGAGCATCTTGATACTCTGCGCTCCACCAGGCACATACACCGCATCAAACATCACAGAAGCAGCTGTCACAAAGGTCATCTCAACCGGGATTTCCTGACCATCATCGCCTTTGATTTTACCGCCATGAGTCGCAACGATTTTCGGATGAGCGCCCTGTTGCATTAATGCCTGCTGGAGTGTATCCAGTTCCTGAGCATTTACACCATCTGCTGCTAGAATTGCAATCTTACGACTTTTAATCGTTTTTTCTGGCATTTTCTCTAGCATAGTTTGGATACTGAGCGCTGGAGATTTCTGCCCATGATTTGGTTTGACTTCGCCAGGAGCAGGTAAGCCTAGTCCTTCAGCAATGCGAGTTGCTAGCTGATGATCAACAGAGTTAAATAACTCCAGCATCCGCTCTTTGATGGCAAGGTTCATCACTTTGCCCAGCTCAAAATGTGCCGCTTTGACTAAGTGTTCTTTCTCCGGATCGGATAAACTGTTCCAGAATAAAGTTGCCTGACTGAAGTGGTCTTGGAAACTGGGGCTGCGTTCTCGAATTTTATTACCTTCCACCTGCTCCTTATAGCTGACAAAGCCGCCAAGGTTTTCTGGAGCCGTCATCGGGCAACCATTACCGAGGGAATTTGGGTAGTAGTTCACCTTTGAAGTGGGAATGTTGTACTGCATAACGCCGTCCCGTTGGTTATTATGAAACGGACAAACAGGACGATTAATCGGTAAATCAGTATAATTTGCGCTTCCCAAACGGTGTACTTGCGTATCAGCGTAGGAGAAGATCCGACCTTGCAGCAGTGGGTCATCTGAGAAGTCAATGCCCGGTACAACATTGGCAGGTTGAAAGGCAACTTGTTCGGTTTCAGCAAAGTAGTTGTCTGGGTTGCGGTTGAGTACCATCTTGCCGATTGGTTTCACCGGAACCAACTCTTCAGGAATCAGCTTGGTGGAATCAAGAATATCAAAATCAAACTTAAATTCGTCCTCTTCCTCGACAATCTGCACTCCAAGTTCAAATTCTGGATAGTCGCCCATTTCGATCGCATCCCCTAAATCGCGGCGATGAAAATCAGGGTCTTTTCCCCCTGCTTTTTGCGCCTCATCCCACACCAGAGAATGCACGCCCAGAATCGGCTTCCAGTGAAATTTCACAAACCTAGCTTTGCCTTGTTCGTTGACAAAGCGGAAAGTGTGAATACCAAACCCTTGCATCATCCGGTAACTTCTGGGAAGGGTGCGATCGGACAGTATCCACATAATCATGTGCATCGATTCCGGCACGAGCGAGATAAAGTCCCAGAAGTTATCATGAGCGGTTCCCGCTTGGGGTATCTCATTGTGCGGTTCGGGTTTCACGGCATGAATCAAGTCAGGAAACTTGATCGCATCTTGGATAAAAAACACCGGAATATTGTTGCCGACTATATCGTAGTTGCCATCTTCTGTGTAGAATCTGACAGCAAATCCACGTACATCGCGGGCGGTATCTGCTGAACCCCGGAACCCAGCAACCGTAGAAAATCGAACGAAGACCGGAGTTTTAACCGAGGGGTCTTGGAGAAATTTTGCTTTCGTATATTCTGCCAAGGATTCATAAGGCTGAAAGTACCCATGAACACCTGCTCCTCGCGCATGAACCACCCGCTCTGGAATGCGCTCTCGGTCAAAGTGTGCCAGTTTCTCGCGGAAGTGAAAGTCTTCTACCAATGTAGGGCCACGCGATCCAGCTTTGAGTGAATCATTTGTGCTGTTAACCCGCACTCCCTGGTTAGTGGTCAGATATTCCCCAGCTTCTTGACGAGAAGAGTCTAGAGCCTTCTGTTTGCTTTGCTCGTCGATCGGATTGTGTTCAGTCATGTTAGGTGCTGTGAAGTGCTATTTAACAGTTGAATTAATCTCTGTAATGTGTTAGTTAATTTTATTTAGCAGGTAAATAAGTCTACTGGGATAGGTTGTTGTCGCTCCTCATTCTTTTTTGGGCAAGTCACTAAAAGCGACTTTACTATCTTAGACAAGATAGTACAATAGTTCTTCTTACTCAAGACGGAGAGAAGCGGCGCGTATCTCATTTGCTAGTTGCGAAGTGGATTACTTACCTATAAATCCAGAACGCAGTCCGGCTGCTGCCTCCCTAACCGCTTGCTTCCCTTTATCTACAACTGCTCCAGTGCCAAAGAACTCATGAGTCACGCCGTTATAGTTGGTTACTTTTACAGAGGAACCTGCCTCACGCAAACGCTTGGCGTAGGCTTCTCCGTCACTACGCAGTGGGTCAATTTCCGCCGTAATCACAGTTGCAGGTGGCAGACCCCGTAGGTTTTCGGCTCGCAGTGGTGAAGCATAGGGATTACTCCCATCAGACTCACTATTTAGATATTGGCTCCAGAACCAGATCATCATCGCTTTGTTGAACGGTTTGGCGTTGGCATTCTCCTGATAGGAGGCTGTGTCAAAGGCGTAATTGGTAATAGGGTAGATTAGCATCTGATGCACAGGTATCTTGCCGCCTCTGTCACGCGCCATTAAGCAGGTGACAGCCGCCAAGTTGCCACCTGCACTCTCGCCACCAACTGCAACCCGCTTGGGATCGCCGTTGATTCGGGCAGCATTGGCGATAACCCATTGAGTTGCAGTATAAGCATCTTCCGCAGCTGCGGGAAACTTATGTTCTGGGGCTTGGCGATAGGCGACAGATACAACCATACAGTTAGCTGCATTGGTTAAAGCGCGGCACGATGAGTCATAGGTATCTAAATTGGCAATTACCCAGCCGCCGCCGTGAAAGTAGACCAGCACGGGGAAGGGCCCCTTTCCTTTTGGTAAATAAATACGCGCCAGAACATCGCCCCCCGGCCCTGGTATCAGTTGATGGTTGACATCCCCGACCATTTCCACCGCAGATTTGCGACATTTGGCAAGCACACCCATAACTGCATCTGCTACAGTCGGGTTGTTACGAGCATTCATCGGCGACAATTTTTCAATTGGCGGTGCATTAAAAGAGGCAAGTTCATCTAACACATAACACAGCTTTCATCTGGGCATCAGGTGTAGATACAGCCCCTGCTGATTTTGCCAGAAGTGGACTACCTAAAGCGATCGCCACTACCCCTGACCCTGCTAACGTGGCAAACTTTCTTCTTGATATTTTCTGATTCACAAACTCCTCCAAAAAGCACCACTGCAAAAGTACAAGCTAAATCTAACTGATTTTTCCATCCAATTTGCCACGTAGGCGTAGCCCGTCGTAGACATTGCTAGCAACATCATCTGAAGCACTGCATCTTGACCCTCTGATAGTAAGTAGCTCAGTGAGTAGTCAGTTTATTTCTGAATAGCATTCAACAGACTTAACTCAACTTTCTAAAATACCTGTTCAACATTAATTTTAAAAATTCCGAAGCAATTTTACCTCTAGCATTACTCAGTAATACCTAAGTTATTGATGTGAAATAAATTATTACTAAATGCAGATGTTGATCAAAGCTTAGGAGATAAATAATGTATGAAATTACTACCAACTCTTCAAGTATTAAGAGTATGAAAATATATGCATAGCTATATTTGCTATTAATAAACTCTGTTAACAATCAAATAAAAACAATAGGGTTAAATTGAAAAAATTGTATTTAATTAATAACTTTTTATATTTATCTGGATAAAAATAAGGGTCATTTTTTCAGTCTTCCTTATCGTATTCCGCATGGGTAAGGATATATTTAATGTAAATCAATTGCTATTCATAATCTATACTTACATAAATCTAGTTGTTCGTCAGATTTAAGAGTAGTTTGGCTTGGTATAGAAGGTACTTGGAAATAAACAAAATTCGATCAAACAATCAGAGCTTATTTAACTCAAAAAGCTAAGGTATCTGAATCCAAACTTCGGGGTAGAAAAAGAGGAGAACTAAAATCAGCAGGAGCGCAATAAGATGCAGCTAGCTCGCGCTATTGAAGATATTTAAGATTACTTTGATTGGCGCGAAAATTCAGCACGGGCTATCTTTTATCTCGGCGATGAAGCACTAGAAGTAGGTGGAGATAAAACAGAGCAAAAAGATATTCAAGCTACTAATTTAGCTATTCAAAAAGCTCAAGCATCAGGAGTAACTCTTCACACATATTTTGGAATTTATAAAAGCAAGCATAAAGAAGGTATCACAACTGAATACAAGAGAGTTGCAACATCAACAGGTGGACAATTTTTTACAGATAAAGATGCTATCAGTGGTTTTAGTGCAGTTTTAAAAAAAGTTATCTGCGGCAGTCGTACATCCAAAAATATAAAGCTTAAACCAGGGCCAGTTTATATTCAAGATTCTCTCTCCAATAAATTAAGTAAACTTTATACTTTAGATTTAGTTACAGGTAAAGCTACTTTTCTTGGCGAGATAGTTACAGAGGTTGCTGACATTGCTTTTGTTAATTCTCAACTATATGGACTTGCTCGAAAAGGTGACAAGACTCAACTTGTTAAAATAGACCTTAATTCAGGTGACGCTACCGTAATTGGTGATATTGGTTTTGCTTGTGCTGGTTTAGCATATAATCGCCAGCGTCATACCCTTTATGCTACAACTGCTAAACAACTGATTGCTATTAATCTTGAGACAGGTAAAGGTACGCCAGCAATAACAGTAGCAGATAAAAAATACAATTGTGGTGAGCTTGCCTTTGATACTGAAGACAAAGCTTATATTACCTTAATTGGTTACAACAATAAAAAGTTATTAGCGATCGCTAACCTCGATACAAGTGAAGTCAAAACTATTGGTGATATAGGCTTTGCCGATCTTGCCAGTATGGAATTTGTTGATAATTTCCTCTATGGAGTGACAGGTAACTTCTTTAAATTAGGTAAAGACGGTCAATTAATCCGTATTGATATTACCACCGGGAAAAGAAGTTTAGTCACCACAACTGATCCTATCAGTCGTTGGGCAGGGATCACTATCTATGAACCAGCTACGGCAGTAATAACAGAAATTACCCCAGAAGTAAACTCACAAGCAAAATTTGACAATATAACAGTTTCTCAATAAATCAAAGCTACCAAAGAGGAAAGTATGAGCCTTTTAACTATTGATACTAAAAATAATTGTTACGTTATTGACGCTAACCAAATGAACAACCTGCAACAAAATGTTGCTAGTTATTTTACCTTTGAAAAAGGTACATTTAACATTAAAATTACTGACGTTTGCTACAGTTACAGCAATACTAAAACAAAAGAAGAACCTTTTGTTTTACTTTGGATTTATGGGATTGATGGTAGTACATTTATCAATAAAAACACAGGGTTTGAGGTAGGTGCAACTTGGACAACCTTAAATGGCTACAATGATAGTTTGAAGTTAGAAGTTAAAGAAATAGCAGTTCTGAGTGCTTTGTTCTTTAATGTCAATAATACTGATAACAGTAGTTTGATTAATCTTTCCATTACCAGTGACAAATTCTTTTTCAACACTCAGACTTTAACAGTAGATAGCAAACGTAATTCTTATGTGCTAGATGAAAATTACCTGTCTAGCCTAAAACAATCCGGTTCTAATTTAGTTGAATTAAACCCTGGAAATTATCGAATTAAAATTCGTGAAGGCAATGCCACTTATTGGTCAGATAGCAAGAAATTTAATTGGCGATAGAGATATTTATGAGTGGACTTTAGGCGAATTAATGGCAATCAAAGGTTGCTTAACCGATCGCCAGGCTCTTATTGAGCAGCTAGTCACCTTCAGTGCTGAACTCAGAGTCAAGCTGGATAGCACCACCTGCGTAGACATCAACACATTCAAATCGTTTAAACCTATCTCAATTAATCCTACACAACCACAACAATTACCAGGAAACAAATAACAAGGTTTCTCTCAAAGCTGCTAAGTTGACTGAAATTTGATGACGTAGAGGTTGCGTTAAAGCAATGCAATAACGCACTTTACTTCATGAACCTATCTCACTAATACCGAAATATGGTAATCTTCTTCTCGCATCTTGCCGAAATTCTCTAAGCTGTTGGATAGTTGTCATGGTCAAGCTGATTTTTTTCCAAATTCCAGCATTGACCACTTTGTAGTCGGTTTCACAATCTAGACCACTTTTTTTCTTGAATCTTTATTGATAATGATAATTGAATAGAGGGCTGTGAGAGAATGAGCCTCACTCGTTTCTCTGACCCGGATGCATAATTATCATTATTGTAACTATTTTTAGATACGTGTACTACACAATGCTTATTAAAGGTTGTGTATGCTTTGAGACTGACTTAAAAGTATTTTTAATCCGTAATCTTGTTTGACTTGCGTTCCCTCATATCGCTTTTAATCTAAACTCCAGTTAAAAGCTCTATTCAAAAGGTAGAGACATAAGATCAAGCGTGAAAAATTTGACTTTGCTGAATTAGGGGAATGCGAATAATAAACTCACTACCAACTCCTGGTTGAGAAATGCATTCTAGAGACCCATCATGTCTTTGTGTGATAATTTGGTAACTAATAGCCAGTCCCATCCCCGTACCTTGTCCAACGGGCTTAGTTGTAAAAAAGGGATTAAATATTTCCTTTTGAATATCTTCTGGTATTCCCAGTCCATTATCGGCAATGCGAATTGTGACTTGATTTGGCGTTAGTAATTGGGTACGAATATAAATTCGGGGATTATCCAAAATATTGTGTTTTGTTGCCCAGCGACCTCTAAGTACTGAATCTTCTAAAGCATCGATCGCATTCACTAAAATATTCAGAAATACTTGGTTTAACTGCCCAGCATAACATTCAACCAAGGGGAGGTTGCCGTATTCTTTGATCACATCAATTTGCGGGCCTTGACCAGTAGGCTTAAGGCGGCTTTGGATAATCATCATTGTACTATCAATTCCCTCATTAATATCAACTGCTTTCATTTCAGCTTCGTCTAAGCGTGAGAAAGTCCGCAGGGAAAGAACAATATCTCGAATCCGCTCTGCTCCCATGATCATCGATTTGAATAATTTGGGAAAGTCTGACCTTAAAAAATCTAGTTCAATGAAATTTGTAAACTCTTCAATTGCCTTGATTGATTGGGGATAATGCCTTTGGTAAATATCTAATAGTGAAAATAAATTTTGGGTGTATTCATCAACTGATTTCAGATTGCCGTAAATAAAGCTAACTGGGTTGTTAATTTCATGGGCAATTCCAGCCACTAATTGCCCCAAACTGACCATTTTCTCATTTTGAATTAACTGAGCTTGAGCCTGCTGTAAGTCTTTGAGAGCTGCGGCGAGTTCTTCTTTCTGACTTTGAGTTTGTTTGAGTAATTCCGCTTGCTGTAATGCTACACCTAGCTGAGAAGCAATTTGGCTAAGTATATATACTTCATCTGTTTGCCATTTTCGAGGTGCATCGTTTTGGTAAACTGCTAGCAATCCCCAAAGTTGTTGACCTTGATAAATAGCGGTAATTACATAAGCTCTTGCCTGACATTGCTTTAGAATGGAGAGGTAGCAGTTACTAAAGCCAGCACTGTAAATATCCTCACAAACGCGATAGGTTTCATTTTGAGAAAAGCGTCCTCCCTGTGTAGATTGTAAGTAAGTATCTACAATTGGAGGAATAGATAAATTTTTCAAGCTACATTCACTGACATTTTCTACTAATTCTGGTTGATGCACCTGCTGCTGAATCAGAGGTAACCACCCTTGTGCTAAGGATTCAGACACAATTGTTCCACTCCAATCTGGATTGAAACGATATAAAACCACGCGGTCAGAGTTAAACAATTGTCTAATTTCTTGAGTGGTTGTCTGGAAAATATATTCTAAATCAAGAGACTGACGAATTTTCTCAACGGTAATAGCGATAATTTTTTGGGATGACGCTGCTTTGAGGAGTGCTTTTCTATGTAAGAGTTTTACAGATTGGGAACTAGCTTTTTCTGAGGATTTTCGAGGTTGTAACAGCATTGTTTCTAAAAGTTTAAAATAATTAACAACTAATTTAGTCTAAGATATAAAAATAACTCTTAAATCCTGTTTAAATTTTTGATGAAGACTTCAAATTTTTAGCTGATAAGGATAAATCTGCTAAGGAATAAACATTGCGGGTTAGCAATATCGCATCTGTTAATTCAAAGGTCGCAGATGAAGGCTCTACCTAAATATTTGTAAGCTACTTGACGAAACTCTTCAAGTCTGGCACAAATCATGTTGGCAGGTCAGTAATGGTCAGTAGATCGAAAAGTTTTCCATAACCCTGAAGAGCCGTTCATTTAAGTTTAAGAACACAATTTGTCGCAAGGAGTGTTGAGTCTGCTTTTCAAGGAATGGGTGTTGTTGGTGGATTAAGAGTGCAGTGCAAGCGTAGGCGCAGCCCGTCGTAGACATCGCGATCATCAGCCCCAAAACGTCGGCCCAAACCCTGATTATTTCGTCAAATTACAAAAGTTTTCGATCTACTGATGGTAGTTTTTTTCTCACCTTCTGCCAAAAGGGGGACTGTATTCAATCAGACACCCCTTTTTTTCTTGATCATTCCCCATCTAGTCTCAGACCAGAGATAATGATAATAATCCTCTTAAAATTTAACTTCTTGATTTTATTTTGAAATTTTATATCATAAGCGATCGCTACTATACATCTGGTGTTAAATATGCGTTACCCAGAACTCTTGTAGAGACGTAAAACTGCTACGTCTCTACATTATTTCCTGTGATAACTGTTAACTGCTCACTGTTAACTGATTTTAAATCTCCCTTAATTAAAGAAAAAATTTATAAAAAAAACACATATTCAGTATATTGCCTGATGTATACCATTATTATCTCTAGTTAACATCTAGCAAATAGTAAGCTAATAACTACTTAAGCTAGAAGATAAAGTTGCAAAGTTAAATGACTATTGATTAGCCGTAAATTTAACTTTAATCACTTTATTAACTTTTAGCTTTATACTGGTAAGTTTGATTACACAATAACTCGGAAACTAAAATATTTTCAAAAAACTAAGTTTGATCTGCGACACCAATAGCGCACCTCTACAGGGATTTTGCTACATATAGCATCTCGTTGAGAAGCGGTAGCGAGTCAGAGGCTCCTGGCTTGATGTGCTAATGCTAACGCTGCACTATAGAGCGTCATAGCTTGTTGTAGACATCGCGTTTCCTCAATCCGGTAAAAAATAGGGCGCTGCTAATTGAGTCAACAATAGATTATGAACACCTTTGAGATTAACATCCAGCGTAAATCAGGAAATAATTGGCCAATTGTAGTCGAACATAGCCGACCTGGTGAACTTCTATCATCGCGCTCGGAAGGAATTCTTCAACTATCATTGGAGGATTTTCAACGATTGACTAGCTTACTAGGTCAGCCGAAAGACTATGGTATATTTCTAGGAAAAGCACTGTTTCGTGAAGAAATCAGAGATGCTTTTGTTAGTGCGTTGCGGAACTCCCAAGAAACATTGCGGGTGTTGCTATTTATCGAAGCCGAAGATAAAGAACTGAGAACCTTACGTTGGGAAAGGCTGTGCGGTAACATTGATGACGGATGGCATTTATTAAGCCTAGAGCAGCGAACACCATTTTCACTATATATACCAACGATTACAGACCGACGTTTTCCCCCAATTGGCAGAAGAGACTTACGCGCCTTGATACTGGTAGCTAGTCCTTCAGAAATTGAGCGGTTTAGCTTAGACTCTTTCAACGTCGAAGCCGCAGTAGAAAGCGTGCGCCAATCTTTGGGGGTAATACCATGTGATGTCCTAGCAACAGTAGAAGGTGCTATTGGCTTACCAACTTTAGACGAACTGTGTCACCATCTAACCGACACAACAAAACAATACACGATGCTGCACTTTGTCAGTCATGGTAAAGTTATAAATCATGGCGAAACAGTCCTCTACTGGGCGAAAGCAGATAATAAAGTAGACCCAGTGACAGGAACACGTTTAATAGAAAGACTTCGGACATTAAGAGGAGCAAAAGGGCTACCACACTTTACCTTTCTCTCTACCTGCGAAAGTGCCAGTCCAGAAGCAGAAGCGGCATTAGGGGGTTTAGGGCAAAGATTGGTGCGCGATTTAGGAATGCCCGCAGTTATCGCTATGACTGAGAAAGTAACTGTTAAAACCGCCCTAGCTTTATGTGCCAAATTTTACCAGCAACTAAATAAATCGGGGGAAGTAGATTTAGCATTACAAGACGCCTCTGCTTCCCTTGCAGAACGTCAAGATATTACCGTTCCCGCCCTATTTAGCCGATTGGGGGGAAGGCCGCTATTTAGCGATCAACTTGACCGCGACTTGACCAACACCGAAATCGAAAATGGTTTAAAGCAACTGCAAGTATTTGTGGCAGAGCGATCGCCTATATTGCAATCAAAGCTGCAACCACCAACAGAAAAGTTGAGAAATCTGCTCACTACAGATTCTATAGCCTTGAGCAAACAAGCCCGGCAAGAGCGACAGCAAGCTCTAGAAGATGTCAACAATCTATCTCAAGCAGTCCTTGACCTTACTTTCAACGCTGTAGCCTTAGATCAGGAAGTACCTATTTACGACGCTCGTTGTCCTTTTTTGGGCTTGTATCCCTTCCGAGTCGAAAACCGCAAATTCTTTTTTGGCAGAGAACGGTTAATTACACAATTACAACAAAAGCTAGCAAAAGACAACTTCTTAGCTGTGTTTGGGGCTTCAGGTAGTGGTAAATCATCAGTGGTACTAGCAGGGCTAATTCCGGCTTTGTTGGAAAAACAGCCGGACTTGATCATGGCGTATATGACACCAAGTAGTAACCCTATTGAGCAACTGCAAGCTAATTTATTGGAAGTGCAAAATCAAGCTTCAGTCTTAGTCATTGACCAATTTGAGGAACTTTTCACGCTCTGTACTGATGAAGACACCCGGATGTTATTTATAGATAAATTGCTGTTCATTATCGACCAGCAAAAAGTCGTGATTACCATGCGGGCAGACTTTTGGGGTGAATGTGCTTCCTATCCACAACTTAAGGAGTTAATGCAATCTCGCCAAGAACTGATTGGCCCAATGGATACCATAGAACTGCGAAAAGCAATGGAAATGCAAGCCGCCCAAGTAGGGTTACGTTTTGAAGTCGGCTTAAGTAACTCGATTTTGGATGATGTTCAAGGTGAACCAGGGGCAATGCCATTACTGCAACATGCACTGCTAGAGTTGTGGAAGCGCCGACATGGTAGATGGTTAAGGACTGTGGAGTATGAAGCCATTGGTGGTGTAAATATGGCGATCGCACAAACTGCCGATGCTTTTTATGATAGCTGTACATCAGAAGAACAAGAACAAGTCAAGAATATTTTTATCCGCTTAACCCGCTTAGATGAATCGGCACTAGAGGGACAAAAACGCCGCGACACCCGCCGCCGAGTTTGGTTAGACGAATTAATCCCTACTCTTAGCGCCCAGGCTCTAATTAAACAGCTGCTCAAGCGGTTAGCGGGTGAAGGGGCCCGCCTAGTAGTTACTAGTGTCGATTCAGCCACACAACGCGAAGAAGTGGAAGTCGCCCATGAAGCCTTAATTCGTTACTGGCCTAGATTGCTGAATTGGTTAGATGAAAACCGTTGCCTCCTCCTGCTGCGAGAAAAGATCCGTCAGGAGGCTTTAGAATGGGACAACAATAAAAAAGACGAAAGCTATTTGGTGCAGCGAGGGGGACGCCTAGAAGAAGCCCGGAAATTATTACAAAAATCTAATTTTTTAAATATACTGGAAGCTAATTATGTACGAGTTTGTGTAGAACTGCGCGATCGCGAAAAACAAGAACAAGAAACTCGTCGGCGTCAAGAAATTCGGGCAAAGCGGACAATTATTGGGGGAGCAATTATTGTTTTTATTACTACTAGTTTAGGACTAATAGCTTTCACCAAAAGCTTAGAAGCTGAATTAAGTAAAGCCGATTCCCTTCGTCAAAGTTCCTTGTTATTCTCTAAATCCCATAAAAATTTGCAAGCTCTCATCGACGGAATTAAGTCCGCCAACATCCTGAAAAAGACGAATTTTTGGACAGCAATTACTGGCAAAATTATCAAAAACCAAGACCAAATTGACTCCCAAGCAAATGTGATAGCAGCTTTGCAGCAAGCCATTGATGGAGTACAAGCACGTAATTACTTAATTGGGCATAATTCTTCTGTCACAAGCGTCGTCTTCAGCCCTGATGGTACAACTATTACCACAGTTAGTAAAGATAATACTGTCAAACATTGGAATTTAGATGGCAAAGAACTGGCTAAATCCTCTCTCAAGTTTGATGCAACAGCAATAAGCGTCGTCTATAGCCCTGATGGTAAAACTATTGCCACAGTTAGTAAAGATAATACTGTCAAACTTTGGGATTTACAGGGCACAGAACTAACAAAAACCCCCCTCCCGCATCAATCTTCAGTAACAAAAGTAGTCTTCAGCCCGGATAG
>NZ_JBALFV010000113.1:0-42116 GCF_036916735.1 Nostoc sp.
TACTGCTTCTCTGCGTGGCGTAACCATCCCTACTAATTACTATTTCCGGTTTCCTTCCTGATTATACTCTCCCCAAAGTAACAAAAGAGGGATTAAGCAAATCTAAATTCTTTAAGCAAATACTGACATCTTGCAGCTAACAATTAAAATCGCGGCTAAGAGAACAAAGCCTGGAGAGGCAGGCTTCAAAACACTTGATTTTTCGTTAGTCCGCGCAGGCGGACTTGGTTTGTGTAGCCGCGACTTTCAGTCGTTTGGGCTTGGTGCAAGATGTGAACGCCCGACTAGCCGCGTTTTTCGTTGCTAGTAACGAATGAAACAAATACATTTTTTTGTTTGGCTCAAAGCCTTGCTATATAAGGGTTATAAAATGTGTTAGTTAGGAGCATATCTGGAGTTATTGTCGCTCGTTCGCTTGCGATCGCTTCTAATAATTCTTGCGTCAATATTATCAAATCTGGTAGCCGTCGACTGCCTTTAACTTCCTCCTTATAATGATTGTCATTACTATAACCCTAAATATTTAATTCCTCAAAGTCATGTCTGAACGGGGTCTTGGTGAATTCCACTCTTAGGGTGGCTTGTCAATATTTAGATGCGTTTGCCCTGATCCCTTCTCCTAACGCGAATTTAGTTTCCAAGAGTTGGGGTTGACTTTTGCAAGAGGTCTAATCAAACTAAAGGTAATAAGATTTCAAATTTTGTACCGATACCAGTCTGTGAATGAAAACTTAATTTACCACCATGTCTCACTGTTATAATTCGATAACTTACTGCTAAACTAGTATTTTTACTATTCTTCGTTTCCAGAGAAAACGATTCCATAATTTGCTGTTGCAATTCTTGAGACATTCCAGGACCATTGTCAGCAATACGAATTAATATCCAGCGAGAATCGGGTGCATTTGGGTTAGTTGCTTCCTGGGAAATTACTTCTGTAGTAATCTCAATTCGGGGTTTTTGAAAAGTTTTTGTATCTTCTCGATGCAACTTTTGTCGCACTGTTTCATTGAGTAAAGTATCTACAATTTCGCTAAAAATATTCATCAAAACTTGGTTCAACTGGCCCATAAAGCAATACACTGGGGGTAATTGACCATAGTATTTAACGATTTCAATTTCTCCTTGAAGACGACTATTAATTAATAAAATAATACTATCAATACAAGCGTGTAAATCTACAGGTTTAGGATAAAGCTCGTCGATATGACAGAAATTTTGTAAGCTGTTGACGAGTTTTTTTAATCTTTCCGCTCCAGTGCGGATACTAGCAAGCGATCGCAACAAATCTGGTTCTAAAAAATCAAACTCAATCTCTTTTTTAATCTGATTAATTGCCTGGGAAGCTGAAGGTAACTCTTTTTCATAAGCCGCTATCAGCTTAAGCAAATCTTGGCTATAGGTTGAGACGTAAGTTATGTTACCCCAAATAAAACCCACTGGGTCTAAAATTTCATGCGCTACACCGTCTACCAAACGTCCCAAATTTGCCATTTTATCATTTTGAATCATTTGGGCTTGGCTGCGTTCATACCGCACCAGATTGTCAATTCCTCGAATTTGCCAAGAAATAATATTTAATTCTTGAACATCTAACAATCTATAAGCACCAGATTCTGTTTCTACTACAATTGGTTCTGCTAATAATTCTGGCGATCGTTTTAAGCTAAGTTGCATTGCAGTTAAAATCGATGTTGTATCAGCAAGTAGCAACATCGGTATCCGGGCATAGCTGTAGATAACGCCTAATGGTTGCTGAAGAAATAACTCTTGTCCGAATGGGCGAATCAAAAATTCCAGCAGTCGCCGTCGCGAAATCATCCCAATGAACTTTCCCTGTTCTACCAAAATTACTCCTGGTAGCTGGGGGTATTTTTCCAAAAAACTAGCCACCTCTATACCAGTGTGATTGATTTCCACTGGGAAGTTGTACATTGGTAGTTCTTGGAGGGTTGAATCTAAATCGATATCGCGATCGCTACCAAGAGACACAAATGGTGGTGAGATTTGGTAACTGAATTCTTCTGGCACTGTATACCCTGAGTTTTACAAATATTAGGTAAACAATAAGTTAATATTTTACATTTTGTCATCCTCTAAATCCGGTTTCGGTTTAGATATCTACCGTAAGGCGCAAGTCAAAACTCATGCATACTTGAATTTTGGGCTTCCTGACTGTAATGAAATACTCGGTTTATTTCCACCGACCTGTACTAGTGATCTCTCAGGGTGAAAATTGGAGAATATTTAGACAGCGATCGCAAGCTACACTGAAAACAACCTTTACAAAAAGTGCAAAGGTAGCGTTATGACCTCTGTAACCAACCCATCCACCGCCCTTACTCCTTTCCCTGACCATACCCAGCTTCCTGAGTCTGATGGCGCGTTCGTGTTTGCAAAGCGTGCCAAAGGCAAAAATTGGCAAGAGCATCCCCGCCGAGCAGGAATCCCAAAGAGCTGATCGTTTAGCCGCCCAATTGCGTAGACGCAAAGCGGCTTGTGGTTAGACCTTGCTTGGCGTTGAACCACAAGCTTAATATTTCTCTATGAATTACGAATTACGAATTAAAAAAAGGCTGGTGTAAAAGAGTCATCTATGGCTTAATTTGTTTAGACACAAATTTTTACTGCTACCAGGGTAATCACGATGACAAATAGACCTCTTTCTGAACCGGAGTCATCCCAAAGAACTGCCCTTGGATTTGATGAATTTATAGCCATTCTGGTTGCCTTCGCCACTATCGGAGCAATTCTTTTTTGGTCATTGTCGCGCAGGGATTCTAGCTGGAACTTAAACGGGTTGCTGTCGCCTTCCTCTACTCCCTCTAGAAGTGTTCAACCAAATCAAGTATCGCCCTTCCCTACTCCCAAGGTAGAACCAAATGTAGCCCCTAACAACGTTTTGCCCTCTTCTCCACCTGAAGCTGTTGTTGAACCCAAGACACCTGCATTCTCAAGTAACAGCGCAACTCCTTACCGCGCAGTTTTACCATCTATTCTGGTAATCCCAACTCCATCCCCACAACTACAAACACCTGTATCCCCTCCAACAGAACTTGAGTCATCACTCAAATCATCAGCGTTGCCTTTAGTAACTCCAGCAAAACCAAAATCAATCATTCCGCCGCCAATTGCATTTAACGATGTGCCTAATAACTTTTGGAGTCGGCGTTTTATAGATGTTCTTTCTTCCCGTGGGATTCTCAAAGGGTTTCCTGACTATTCTTTTAGACCAAATCAGCCTGTAAACCGTGCCGAATTTGCTGCTATCCTGCAAAAAGCCTTTGAGCAAGAACCGTCTAAGACTGCGATCGCATTTCAAGATGTACCAGCAAAATTCTGGGCTAATTCAGCAATTGACCAAGCTATCAGTACCGGATTTCTCAAAGGCTACCCGAAAAAAACCTTCAAACCACAACAAAATATTACACGAGTGCAAGTTCTAGTTGCCCTTGTTAGTGGATTGAATTTGAAAGCACCCTCTTCCCAAAATCAGATTTTAAGTGTCTATAAAGATCCTAAAGATATTCCAACTTATGCCACTAGCAAAATAGCTGCTGCTACAGCAAATGGTCTGGTAGTTAACTATCCAAATCCACAAATTCTTGCTCCTAATAAAGTAGCTACTAGGGCTGAAGTGGCGGCGATGATTCATCAAGCTTTAGTAAAACAAGGCAAGTTGGAGAGAATTTCATCTCAAAATATAGTGCGTAGGCGTAGCTCATCACAGGCATCAGGTAGCGTGTCTCCAAAACTCTCGCCCACTCCAAAGCAAGCGTCTCGTTAGCGAAGAACGCTAAGAATCGTAGAGTTTGCGTAAGTCCTATTAAAGAGGGATAGACTTGAACTTTAGTTCAAGTCAGGAGAGGTTAATCGAACTTACATTAAACCAAAGGTCAGAAGAAGTGACTTGTAGAAGTCTGAGTCTGATCGCCAGAAGTCGGCGATCAGACTTCAGTGATTTGCAACTAGAGCTTACTTCTACACAAGAGCAAGCTACGCATAGCGCCTTGCTCTGAGCTTGCCGTACCACTTGCCTACGGCACGCTTTGCGAACGTGGAAGCAAGCTACGCAAAGCGTCTCGTAGCGAAGGATCTCATAGAGAAGAGATAATCACTATTAAGCTTCTGGAATTTGTTGACCAACCACTTGTGATTTAAGAGTGGTGATTTCAGTAGTTAACTCTTTCCTGGTTGAGGCTTTGAGTAAATACCGATAAACAAACCAAGCAGAGTAACCAATACCGATCAACTCAAAAGTAGGTGCTACCAAGGGGATATCATTCAAAGCATCTAATATTGCCAAGAGTACTTTAACCCCAACAATTGATCCCACAATTAAACCAACAGTGATCAGAGGTTGCTTATATTGATTAAAGAAGCCTCCCAGATATTCTGGCAATGTTGCTAAAAAGGTAGAAATTTGCTCACCATATTTTTGCCATTCATCTTGAGACTGTGCAGGAGGCTGAAGTTTGGTGATGGTTCCTGTTTGGCTGTTGATGTCTGCCACTGTAGTCTCTTTGGATGCGGTTTCACTAAATTCTTGTTCTGGCATTTTCACTCCTATAAATTTGACAGTTGAGTTTTTCTAATCTGGATAATTACATCCAAAAGTCTGTTGATTAGGTAATGCACTTGTGCATTAATACAATTGCGTAAAGGGCACAAAAGGGTTTTAGTGTCCTATAACTATAATTGCCCCGTAATGTCTACTGCATCAACTACAAGGTAGACACTCAAGAGGAGGATAGAACTTAGAAGGCAACAGAATGGACTCTGATAAGCCTTTCTGAGTTCTTTTTTTTGAATCAACTGGAATCATCAGGTTATGATTATCCCATTCCGTTTCATTCGCTCATAATCGTACTAAATTAAGTACAAATCTGGCAAAAATCAGCCCACCTCTCATTTATATAAGCCTAAAACCCGATTTGAGCCGATATTAAAGCTATCTTAAGCAGCGTCCGTCAATTACGCATTCGTATTGATATTAATACGGAATAAAAATTTTTGTGTGTTCACACAGACTAGACTTTTAAGCTCTTTTTTGATGACTATGCCTTGGAGATGAGAGGGAGCAAGGAACCAGAGGGAGAAGAATTTATAACCAATGCCCCATGCCCAATACTTCTCTACGAGAGGCTGCGCCTTAAGCGTAGCTATGCCGTAGGCTTTACGGCTCCCCTCGGCTACTTCGACTGCGCCCAACTCTACCAGAGGCTGCGCCCTAAGCGTAGCTATACCGCAGGCTTTAGGACTACGCCCCTCGGCTTTGCCCAATTCTACCAGAGGCTGCGCCTTAAGCGTAGCTATGCCGCAGGCTTTACGACTACGCCCAACTCTTCTTAGGCTGCGCCTTAAGCGTAGCTATGCCGCAGGCTTTACGACTACCAAGAGGACAAGCTCAGGACAAGCTCAGGACAAGCTCAGTACAAGTCTCTACCTCGGCTTACTTCGACTACGCCCAACTCTACCAGAGGCTGCGCCCTAAGCGTAGCCTCTGGTAGAGTTGGGCAGTACAAGTGCCCAATGCCCAATGCTTAACGAATGTCAAAGCTTTTGTTTTTTTCCTGATTGTATTAATTTCATAAGGAAGCAGTTAAGGTAGAGTAGTGGCATACCTGATGGCAAGAACTCATTGTTATCAACCGCATATTGAGGAAAGTCTTGTGTTAAGGAGAATATAGTCTCAGATAGGTCTTTAGTACAGGAAATTATTTGTAGCTGCTGAAAAAAGTGAATTCTATTTGCTCTAAATAATTATACTTAATAAATTTGTCATAAAAGTGGCTTATATGATTTAAGTACATGTTAATTATATAGTAAGTAACGATTTGCTATTGCTATAAAAGAAGATAATGTAAATGTTAATCACCAATTATAGTGTTTGCATAAGCTAAACTGATTTGGTGATTTTTGTGGGAAGGCAAGGAGGTTTGAGAAATGCCTTTCTCAAAAGCCAACCTTTATCGACAGCAGTTCAGAAAGCAAAAAAGTGTCAGCCGAAGAGCCATCGACAGACGAACTCCCGACAATAGAATTTCCTTCACGAGGGAAACTCAAAGCCAGTTCCTGGCGCATCCATCAAAAAATTGGCTATGGGTACTTTGTAGCTATTGGAATTGGCTTTTTTGGCTCACTGACTGGGTTAGTGATTGCTAATTACTACCGAGGAAGGGAAGTTAGGCAGTTCAATCAAGCATACGAACAAGGGCAACTACTGAGTAACTATAAAGATGCAGTAGTTGGGGCGCAATTACATAGCTCTAACCTAGTTGCTGTATTGGAAAATTCACAACAGCTACAAAGCAAAAAAGCCGATTTTCTGAATAATGTTGAAAAAGCCAAGCAACTAGAGTTAAAAATTGGCGGATTTATCGACAGTAAACCTAAAAGACTAGCTGCAACAAGTTCGACTTTACAAACATTATTGCAGGATTACAAAATTAATTTAAAAGCTTACGTTGAACAAATAGAGGTCGTTTTAAAGAAGATTGACTCCCAAAAAGTGCAGCCTCAGCAGATTTCTTCTGCCCGATCGCAGTTATTAACAATAATGCGTGGTGAAACAGCCATGCAGCTAGACCAGCTTTCTCAAAGCTTGACTAACATCCTGCAAACTGCTGAAGATCAGGAGCAAGAAAGGCAAAAAGCCGTTGAGCAGGCGAGAATAGTTGAGCGATTCATCGTGATTATAAGTATGCTGGTTTCGGTAGTGATCGCAGCTATTGTCGCTTGGCGTACCAGTCGGGCGATCGCTGAACCAGTGATCACTGTAACCCAAGTAGCTGAACAAGTTGCAAGGAAACACAATTTCGATTTGCGAGCGCCTGTCACCACTGAAGATGAAATTGGCCTACTTGCCAAATCTCTAAATCGTCTGATTGAGCGAGTATCCGAGCGAACAAAAGAACTACAACAAGCTAAAGAATTAGCTGAAGCTGCTAGCAAGGCAAAAAGCGTATTTTTAGCCAATGTCAGCCACGAATTACGCACACCATTAAATGCTGTCATTGGTTTGAGCCAACTTTTAGAAGACGACGCTACCGATCTTGGTTTATCGGCAGACTTTATCATAGACTTAGAAACAATTAACGCTGCTGGTAAGCATCTACTACACTTGATTAACGAAATCCTCGACTTGTCAAAAATTGAAGCGGGGAAAATGACCCTCTATCCAGAGACTTTTGAGATTGCGATGCTGATTCAGAACGTTGTCCTCACAGTCAAACCAGCTATAGAAAAAAATGCCAATGTTTTAGAGGTGGATTTTGATGAGCAACTTGGCACCATGTACGCCGATCAAACTAGAATGCGGCAGGTATTATTAAACTTACTCAGCAACGCTAGTAAATTTACTACAAATGGGAAGGTGACGCTGACAGTCAAAATAGAAAAGGATGAATTCCGACCGGAGGCTCCTTTGGGCAGCATTGTTTTCACCGTTACCGACACAGGTATAGGTATGTCTCACCGTCAACAGCAACAGTTATTTCAACCTTTTACACAAGGTGATACCTCGACTACGAAAAAGTATGGAGGTACGGGATTAGGGTTGGCAATTAGCCGCTACTTTTGCCAGATGATGGGTGGTGAAATTATTGTCAAAAGCCAGCCAGGAGTTGGTTCTACTTTCACTATTCGTCTACCAATGACTGTGCAAGATTGAATTGGGCATTGGGGATTGGGCACTTGTACTGCCCTTCTCTACGAGAGGCTTCGCCTTAAGCGTAGCCTAAGAAGAGTTGGGCGTAGTCGTAAAGCCTGCGGCATAGCTACGCTTAAGGCGCAGCCTCTGGTAGAGTTGGGCAAAGCCGAGGGGCGTAGTCAAAAGGAGTCGTAAAGCCTACGGCATAGCTACGCTTAAGGCGCAGCCTCTCGTAGAGAAGTATTGGGCATTGGGTATTGAGCATTAATTACTTCTTCCCTGCCCCTCTGCCCCTCTACTTTTCTGCTCCCCCTCATCTGGGAATCCTTTGCCGAATTAAGTAATGATACTCACCCTCCCTGTATCCAAGTCATAACGACCTCCAACAATTTTCAATTTGCCTGACTCTACCTGCTCAGTTAAAAGCTTTGAGTGCTTCAACTGTTCAATTTGATATTGCACATTTGCCACCACAGCGTTTTCAACTGCATCACCCGACTGATCCTTGACCTTTTTTACGGCTGGCTTAATTGCCTTAACAAAAGTACTAATATCACCAAGCAACGATTCGTTTTGGACAGCAGCGGTTACAGCCCCGCAACGTTCATGACCCATTACCATCAATAGCGGAGAGCCTAACAACACAACCGCATATTCAATACTACCGATCGCTTCATGTGTAGCAATATTTCCGGCAATCCGAACATCAAAAATGTCCCCAATGCCTTGATCGAAAACAATTTCTGCAGGTACTCGTGAATCCGCACAACTAAGAATAGTTGCAAATGGATGTTGAGCTTGAGCAACTTCCTGCAACCGCAGCGCAGATTGATCCGGGTATTGCGGTTGATGATCCACAAACCGCTGATTTCCCTCTATCAGCTTTTGTAAGGCTGCATCAGGACTGAGGGATTCAGGAGAAGTTGAAGGTATTTCGGCAGCTTTCGCCTGTTTAACCTGCCAGAATAAATCGCTGGCAGATAGTATCATCCCAAACGCTCCAGTTATTCCTAACTTCAAAAAGTCACGACGTTCCATGAAATGCTTCATTGAATTTATCACTCTCTTACATCGATGCAACACATCTGACAGAGCGAATCTCCATCACATCGGAAACGTAGCAAGTACCACCGAACTTATTAAGGAGTGGTTTGATATTTTCGACAACAGGCTTGAGTTGTTCTGGCATACAAAACGCCAGGATGTAAACATTATCAAGCATGGTCATGTCTAAATCTTCTGTCGTTCCTCGTAATCCTTTACCAGCAACATTTCGGATTATGGCATGGTTATGTACACCCGACTTGTCTAAATTATCTAAAATTTTGGCAAGCTCAAAGGAGTTAGCGATAATTTCTATCTTTTTAACTACGTGCATATTATTACCTCCAAAATAGGTTAATTCCGTAGAGATATAACGGAATTCCTACAATAATATTGAATGGAAATGTGACAGCTAGAGCGGTGGAAACATACAGGCTGGGATTTGCTTCTGGTACAGTCATCCGCATCGCCGCTGGGACAGCAATATAAGAAGCACTGGCACACAATACAGCGAACAACAGTGAATCTCCGCGAGGCATACCGATGAATTTGGCGATCGCTAACCCAATGCCTGCATTGACTATTGGGATTAGTATGGCAAATAAAATCAGGAAAACTCCGGTTTTTTGCAAGTCTTTAATTCTTCTAGCAGCAACCAATCCCATGTCCAGTAAGAAGAAAGTGAGAACGCCATAAAACAAACCTTGAGTAAAGGGTTCTAATACGTGCCAACCGCGTTCTCCTGTCAAGACACCTATTAATAGACTACCGACTAATAGAAAAACTGAACTGTTAAGAAATGCTTCTTGCAAAACTTCCGGCCATGAAAACTCTCGCTTTCCATCGGCGGTGAATACATTCACCAAAATTAGACCAACTATAATTGCTGGAGATTCCATTAGAGCAAGGGCTGCCACCATGTAACCATCAAAAGTAATACCAAGCTCAGTCAAAAAAGCGCTAGCTGTTATGAAGGTAACGGCACTGATAGAACCGTAGGTGGCTGCGATCGCAGCAGCATCGTAAGTATCCAATTTCAACTTCAGGATAAAAAAGGTGTAAATTGGAACAACACAAGCCATCATCATTGCTGCCACAAGTGTTAGAAGCACTTCCTGAGTGATGCCACTTTTAATTAGTTCTACCCCTCCCTTAAAACCAATGGCAAACAATAGGTACAGCGAAAAAAGTTTAGGCACTGGTGCGGGAATTTCCAAATCAGACTTGACAAAAACAGCAGTCATGCCTAAAAAGAAAAACAGGATTGGCGGATTCAAAATGTTGGATACAATTAAGCTAACATCCATATCCCCCCTCCTTGGTATTGGTTAAACCTGAAATTAAAGAAATTTTTCATCTTTAAAAATTTAACGGTTGAATCATGATGTATCGTGTATTCCTACCCAATGTCAATTGGTTACTCAAGGAGTGGATAGTCCTATTGGTGACAATACTTATTGGTTAAGTATTAAACAGCGACGCTCGCAGAAAAAGTTAGAGCTTGCCTAGCATTTTTTGATGTTGGAATCCCCGTCGCTGATCTTACGACAGAAAGTGTCAGAAGAACTGACGATCAACCTATGTAGCGTATAAAAAATTAACGTATTGTAGGGGCAAGTCATAAATTGCCTTGACTCAAATTCTATAATGTTGGAAATTTTTGGCGTAAATCCTGTAAAGATAATCCTTGCTCAAATTGCGCTCGATTAGCACTAATCTAGGCTGAATCGTCAGGACAGCATAAAATTTTCAGGAATACAATCAATCATGCAATTAACAAAGATTAAGCTGTACGATTTGGCAGGGGCTGAGGACGATCGCCGTTTTAGTCCTAACTGCTGGCGCGTGCGGCTAGCTCTACTCCATAAGGGATTGCCCTTTGAAACTGTACCTTGGCGTTTTACTGAAAAAGAAACTATTGCCTTCTCAGAACAGGGTAAAGTGCCAGTAATAGTTGATCGCGAGCAACAAGTTGTTTACGATTCCTGGGCGATCGCTCAGTATCTGGAGGAGAATTACCCTAAGTACCCATCACTATTTGGTGGAGAAGTTGGAAAATCGTTATCCAGATTTACTACTGATTGGGTAGAAGCAATACTCAATCCTGAAATCATGCGATTGATTATCACAGATATTTATTCGCACCTACACGAAAAGGACAAAGACTACTTTTGCCAAACACGCGAAAAGGCTTTTGGTGCAACATTGGAGGTAATCTCTGCCGATCGGGAACAACGAGTTGTCACCTTTCGTAATAGCTTGACCCCACTGCGTCGAACTCTCCAGCACCAAAGCTTTCTAGCTGGACAAACACCAGCTTGGGCAGATTATGTGGTGTTTAGCTCTTTTCAGTGGGCACGCAGCGTTAGCCCATTTCCCTTACTTCTAGCAGATGATCCCATTTTTAGCTGGCGCGATCAAATGCTTGATACTTTTGATGGCGAAGCTCGTAAGGTCTTAGCTTATGAGTAACATTCTGGTTAAGAATATTGCCAATCTTTGTTGACCAAGTTTCGTTAGGATATTGTAACCTGGGCAATAGCAATTCTCTATTGATGTGACGCCAGGCGTAGGCGTAGCCCGCACTTCGACAAGCTCAGTGACCATCGGAGACATCGCTTTTTCACATCCATGACAACAACCATCGACTTTCTCAGTCACCTTAACCCCAGTCAACGTCAAGCTGTCGAACATTACTGCGGCCCGTTGCTAGTTGTTGCTGGCGCAGGTTCCGGTAAAACACGAGCGCTGACTTATCGCATTGCCAATCTGATTCTGAAACACCGCGTCGATCCAGAAAATATCCTGGCCGTTACTTTTACCAACAAAGCCGCACGGGAAATGAAAGACCGGATTCAACGGCTGTTTGCGGAACAACTGGCGATGAAAGAATACGGTCAGCGATTGGATTTGTTGACAGAATACCAACAAATCCAATTGCGATCGCAAGTTTACAAAGATACTATCAAAGATTTGTGGTGTGGCACTTTCCACAGTCTATTTTCTCGCATTCTCCGTTTTGATATTGAAAAATATGTAGACGAAAAAGGACGGCGTTGGAATCGCAATTTCTCTATTTTTGATGAATCAGATGTGATGACTCTGATTAAAGAAATCGTCAATAAACAGTTAAATTTAGACGATAAAAAATTTGATGCTCGTTCTGTTCGCTACGCTATTAGTAATGCTAAAAATCAAGGTTTATCCCCCCAAGAATTTGAGCAAGACCAACCAAATTATCGCGGGCGGGTAATTGCCCAAGTTTACAGTTTATATCAAGATAAGTTAGCAGAAAATAACGCTCTTGATTTTGACGATCTAATTCTCGTACCAACTAGATTATTTCAGCAAAACGAGCAAGTATTGGGTTACTGGCATCGCAAGTTTCGCCATATTCTCGTAGATGAATATCAGGATACTAACCGCACTCAGTATCAACTTATTCATTTATTAGTTACTAATGGCGAAAGCACAAAGAGCGAATGGGAATGGCAAAATCGCTCAGTTTTCGTTGTCGGTGATGCAGACCAATCAATTTACAGCTTTCGGATGGCAGATTTCACCATCTTGCTAGGATTTCAGCAAGACTTTGGTGATGGTTTAGTAGATGATGACACCCGAACGATGGTTAAGTTGGAAGAAAATTATCGTTCTTGTGAAAACATTCTGCAAGCGGCTAATGAATTAATTGAAAATAACACCCAACGGATTGATAAAATCCTCAAACCGACGCGGGGGCCGGGTGAGCAGATTACTTGTCACAAAGCCGATGAAGAACTGGCAGAAGCGGCATTTGTGATTAATCAAATTAGCACTTTAAAAAACCAAAATCCAGAGTTGGACTGGGGTAGTTTTGCTATACTTTATCGGACAAACGCCCAATCTCGCCCCTTTGAAGAATTATTAGTGAAATATCAAATTCCATACACAGTTGTAGGGGGAATGAGATTTTACGATCGCAAAGAAATTAAAGATGTGATTGCTTATTTAAGAGCGATCGCTAATCCATCTGATACAGTCAGTTTATTACGAGTTATTAATACTCCCCGGCGAGGAATTGGCAAAACCACTATTGACGCTTTGGTTAACGCCTCCCAGCAACTAGGTACAACCCTGTGGGAAATACTCAGCGATGAAACATCAGTTAATACATTAGCTGGACGCGCCACAAAAGCTGTAAATAGCTTTGCCGAAATGATCAGCCGTTGGCAAAGACAAATCGGTATGCTTCCTGTGACTGAGGTTTTGCAAGGAATACTAGAAGACTCTGGTTACGTTCAAGACTTGATGAGTCAAGGCACAGACGAAGCCACAGATCGGGTACAAAACGTTCAAGAACTTTATAACGCCGCACTGCAATTTCAAGAAGAAAACGAAGAGGTTTCCCTACGAGATTTTCTCAATAGTGCCGCCCTCAGTTCCGATTTAGATAATTTAAAAGAAGGGCAAACAGCCGTTTCTTTGATGACTTTGCACGCTTCCAAAGGTTTAGAATTTCCTGTGGTGTTTCTGGTGGGATTAGAACAAGGGTTATTTCCCGGCTTTCGTTCCCTAAGCGATCCCGCATCTTTGGAAGAGGAACGCCGCTTGTGTTATGTGGGGATTACTCGCGCCCAAGAAAGGTTGTATTTATCACACGCGCGAGAACGCCGTTTGTATGGTTCTCGTGAACCTGCTGTGCGATCGCAATTTCTCGATGAGTTGCCAGAAGAATTATTAACTACTCAACGCCTGAGTCGTCAAACTTATACTAAAAGTGCCTCTACTCACAATGGAAAACAAGATACAAAGCAGAATTGGCAAGTAGGCGATCAAGTATTACATAAAACTTTTGGGCTTGGTGAAATAACGCATGTTTTTGGAACGGGTAATAAGATGTCTGTGGCTATTAAATTTTCTAGCTTGGGACAAAAAATTGTTGACCCAAGAGTAGCACAGTTGCAACGAGTAGAGTGATACAATCGCAGAACCCCGACTTATCAAATCAAGCGGGGTTCTTGTTTTTTATATTTTAATTTCTTCAAAGTGTTCAACAGTGGGAAATGGCTCATAAAAATGGTGTAGAAGTTTTTTCCACTCTTGAAACTCAGCAGAATTTCTAAATCCAACAGTATGAGATTCTAAGGTTTCCCATCTGACAAATAGTAAGTATTTACCTTTGACTTCTATACATTTATGCAATTCATGGGATAAATATCCGTCCATTGAGGAAATAATTTTAGAAGCTTTTCTGAAAGTAGCTTCAAAATCGGATTCCAAACCAGATTTGACATGAAGAATAACTGCTTCAAGAATCATAAACTTTTGCGGTCATAATTAAACTAATATTATTTAGTATAAAGTGAATCTGAGGTCTACGATGGGCTACGCCTACGTATACAGCAGTTTTCGTATTGTTGTTTCAGCAACAGCTTTTTTACCTGGATTATCTGTCGGTTGAATTTCATCAGAAGCAGGATATAAAAAAAATCAGCACAGTTTATTTCCAAAGGTGAAACCATCAAATTTTCATCGTACCAATACTTTTTATTATGTCCGCAATGCACCGGAACAGTAGGAGGTTCTTCACTTTATCCTTGACATGAAGCAATGAGATTTGTGTACTCAAGTGCCAGATTTGGATATGCTTTTAATATTCTAGAAACCATAATTCATCATTGAACTTAATTAAGTATTGTTCTTGTAGGTAAAATATTCTTCTCGGTTTATAAAGGCAACTTTTAGAGTCAGTCTAGACTGAGCAGCTTCTTTTGATACTGGGGTCACAGTATGCCAGGAATTATCTGAACGCACCAAAATAACTGAAGTATTCAGCAATGGTGGAATTTCCTGAAAAACCGAGTCAGGATTATCGTCTTTTAGAATACGTAAACAACCACCACAGTTAGAGTTCCATTCTTGATTGAAATAAAACATTTGCACCATACGGATAATGGGGGAATCAGGATGAGGAGAAAAGAAGTTATCTATGTCATAACGGAAGAAATAAATGTACATTAAATCGTCCATTAGGTTCAAACCAGTTAATTCACCAACTGCAGCTCGATAAGCAGTGGCGTGCAGGTCGTTAACCAATTGCTGCCAGAGGTTATTCAGCTTGGGAGAATCAGTAATTCGTGGCTTAGTAATATCCTGAATCTCATCAAATACCATTCGCATTGGAAACCCTTTGCCATCTTGATAAAAACCTTCTTGAGGATAGTTATTGGATAACTCTAAACTCTGTTTTTGTGGAAACAGATTTTGCAAAAATGCCCAGCGATAGGGTACTTCTTGCATTATTCCCGTGCGAATGGCATTTAAATCCAGCATGATAGACTATTTTTACAAAGAACAATTTCAAATCCTATTACTCGTTGAGCAAATACTTAAATAGATCGTCAAGCACGCGATTAGCTGCAATTGAACCACAGCATATCCAGTAATCTCTAACCAAATAAACTTTGCCCTGCTGGACAACTTTTAACTTTGACCACAATGGTTCAGAACGAAGTTTCTGAAGTACCTTTTGAGAAGTTGTGTTGGCAGTAGATGTTGGGCTGACAAACAGAACATCTCCATCAACGTCTTCTAGAAGTTCCCGTGATAGATTATAAGCAATATTCCCTCCTTTGCCAGGGGTTGCCTCTTTATGTAACATTTGTGAAGTTGGGCGAGCCACATCAGCCTCCTTTAAGATAAGTCCAGAAAATGACTTTTTAGTGAATACAACCATTATTTCAGGTCTAGGGCTTAAAAATGACACAACAGTTTTTTGGAGTCGGTTGCCCATCTTGGCTTTGAATTGGGCTAAACGTGTATTATATTTTGCCAAGACCATCTGGGCTGACTCGGTCTTATTTAAAGCATTAGCTGCTTGTATAAATGTGTCTTTCCATTCCTCAAAACTGTATTTGTATAAAACAGTAGGTGCTATATGCGATAACAATTTATAGGTTTCTTTGTTATCAATAGTGCTACCCAAGATCAAGTCAGGTTTAAGAGCAACAATTCTTTCTATATTGGTGGGTCTCCATCCAATATCTTTTATATTCAAACATTGGTCATAGCATAGTTGAAGTTCTGATAAGTTCTTTTGAGGAGCGCCTACTAACTTAACTCCTAAAGCTAAAGCATCTTCAGCTAGGAATGGATCTAATGCAACTATTCTTTGTGGGCTAACAGGAACAAGAGTTTCACCCATTGCGTGTTTCACTAGCCGAACAGTGGCTGATATTGGTTTCTCTAAAGAACCTCGGTGAGGAGTTGCTGCTTTACGAAACGAGTAGGTACAAGAAGAAACTAACAGCAGAGTTAGTAGACCAAACAAAGATAGTCGAAGAACACGGTACATTTTTATCCGCAGTGAGATTTTTCCATTCCTCATCAAAACTCCCACCCTGCTGTTAACACTATTGTAAAGGGATCGCTAGGATATACCTGTGTAGCACTTCGAGGAGTAAAATACCTAACATCAGATAGATTTTTTAGATTAAGTGCAAGGCGAAGGTTATTTCTGCGATAGTAAAGTGCAGCATCTAATTGTAAATAGCTTGGCACGCTGAACGAGTTATTTAGGTCACCCTGCCGATCGCCAACATAGAACATACCAAAGCCACCTCCTAGACCTTGGAGTGAACCTTTGGGAATGATGTAAGTAGTCCACAAACTAGCACTATTTTCAGGGACATTCACCAATAAATTGCCTACTTTATACCTGTTGTCATTGGTAATTTCTGCATAGGTATAGTTGTAGGACGCAATCACATTCCAACCCGGTAGAATTTCACCAATCACATTTAACTCAACGCCCCGACTTTCTTGCTCCCCGGTCTGAATATTAAACGATGGATGAGCAAGGTCTTGTGTGAGAACATTGGATAGGGTGAGTTGATACAAAGCGAGTGTTGCGGATAACTTATTATTAAGTAAATCAGTTTTGACCCCAACTTCATATTGAGTCCCACGACTAGGTTCAAAGAGACTGCCATCAAAAGTTGCGCCTACATTCTGTGTAAATGATTGGCTATAGCTGGCATAAAGGGAAACAGGTTCGATAGGTTGGTAAACAATGCCTACACGAGGACTAAAGACAGAGTCATTTTGACTGGTGGTTTGGGAAGTTATAAAATTAGTAACTTTATTTTCTGCAAAGTCTAAGCGTCCACCCAAAACTAATTTCAGGTTGTTAAATAAATTTACTTGATCTTGAACATAAAGCCCTAGTGCATCATTTCTTCCTTTAGTGTTGCTTGTAGATGTAATAGAACCTAAAGGTTGATTATATATAGGATTAAATAAATCGAGCGAAGCAGCTTCTCTAACAATATTTTCGGAAGCAAATATATCTCTGAATAAGTCAAAACCGATTAATAGTTCGTGTACAACATTGCCTGTTTTAAACTTGCCGACAACGTTAGTATCCATCACATAAGTATTTTCCAAAGCTGGGCCATTAAAACTACTTTTTATCCGATTTAAAGTCCGACCATCTGATAGTAAACCTATGGGAAAGAAAATATCTTGATTGTTGCGTACAAATCTGACATGAAAAGCATTTCGCAACGCCCAATTCTCATTAAACTTATGCTCTAAGCTATAATTAAGCAAAGTTGAATAACGAAAGTTTGAATCTGTTGGTTCTGAAACATTACGATTTAGGGGAATCTTGCCATTAGGATTAGGTAGTACAGTTCCCACTGCTGGCAGACCATTATTAACACTGTCTTGTTCTTGATTTAAAAACTCTCCTTCCAGCTTAAATGTTGTGTTCTTGTCCAGACGAAAAGCTAACACTGGTGCAATTAGCAAGTTCCGACTACTGAGGAAATCAATAAAACTTCCCGAATTATTGTAAGAAAAATTTAAGCGGTATAAAGCAGTTTTATCAGAGTTTAAAGGACCAGAAATATCAAGGGCGGGTTGATAAAAATCATAGTTCCCAACGCTCATGTTGGCAGCAAAGTAGGGATCGGAAAGTGGCTGTTTTGTAATATAGTTAACAGTGCCTCCTGGTGATTGTTGACCATAGAGTACCGAACCAGGTCCCTTAAGAACTTCTATCCGTTCTATGTTGGTTAATTGAGTGCGACCAGAATCAATGCGAGACGGATCTCTTAAACCATTGCGAAGAATAACTCTGGATTGTTGAAAACCTCGAATTGTAAATATATCAGCATTAGTACTGGCTGGAACGAGCGCCCCT
The DNA here is from genome assembly GCF_036916735.1 of Nostoc sp. Classification (GTDB taxonomy): domain Bacteria; phylum Cyanobacteriota; class Cyanobacteriia; order Cyanobacteriales; family Nostocaceae; genus Nostoc. Next base: position 17,880 of record NZ_JBALFV010000113.1, read on the forward strand.
ATTATACCTGTATTTCTAAGCGCATCGCTAAAGTTTTGTACGTTTTGATCGTCCAACACCTGCCGAGGAATCACTTGAATCGATTGGGGAATGTCTCGCAGTGGTGTATCTGTTTTTGTACCGACACTGGTATCTGGAACGTGATAATCTGTGTCTGGTGGAGCTGTTACCTCCAATTCAATTGGTGATTGGTTCTGTTCTGTTTGGGGATTTTGCTGTGGCGTAGTTATCGGTTGTTGTGTAGTCGATGCAGTAGCAGTTACTCCAAATACCAACCCCTCCTCTGTAGTATCAAACAAATTGACCATAGGCGTACCCGTTTCACCCACCACCGTCACCCGTAGAATATTTACATCTACATTTGCAACCGTCACCTCAGCAATTCCTACTGCTGGCTTTAATTGTTGAAAACTCTTCCCACTCGTAAGCTGTAACTTCGCATTAGGGATATCTGCAATGTAAGAATTACCCGCTATTCTGCCTTTAACTTGTAATTTATGTGAATTTTGTGTAATTAAAATTAACTCTATACCTTTATCTGTGGTGTTCACTTTCACATCTGTAACTGACACCACATCTAATATCGTTTGACTCAGTTGGGGAACTTTGTTCTGCTCTGTGGGTATCCTCAACAAATATACTGCACTAGTTTTAGCAGACTGCACTTCACTGGCAAAGCGAACCGAACCTGATGGTTGCTCACCATAGGCCGAATTAGCTACAGTTACACAGAAGATTGGTATTAAGATGCTAATAACAGCATAGGGTAATTTCACAAGCATTTTTATCCGCTCCAGACCAATACACCACACTAGAAAAAGTTGGTAAAGTAACCCATTTATACCAACCAGGATTATTCACAAAGAATACAATTGTTGGGGCGATCGCGTCCTCTTCGAGCCGGACTTTTTCTCTTCGAGCCGGACTTTTTAGCCGTGACAAGACTTAGGACTTACGCCAAACTTCTTGCGAAAGGCATTGTAAAATGAGGTTGGACTAGCGTAGCCTACTTGATGTGCCACCTGTGTAACATTCATCTGGCCTTGGATGAGCAAATTGTGTGCTAGCTCCATACGATAATTGTGGAGATAACCAAATACTGTAGTTCCAAAAACAGAACGGAAGCCTTCTTTAAGTTTGCGATCATTTAATCCCACTTGCCGTGCTAGTTGTATCAGAGAGGGCGGATTATCGTGATTTTTTAATAAAATTTCTTTAGCATGATAAATGCAGTCAACCTCAGATGGTCTAAGTGCATGAACCTTTAAAAAACCTTGGTAAATTTGTATTTCTTGTTCTATAACTAATGCTGCTAATTCCCAAACCTTGCTTTCAAGATAGACGCGTTTAGTCACACCTTGGTAAGGACATTGAAGAATTTGCTGTAGTGCTAATAGCATTCCTGGAGTTTGAGTTCTATAGCATTCATATGTTAATTGATCCGGTCGTCTGATCAGATGTTGTAATTCTTTTGGAAGTTCTCCAGATGTATTTCCTGCAAAACAACGAAATATCTCTGGTTCTAGATGAATAGCTACTGTTACTTCTCGCAGTAACTCCTCACCTAAATCAGTACACTCACAAGCCATACCACTGCCGCTCAAGAAATATTCCCCAGTCTGGAATGGTATATTATTAGACGGAGAATCCACCATAATATAGAATCGAAATTCTAACAAATGCTCTCTAGCCGGATATTCTACAATTACTGATTTATATTGCTGACAATTGTAAATATCAATAAATATGCAATCTCGTAATTTAATATGCCGATGATACCCTTGTGCCAATAAGGTTGGATATTTTCGAGTAATGTCAAACTTATCAAAATCGCCATTTTGCTGAATTGGCTCTGCTGTGTTTAATAGTTCCCATAAATCTGCTTGGGAAAGAATTAGTGTCATTGTCACAATAAATTACTAAAAAATTTTCTATAGTTGTTATTCAAAATGAGTGTTTAGTAAAGGTAACAGAGAACATATAAATAAATATTTCTTACTAACTGTGTATTTTCTATAGGGTTGATAAATAATTTATCTACTACAATGAAAAAAATTTATGTCAAAAAACTTAGATTCGAGTATCTAAATCTTTAATCAAAAATAGAATGACAGCGTGCTGATATAAATTTTAATTACTAAATATTAAGCAAAGGATGATGTAGCTAAAATTATCACTTTAGCAAAAGCTATTATTGTAACCAATTTTACATATTTATAAAAGTTTACCAACTTAGTTGGCTAAAATTTAGTATAATTTAATACATTTTTCTATTCCACGGAAGGACTGCATTTTCAATCGCTTGACTTTCATAATAATTACGCTGATTTTAACTGAATAATACCTTTATCAAAAACGCGATTATTAGTAGCGATCGCACTTACTTCTATTCTATCTTTATACACTTCATAAGAAGCAAAACTTAAATCACTCGTAGAATACTTTGTCCACTCAGAACGTCCGACAGGACGATTACCAGCACCTGCGCCACATATTAAATAAGTTGTCCCATCAATAGCACGAGTACGTTCATAACTATGTTCGTGACCATTGATGTAAAGTTGAACACCGTATTTTTGAAATAGAGGAGTGAAAGTTTTAATAAAATCTGGATTACTCCCATACTGACCCGATGAATAAATCGGATGATGACCAAATACAACTTTCCAAGGAGCATTACTAAGACTTAATTCTTTTTCTAACCAAATTAGCTGGTTTTTCCAATCAGCATTATCGTTAGTATCTAAAGCGAAAAATTGTACTTGATTACGTTTAAATGTATAGTAACGTCCCTTCATATTAAAGCCAGCATACTTGACTTGTGGCTCGCCATTTTCAGTACGAATATCGTGATTACCTAAACAAGCTTGAAATTTCACACCTTGCTTAAGTAAACCTTGATAGGGACGCTCAAAAACTGCATTAATTTTCTCAATTTCGCCGTTATTGTAAATGTTGTCTCCAGCTAAAACAACTAAATAATAAGGATTTTTCTGATGATACGCATTCATCGCTCCAGCCACAGCATACTGCCCCTTAGCCCCAGTTCCTGTATCTGCTACAGACACAAAACGTAATAATAAGTCTTTTTTGGCTGGGTTGGCGGCTATAGCGGTTGTTGAATCGTTAATATCAGCAATTTGATGATTTTGACGAAACGTCCAGGCTAAAAATCCTGCACCAATGGCGCTGAGACTACTTAAAAATAAAAATTGACGGCGTTTTAGGTTCATAACTCACCAAATTTAATAAATAGTCAGATTAGCTGAAGCAACGTGCAATTGAAGTGATACATTAAGGCAAAAGAAGGCAGCACCAGTAATAATGTACGTTGTTTGTCTTTGATTCGCTGCTTTTGGTGAAAGTTCCATGTCACAAGACAATCAGTCAAAACCGACGGATGAGCAGGTAACTCAACCTCCCCAAAAACCTTATCAGAGAGTTCAGCCATTTTGGAAGGCTAAAATTATCCAACTTCTGCGAGGGACGATTGGGGTTTTAGAAGTAAGCGTGGAGAAACTGGAGACAGAACCCCCACCTGGTACTAAGGAAAAACCCAGTTTTTTCCAGCAGTTTCAGTTGTGGTGGGGTGGACTGTTAAGGACAATCCGCTTGTTTTTACCATCAAATTTGTCAACAAAGTTATCAGATACAGCTTTGACGGGAATTGTTACTGCAATTGCTGTAATTATCCTTTGGACAACTGCGAGTGTCTTTTCTAATAAACCTACTGAAATAGCAACAGTTCCACCCATTGAAGAAGTTCCTACACCAACACCGACACCAACGATAACTACTCCCCGTGAGTCAGTTGCACCTGAACCACAACCGCCACAGCCACCAGAGGAAATTACGCCGCCACCACAACTAGAAACTCCCCCGCCACCAACGCCGGAACCCGAACCCGAACCAATTCCCACGCCAACGCCAACACCAGCCATAGAATTAACACCAGAACAAGCCTTGATTGCGGCTATTGAAAATCAGGTAGTTGAAACTAGCGATCGCATTGCCTCTGGTCTGATAAAGTCAATTCAAGCCAACTTCCGCACCAGCAACCTTACGGTTAAAATTAGTGACGATTGGTACACTCTCAAAGAATCTCAGCAAGACAAACTAGCTGGGGAAATATTACAACGCTCACAAGAACTTGATTTTACCCATTTAGAAATTATTGACTCCCAAAATAGGTTGATAGCGCGTAACCCAGTTGTTGGTACTGAAATAGTAATTTTTAAACGGCAAACAGCAAGTTAAAAATTAGCATTGTATATTTTTAGGATAATTTGTCTCACACAGAGGGGATGAGTTTTTTTACTTTTCAATGCCTAAATTTCATCCCTTCTTTATGCAACGCTCTCAAAATTATATATTATAAAAAAATTATCTACGTTTTTAGCTCAAGAATTAGATGTAAATATAAAACATTATTTTCTATTGTGAAATTACCGAAAAACTGTTGCTTTATCTAGTAAATAGGTGTATTGTACAGAATGGCTTTTATCGAAAGCTTAAACAAAAGATAATTTCAACATATTATAGAAAAGCTGAGTTGATATTCATCAATTTCAGTAAAATATCTGTTCGTAATTCATGTAAACACTTTTTAAAATATTTCACTTAAAATACTTATGTTAGATAATGTTTCGCTATTGCTCCAAGCTTGTGAAAATTTAAACATCAGCTATGAAATTTTTAAACCTGCTGAAAATTTAATAAGAATTAAACTCAATAATAAACAGCACTATTTTTGTAACTATAGCACTCCGTTAATTAATCAAGCAGTAGCAAAAATAATAAAAGACAAAGAATACACTTACCATATTTTAAAACAAAAGATTAAAATTCCTCGGACAGTAGGTTTTCTTTCCCCTTTTTGTGACATTCAATATAAAATTTATTTAAAATTCCCCAGTATTCAAGATATCGTATTAGAGATTAAAGAAAAATTTGAAACACCAGTGATTGTGAAAAGGAATTCTGGTTCTGGTGGACATAACGTTTTTTTATGTCAGAATACAGATGAAATTGAAACTGCCGTTAAAGAGATTTTTAATATTAATCACAAGTATGATTACGTTGCGATCGCTCAAGAATTTATTCACATTAAATCGGAATATAGAGCGGTTTTCTTAAATAAAGAGTTAGTTTTGCTCTATGAAAAAGATATAACTGACGCAAAATTTACAGGTAATCTTAGTCCTCTACACTGGGATGGTGCAAAAGCCAAGTATATCAATGATCCACAAATATGGTTACAGATTGCTAATTTTGCTAAACCAATTTTTGAAGAATTAGACCTTGATTATGGTGGTTTAGATATAGTTTTAGATCGAGATAAACAATATTGGTTAATTGAAATCAATTCTCATCCAAATTATAGTATTTTTACTAGAGATAATGGAGAGGAGCCTGTGTTGAGAATTTTTGAAAAAATGCTTATCAGCCTAGCCTCAAGTTGAAGGAGGTAGGGGAGGAATTTTGGAAGTTGTTAAATTATCCTGCTTTCTCTAAACCTATCCCACTAATAATATATTGTGCTACAAAGCTTAAGCTTATTGAGAACTAAAAACTAAAAATCAAGGTTTTCAAGCACATCTTCCGAAAAGAAGTAAGGATTATTAGAATAGTCAGATAGGTTCACCCAAAATCTAAAATCTAAAATTAGATGACTTTTGACTTTCCCGTACCCCTGCAAGGAAGCAAGCTACGCGCAGCCTTCTGTAGGGAAGGGGTTGACTCATAACTCAGCATTCACTGCTCTCATCGCCTGAGTTGGTATCCATACAGTAAAAATTGAGCCAATACTTACAGTTGATTCTACTTCAATTCGTCCGCGATGGAGTTCCACAAGTTGTTTAGTTAAAGCCAGTCCAAGTCCAGTACCTTCGTAGCGGCGGCGATAGGGTGTATCTAGTTGCTGAAATTTCTCAAACAATAATGGTAATTGTTCATCGGTAATACCAATCCCGGTGTCTTCGACTTGAAAAATAGCAGTATTATCTTCCACCCAAAGACGTAAAGTAACGCTGCCACTTTCGGGGGTAAATTTAATCGCATTAGTTAACAGATTCCAGAGAATTTGTTCTACTCGTTCGACATCGGCGATAAAGCGATCGCGCTTAGGATCGATTTGCAAATCAAGGTTGAGATTAATTTGCTCACTGATTGCTTTTTTTCGCAGTGATTCAACAGCATTTTCAGCAACATTCACCAAAGAAAATTCCGAAATATTTAAAGCTGTCTTACCAGCCTCGATTTGCGATAAATCGAGGATGTCATTAATCATTTCTAATAAATGTTCTCCACTGTCGTGGATTGTTTGCAGATAACCCCGTTGTCGTTGACTCAATTCACCTAAAGGCCAGCGTAACAACGTAGATGACATTCCAATCACATAAGTTAAAGGCGTAAGCAATTCGTGACTGATAGTAGCGAGAAACTCACTTTTGAGGCGGCTAGCAGCTTCGGCGGCGAGGAGAGCATCACGTAGCCCTATTGTGCGTTCAATAATTCGCTCTTCAAGAGTTTGTTTTTCTTGGGTGAGCGTTTGCATTAACTCAGCTTGGTGAATTGCGATCGCTAATTGTTCTGCTATCGAAGTCAGCAAGTTTTTTTCACTCTCACTCCACTGGTGTGGATTATCGCACTGATGAGCAATCAGCAATCCCCACAATTTGTCCTCAAATATAATCGGTGCTGCTAACTTAGCCCTAACTTGGCTTTCCTTCAAAAAATTCAACAAACACTCTTCTAAAGCATAAGTTTTTTCGACATCATCCACAGCTAAGGTAAAACCTTGCCGATACTTTTCCCAACATTGAGAGGTTCGGATAAAGCAATTTCTTTCCGTATAATTCAACACTGATGTAATAGTATTTGTAGCACGGACTTCATAGACAATATAACCTCCATAGTTTTGGTAGTCTTCTAATAATGGTTGATTATTGGCAGACACAGAAGACGAGTGTTTACCGTTGTTCTCATTTATAGAAAAATAGATTTCCGAAGCTTCGCCAACCGACAGTTCCATACCTGTTAGTAGTGCGGTTCCATTAAGTGGAATACTGTCAGACTGGTATTGTTGAGTCTGGACTTTAGAACCTGCAAATTTATAGATTACTAATCTGTCTAATTCTAGAAACTCACGCACTTGTGTAATTGCTGTTGCCATAATCACCGGCAAATCCAAGCTTTTGCGGATCTGCGTTGTTACCTGATTTAACAACCGCTCTTGGGAAATCTGTTTTTTTAAAGCATCTTCCACTGGCTGACAGATATAAATTGTCGGCGCAGTTGAGCTTGGAGGTGCTATTATTTCTTGGTTTGGCTGAGTTAAAAGATATTCTAATAACAACAGTGAAAATTGACTTTGGAGTGTGGCATCATTGGGTCGAATAATTTGGCGATAGCCTTCAAGATTTTGGTAAGTGGAGGAATCACACTCAAACAAGTCTCTTAATTCGTAGACAAATGTTGCGATCGCCTCTAAATTAAATGTCAAACTAGCATTGAGTACCGAGTTGTGAGTGGGTACTTGTTCTCCCTCATCTCCCCTATTCCCCTGCTCCTCCTGCGCTAAGTTTCCTACCAGAAGCGCACTAAACTGCTCAGAAACTACTACCGTAAACCTTTGCCTTTGCCACTCCACAGGTATAGAAATTCTTACTAACACAGCTTCTGTCAGTACTAAAGCGCCACTTTCCACCGTTTGAGCAATCTGCTCTAACAACTCCCCAAGCTGATTAAATACAACAATAGGCAAGGTTCGAGAAAAGCTCAAATCAGGAGAACTAAGCATTTTCAATCATTTTGGTAAGAGAGGGCTAAATGCAGGGAAAAAAGTTTGTTTTGATTATCTACTAACCAACAATTTTAAAACGGTAATACAGGATTATGCATCGTACAAGTAGCACATCGGGTGAATGGAATCAGTCAGAGGGTTTAATTTTTCTAGAACAAACTCCAGCGCCTTTCGTGTTAATTACGGCTGCTGATACAGACATTCAAACCTTGGCAGCTGCGGTAAGAAAATTACCTACAAGCTTTCCTGCATTAAGAGTAGCCAACCTGTTGCAGTTACAGCAACAATTAACCATAGATACTTATGGAGAGCAAGTTTTGGAACTTGCCCAAGTAATTATTTTGCGCCTGTTAGGAGGACGTTCCTACTGGAGTTATGGTTTAGAAGTAGTGCAAGAAATTGTGCAACGTAATGGTAGAACCCTCATTGTAATGCCAGGGGATGACGCTTTTGATCCCAATTTAATTTCTCAGTCTACCGTGCCCTTGGGTGTTGTGAATCAGGTATGGCAGTATTTTAGCGAAGGTGGCGTAGAAAATTTCGTTAATGCCCTGCAATTTATCTCCGATAGTTGCTTATTAACTACATATAATCCCCGTCCACCACAGCCAGTTCCACGCGTAGGATTGTATAAGTGGGGAGTGGGAAAGCAGGGGAGCAGAAGAGAGTTAGAACTCCATTCATCTACCTCAGATACTCGTTCATCCACCTTTGAACTGGATGAATCCACCTCAGAACTCCGTTCATCCACCTTTGAACTGGATGAATCCACCTCAGATACTCGTTCATCCACCTTTGAACTGGATGAATCCACCTCAGATACTCGTTCATCCACCTTTGAACTGGATGAATCCACCTCAGAACTCCGTTCATCCACCTTTGAACCGGATGAATCCACCTCAGAACTCCGTTCATCCACCTTTGAACCGGATGAATCCACCTTTGAAGCTCAAAGGTTCCAAGACTCAATGCCCCATGACGCCACTTGCTCCACTTGGGGAGACCCCAAGACCGCAGTGGCTCCCCTATGCTCCATGCCCAAAATTGGCATCCTTTTCTACCGCGCTCATTATTTAGCGGGAAACACTAAAGTAATTGATGCTTTATGCGAAGCTTTGGTGCAGAAAAATTTACAACCTGTGCCAGTGTTTGTTTCTTCATTGCGTGAACCTGATGTGCAAGTTGAATTGAGTGAATTTTTTCAACCCAAAGAAGCTGAAGCAATAGCTGTACTGCTGAATACCACCAGTTTTTCTCTAGCACGCTTAGAAAGCGAAACACCCCAAACTGAACTATGGGAAACATTAGATGTGCCTGTGTTGCAAGTAATCCTCAGTGGCGGATCAATTGAACAGTGGGAGTCACAGTTTCAAGGGCTTTCTCCCCGCGATATTGGGATGAATGTGGCGCTACCAGAAGTAGATGGGCGGATTATTACTCGTGCTGTGTCTTTTAAAGCAGTGCAAACTCGTAATCCACATCTAGAGACAGATGTGGTAATTTATGAACCAGTCAGCGATCGCATCGAGTTCGTTGCTAAACTAGCAGCAAATTGGGCGCGTCTACGTTCCAAACCTCCCCAAGAACGTCGAATAGCCCTAATTCTGGCAAACTACCCCAACCGCAATGGCCGCCTCGCCAATGGTGTAGGACTTGACACCCCAGCTAGTTGTGTAGAAATCCTGCAAGCTTTACATCAAGCTGGGTATGAAGTAGAAAATCCACCTGTTCAAGGAGACGAGTTGATTCAACGGCTGACAGATGGCGTAACCAACGATCCAGAAAGTAGAGAATGGCTTCCGGTACACCAAAGTGTTTCTTGGGAAGAATATCAAGAATATTTCGCTTCATTACCGCCAGCAGTGCAGCAGGGTATTAGTGAACGTTGGGAAATGGGGCATGGGGAATGGGGCATGGGGGCATGGGGGCAGGGAGGCAGGGGGGCAGAGGAGCAGGGGGAGCAGGGGGAGCAGGGGGAAAAGAGGAGAATAATTAATCCCCAATGCCCAATGCCCAATGCCCAATGCCCAATGCCCGTTCCCGGAATTCAACTCGGCAACATATTTGTGGGAATTCAGCCAGCAAGGGGTTATGATAATGACCCCAGTTTGAATTATCATGCGCCGGATTTAGAACCAACTCATGCTTATTTAGCTTTCTACTATTGGGTAAGAGAATGTTTTGGTGCTGATGCTGTAGTTCATGTAGGGAAACACGGAAATCTAGAATGGCTACCCGGTAAAAGTGTGGCTTTATCCAGTAATTGTTATCCAGAAGTGGCTTTCGGCGCACTTCCCCACCTGTACCCATTTATTGTGAATGACCCTGGTGAAGGTTCCCAAGCCAAACGTCGCGCTCAAGCGGTGATTATAGATCATCTCACGCCGCCCATGACTCGTGCAGAACTCTACGGTTCTTTACAAAAGTTAGAAAATTTAATTGATGAGTATTATGAAGCCGATAGTTTAGATCCTTCGCGTTTGCCAGTGATACGCGATCGCATCCACGAACTGGTAATCAAAGAAAATCTCCATCTAGATTTAGGAATCCAAAATGAAACAGAAATTTTTAATTCTAAATCTTTAGTTTTGAATTCTATCGGTGGCTATCTTTGTGAACTAAAAGAAGCCCAAATCCGCGACGGGTTGCATATTTTTGGGCAATGTCCCCAAGGAAGGCAGTTACGAGATTTAATAGTAGCGATCGCTCGCATACCCAATCGCCATTCTTCAGGTATTACCCGCGCCATAGCTCAAGATTGGGGTTTAGATTTCGACCCCCTCACAGCCGATTTGTCAATGCCTAGCGGTGAATACTCAATAGTCAATGGCACAGAATGCCGTACCCTCGGCGATATCGTCGAAATCCTAGAAGAACACGCCGCCCTCCTAGCAGAAAAAATAATAAATCAGGACTCTTGTACAGACGCGATTCATCGCGTCTCCCCCCCCAGCACAGACGCGATTCATCGCCTCTCCCCCCCCAGCACAGACGCAATAAATCGCGTCTCCCCCCCCAGCACAGACGCGATAAATCGCCTCTCCCCCCCCAGCACAGACGCAATAAATCGCGTCTCTACCTGGATACGCGATCGCCTTCTTCCAGCTTTACAAAAAACCCCCGAAGAAATCACCCACTTATTACACGGACTTGATGGCGGTTACGTCCCAAGTGCCCCATCTGGCGCACCCACCCGCGGCCGCCCCGAAGTTCTACCAACAGGGAAAAACTTTTATTCTGTCGATATTCGCGCCATTCCCACAGAGACAGCTTGGGATATCGGTAGAAAAGCCGCCGAAACCCTCGTTGAATATTACACTCAAGAACATGGAGAGTATCCCAAAACACTAGGTTTATCATTGTGGGGAACAGCCACCATGAGAACAGGCGGTGATGATATAGCCGAAGCCTTAGCTTTACTCGGAGTTCAACCTGTGTGGGATGGTGCAGCACGGCGAGTAGTAGATTTTGAAATTTTGCCCCTAGCGATTTTGGGGCGTCCCCGTGTAGATGTCACCTTGCGAATTTCAGGATTCTTCCGCGATGCTTTTTCCAACTTAATTGATTTATTTGCTCAAGCAGTATCAGCAGTCGCAGACTTGGATGAACCGCCAGAACAAAATCCCCTTGCAGATGCAGTTCGCCAAGAAATTGATTTGTGGACAAGCCAAGGATTAACTTTAGAAGCAGCAGTAGTGCGATCGCGCTATCGCATCTTTGGTTCTCGCCCCGGTGCTTACGGCGCCGGACTCCAAGGTTTAATCGAATCGCAAAACTGGACAGATGACCAAGATTTAGCCCGCGCCTACATCAACTGGAGTTCTTACGCCTACTCTTCAGAAAACTGGGCAGGGGAGCAGAGGAGCAGGGGAGCAGAGGGGCAGGGGAGCAGAGGAGCAGAACTTCTTCCTAACTCCCAATGCCCAATGCCCCATGACGCCACTTGCTCCACTTGGGGAGACCCCAAGACCGCAGTGGCTCCCCCATGCCCAATACCCAATACCGAAGCCTTCAAACAACGCTTATCCCAGATGCAAGTTGTCTTACACAATCAAGATAACCGTGAACACGATCTACTAGATTCTGATGATTATTACCAATTTCAGGGTGGCTTAACTGCGGCGGTGCGTTCTCTACAGGGAAAAAATCCCCAAACTTATTTGGGTGATAATTCTATACCCGCTAAACCACGAGTCCGCCAACTGAAAGAAGAAATTGCCCGAGTGTATCGTTCTCGCGTAGTTAATCCTAAGTGGATTGCCGGAATTATGCGCCACGGATACAAAGGAGCCTTTGAAATGGCAGCGACGGTAGATTATCTATTTGCCTATGATGCAACAGCTAAATGTGTTGAAAATTATATGTATCAAGGCATAGTAGACGCTTATTTACTCGATCCAGTTGTCGTAGAATTTATTCAGGAAAAGAACCCTTATGCACTGCGTGATATTGCTGAAAAATTATTAGAAGCACACAAGCGCAATTTGTGGGAGGATGTAAATATAGGAACATTAGAAGCTTTGAGGAACCTAGTACATCAAGCTGAAGCAGTGATCGAAGAAAAATCAATGGTGTAGGAAACAAATATGGAAAATCTTGCGTATTTGCACCTAGCTTTCGCCTACGAAGACAGCACACCCAGTGAATTGGTCTCCCTCAGTTCCTTGTTTAAGGACGCAGCTGCACCAGACTGGAAACGGCTTTCAGGTAGGGCTTGGAAGTATATGTTGCCCCTTGCTCTGTCTTTATCTATTCTTGGCGCTGTTACTAGCGTCATGGCATTGGAAAAAGGCGATCAAGGCCCTTCTGTCAGAAATCTACAACAAAAGTTGAAAACAGTAGGTTTTTACCAATCTTCTGTTACCCAAGTTTATGACACATCCACACAAGAAGCTGTACGGCGCTTTCAAAAGGCCGCTGGTTTACCAGTGGACGGCATTGTTGGCCCAAGCACCCTGCAAAAATTAGAAAGTTGGCAAGCGAACAAGCCCACAACTACGGCTACACAAACTAAAAAAACTACTGCTGTAAGAAGCGCACAAGCCAAAAAGCCCAGCACAACTAGTTCAGCCAGTTCAACAACTAGCCAACGCCGCAATTCCAACTACCTTACTAAAGGGGCTGAAGGTGAAGATGTCAGAGCTTTGCAAGAACGCTTAAGAATTGCAGGCTTTTATTACGGGAACGCCACAGGAATATTTGGCCCAATTACCGAAGAAGCTGTCAAGCGGTTCCAAGATTCTTACAAATTAAGCGTTGATGGAGTTGTTGGCCCAGCAACATTAGCTAAATTGCCGGGAATTGGCATTGGTGATGGAGAAGAGGCTCCCACAAAGGTAGTCAATCGCAGTAAACTTCGTGTAGGCGATCGCGGTGAGCCAGTTAGACTACTTCAACAACAATTGATCCAGGCAGGATATTTAGAGGGAGAGCCAAATGGCTACTATGGCCCCTATACTGCCGATGCTGTTAGGAGATTCCAGGCAGCTAATTACTTATCAGCAAGTGGTGTTGCTGGCCCAACTACCCGAGCTAAGTTATATAGCTCAGTTAACACTTCTAGCAAAAGCGAATTTAATACCCTAGAAATCCAAACGCGACTACAGGAGCGCGGTTTTTATAAAGGCAAGCTGAACGGTGTGATGGCAAATGACACCAAAAAAGCAATTAAACAAGCCCAAGAATTCTACGGCATCAGTCTTAAGGATCTTAAGAGCGGACGCTTTTAACATCCGCTTTGGCGTTGTTAGTATCAGTCCCCAACTGGTTGCTTGCCTCCAATAACAACAAATTACAAACTGCTCAAAATTCCATTTATTTGGTTAATTTGAGTAGTTTTGTTTTTTATCTACCCAAGTGCTAAAGCGGCATCAGTGCCCTTTGGCATTTGGGACACACTGCATGGATAGTCATTTGACAGTCAAGCAGATGAAAACCTTCTTTTTGAGCGGTTTTTGACCCAATTTTTAAAATTGAGTCATTTTTAAACTCAATAGTAGAGTTGCATCTAACACAAATTAAGTGATGGTGATGATGGGGATAGGGCTGGTTGATTTCATAATGCTTATGTCCCTCGCCCAGTTCTAGTTCCCGTAAAATTCCCATTCTTGCCATCAACTTCAAAGTCCGATAAATAGTTGACAGACTGATCCCTTCACCATCAGTTTCTAGCCGATGATAAAGATCCTCCGCACTTAGATGTTCACCTTGCGGAAGTTCTTGAAAAATGTGTAAAATTGTTTCGCGCTGGGGAGTTAATCGCCAGCCTCGTTCGTTCAGTTCTGCCTTGAGTGAAGTAGTTGTGTAGACAGTCATACTAATATTTCTCAACAAACCTTATTAATTGAGAATATAACAAATCTTGGGAGCAATTTGCAACAATCATTGCCTATTGAGAATATATACTAAATATTTAAGAACAATTCATCAAATCTTGATCAAAATTCAAGTAATAAGCTGTAGTGCATTTAATTTGCATACAGCTAATAGTTAGGATACTTATAACGATTGCATCCCTTGACTTTGAATTTTGTATAAGCGGATTTTGAATTGCTCAGTTGCTCCCCACCTTCAAGATATTTGAGCAAAGGTGTGGAGAAACTCTTGTATAATTAAATGCAAAATATTTGCTACAAGCCTCTAAAAGACTTTTGACCAGCAATTTTAGATTTTAGATTTTGGATTTTAGATTTTGGATTTTGAATTAAAATAATTTGTTGGTTCATTCGCCGTCCCTTGTGTACAGAACCAATCTCAAATCCTTGAGCTAAGTCCCCTTGTGGGCAAAGTCAATTCAAAATTGCAAATCTAAAATCCAAAATTGTTTAACTTGGGGATCAAATCAATCCTTTGTCTGTAGTCATTTGTCAAGTGTAGTTTTCAAATAACAAATGACAAATGACAAATGACTAACTTAGAGATTCCAAATAGTCGCGGATGAGGTTGCGACGCTTGGGTTGACGTAGCTTTTGCAAAGCCTTGGATTCTATTTGTCTGACTCGTTCCCGTGATAAATCAAGAGCGCGGCCAATTTCTGCTAAAGAATAAGGATGACCATCTGCTAAACCAAACCGCATCAAAATGACATCACGTTCCCGGCTAGTCAAATCTGACAGAAGATGATGCAAATCTTTTTGTAAAGATTCTCGCATTAACATCTCTTCTGGAGTTACACTGTCAGTTTCGAGTAATTCGCCTAACTCAGTGTCTTTATCCTTACCTACTTTGGTTTCTAAAGAAACGGAGCGAGGAACCCGCAACAAAACTTCTCGTACTTGTGTTGGTGTCATCTCTAACTCAGTTGCTAAATCTTCTAGAGTAGGGGTGCGACCTTTTTCTTGAGCAATTTTGCGTTGAGCTTTTTTGATTTTGTTTAACTTTTCAGTAATATGGACAGGGAGGCGGATGGTGCGACTAGAAGTAGCGATCGCTCGTGTAATTCCCTGACGAATCCACCAGTAAGCATAAGTACTGAAGCGATAACCCTTAGTTGGGTCAAATTTTTCTACAGCCCGCTCCAAACCAAGTGTGCCTTCTTGGACTAAATCCAACAATTCCAAACCGCGATTTTGATACTTCTTAGCAACAGACACAACTAGGCGAAGATTAGCCTTAATCATGTGTTCTTTTGCTTGGAGTCCTTGGGACTGAACTTGCTCCAACTCTTCTACAGTCAACTTGGCAATTTCAGCCCAGCGACGTTTGCCTTCTGCTAAAGTTGGTCTGAGATCCGATATCATTACGCCAGCAGTGGCAGCCCATCTTTCCAAAGACGGGCGATGTCCTAGTTCTGAGGTCAGACGTTCTTGAACTTCAATTAACCTCTGATAGGGCGAAATCACTTCATCTCCTTGCTTTGCGGCATTAGCAAGCACTATCCGCATCCGCAAGTAGCGCTGGACTTTTTGAGCTTCAGAAACCTCTTCATCCCGCCCTAACAAGCGAACCCGACCAATTTCCTGAAGATATAGACGTACTAGGTCTGTACTCCGACGGTTAGTGTTAGCAGCAAAGTTAGCATTGTCAGCAGAAGCTATCTCTAGCTCCTGTAGATCATCTACCGATAACTCACTTTCATCAACCGTGAGATCCGAGTCCAAAGCCTGGCGGGACTTTTTGGTGTTGTAGGGGGCATCTGCATAAAAAGATGTTGCTGGCATAAAGATCGTCTCAATGGCTCCAGGTAACAATAGATTTCGGTCAGCTTAGATTACGGTCAGCTATTCAACTGTTGCTATTGTTCCCGTGACTTACGATGAACTAACATGGTTGAACGTTCCATTACAATTTTTTTTAAAATTAACTGTAAGGGTTTTATTGGATACAGCATTACTGAACTTAATCGGCTGCTAAACTTTTGATTAAACCAATAGCTATTCAAATCGGTAGCTAGGTTTTCAATATTTAAACTACTTAGTTAACATTTCAACCTTGATGGTTTAAATGGTAATTTTTATAACACAGTATAAACATCCTTCAGTGAATGTCATCTTTATAATTGGCATAGTCACATTTACATGGCTACAAAAGTAATATCCTGACGATTTAGCAATTTTTTCTCAGGATTAGTTAGGTATAAGTAGAGCTAATAGATATTGGAGAAGTGATTAGTATTAACGGCAAAAATTCTCTTGACACGGAGATAGAAGAGGTGACAATACGGTTGGGTCTACTGAAGTTATTTGTTGAAGTGAGAAGAAAGGCACAAAGCAGGGGGAGCAGAGGAGGAAAGAAGCTTATTGTTCAGAAATTCTCTCCGCCTGCCTCCCCTGGCTGCCTCAACCAAAAAATTCCTTAACCGAACGGTATTGCTAGTAGTTGTATTCTGGCTTGATATCTCGCAGCATCAGTTCATCGAGCGCTTGTCGAGGTGTGATTTCACCCTGAAGTAAACGATAAACTTGCTCGGTAATTGGAACAGGAATGTTTTGTTGCTTGGCTCGTTGCATCAAAACCCGACAAGTGTTCACTCCTTCAGCAGTTCCTTGTAAATTTTCGAGAGTTTCTGTAAGTGACTTACCACCAGCTAATTGGTAGCCAACTTGGTAATTGCGACTTAAGGGACTATTGCAGGTTGCTAACAAATCCCCTAGACCTGATAAACCATAAAATGTTTCTGTCTTCGCACCCCAGTTGTTGCCGATGCGAACCATTTCTGTGAGTCCACGGGTGACTAAAGCAGCTTTGGCATTGGTTCCCAGTTGTAAACCATCGCACACACCAGCTGCGATCGCAATCACATTTTTCAGTGTTCCCCCCAATTCCACCCCCAAAGGATCGGGATTGGTATATACCCGAAAACGTTGAGAAGAAAATACTAACTGCACTATTTCCGCAGCCGTGAGAATATTACTGGCTACCACCGTGGCTGCTGGTAATTCTAGTTGAATTTCTTTAGATAAATTAGGCCCAGACAAAACAACCACTGCATGGTTAGGGAATGCTATTTGCCAAATTTGTGACGGCGTGCAGGTGGTTTGGGGGTCTAAGCCTTTCGTCGCTGTGACAAAAATTGTCTCTGGAGAAAGGGGGAAAGACTGGACTTGGGAAGCAACATCCCTCACACCAATCATCGAGATAGCGGATAGGACGATTTGGACATCTTTTAAAACTGTTTGGATTTGGGAACCTTGACGCGACCAGACGCGCACCTGATGACCATTTGCTGTGGCGAGATTTGCCAGAGATGCACCCCAAGCACCTGCACCAAGAATTGCAACCGATAATTTTGAGTTGGAGTACATCTGCTCACTCATAACTCCTAACTCCTAACTTTTAAACCGGGGATAACATTCCATTAATTCCCTGACTTGTTCAGCATGATATGAGCTTCTTGTCAATGGTGAAGAAACAACTTGTAAAAATCCGATTTCTTTCCCGAATGCCTTCCAAGCTGCAAATTGTTCTGGGTTGATAAATTCATTTACTTGCAAGTGTTTTTGACTGGGTTGGAGATATTGCCCAATTGTCAAAATGTCGCAATCTACAGCTCGCAAGTCTTGCATGACTTGGCGAATTTCGGCATCAGTTTCACCAAGTCCAACCATAATACCAGATTTAGTGTATGTGTTAGGAGAAACTTGGCGAGAGCGGTGCAATAATTCTAATGTGCGATCGTAGTTTCCTTGGGGACGCACCCGGCGATAGAGGCGTGGAACAGTTTCTATATTGTGGTTTAATACCTCTGGCGCAGCTTGTAGAATCAACTCTAAAGCATTCCAATTACCGCACAAGTCAGGAATTAATACCTCAATTGTGGTGTTGGGTGAAACAGTGCGAACCGCATTAATACAGGCTATAAACTGAGACGCACCACCATCTGGCAAGTCATCTCGGTTTACAGAAGTGATCACAACATGATTAAGTTTCATGCGGCGAACAGCTTCTGCTAATCGTGCAGGTTCCGTGGGGTCTAGTGGTTTGGGTTTTTTCTCAAAATCAATATCGCAGTAAGGACAAGCGCGTGTACAAGCCGGGCCCATAATCAAAAATGTGGCAGTCCCAGCATTGAAACATTCACCAATATTCGGACAAGATGCTTCCTCACAAACTGTATTGAGGGCTAAATCCTGCAAAATATCTTTAACATTACCAATGCGCTCACGCCCAGGTGCTTTTACCCGCAACCAGTCTGGTTTTACAGTCACAATCCGCTTTTACCACTAAAGTTGTACAAATTTAATCGTAGCAAGCAAAGCCTTGGGTGAAGCGATCATACATATAGATGTAATTCTGTTATTTTGCACAGGTTGTGATATTCTTAATTTACAATGGCATTTTTATGCCGGGATGTGGCGCAGCTTGGTAGCGCACTTCGTTCGGGACGAAGGGGCCGCTGGTTCGAATCCAGTCATCCCGATTTGTCGATGTCGAATAACACTTTATTTGTCGTTGTTAACACATTAGTGTCGTTATTAACGATTTAAATATCGTCTTAACAAATTAATGTCGCCGATTTTCGCCAAACATCTGTTAACAAATTAATGTCGCCGATATTTTTGGTAGAGTTGAGTCCAGCACATCTCTAATATATTGAAATATACTGAAAAATGTTGAAATACTCCCGAACGAAGTGCGCTTTTCAACCCTCTCAAAAAAATTTTAATACTTCAAATATTCGGCGTTGTATAAATATGGGATGAATTGGCAGTTGAAACCATTGAAAATTTGTTCCAAACAAATAGGATGAAATCATCCCATGATTCAGCAACGCCAAATATTCTTCTTAATTCACTCCTAGCCGGAATATTTATTTAAATCAAGGACTCACAAGTAATTCTCATGAGTCTTTTCTGTTTCAACCCATCTTTAGCCGGAATGGTTGTTGAAACAAAAGCGCTCGCCGTTATTTAGCTAATAATAAATACTTTCAACCCACCCCTAGCCGGGATGGTTGTTGAAACATCTGGGGAAAGTGGGTATTTGATTATGGCGTCTTTCAACCCACCCCTAGCCGGGATGGTTGTTGAAACGCTTTCGCAACTCCATTCGATTCAACAGCTTCTAAGTACTTTCAACCCACCCCTAGCCGGGATGGTTATTGAAACCTGGATATTTAGCAAATGTGGCACTAGAATAAATCTTTCAACCCACCCCTAGCCGGGATGGTTGTTGAAACGGGAAATATGGCTGTGTAAGTTATGGATGTGGGTTCTTTCAACCCACCCCTAGCCGGGATGGTTGTTGAAACCTAACTGAAACTAATTCAGCCTGCATAACAAAAAATCCTTTCAACCCACCCCTAGCCGGGATGGTTGTTGAAACTTCCACGGTTTTCGAGTTTTGCCTCACGAACAAAAAATCCTTTCAACCCACCTCTAGCCGGGATGGTTGTTGAAACCCATTGTGTATCAGAAATGCGCCTGTTTTCAAATAACCTTTCAACCCACCCCTAGCCGGGATGGTTGTTGAAACCGCGCCGCCTAGACCCCTTGCAAATAAAGCTTTCCAGATACAAATTTGGCATATCTCTGAAAAAGCTTCCTTTGTCTCACATCAAAAAACTAAATCAATTGGCACATTAGTCTCTGAAATTAAGACATTACCAGGGTTTTAAGATTTTGGCAGGACTCCAGGGATTTTGCCCCTGCTTCGACATGCCAAAAAAATATTTGAGAGGGTTTCCCCGACGAAGGGGGTGATTCAGTAGCCACCACTGTGGTAATCCACACCGTTATAAATAACGGCTACGGTTAAAAGCTTTACTCCTTATTGCTGGGAGCGCACCTATCCCATCTATAGAATTCTACAGATGGCAGCATCAGAAGCGGGCAGCTACCAGGGTCAGAAAGCATGACGGTCTGACAACCGCCAAACTAACCCAGATTTTTCAGAGAACATTGGCTCAAAAGAGCATGAACTGCGGCGCTATTATTACAATATTATATTTTCAAGGTTCGGATCAGTGAGTTGGATTAAAATGGCTTGACGTTCTTGGTATGCAAAGACGGCTAAATCTCGCGCTTTTTCTTGTGGACTGCCTCTGATTGACTGTGTACCAATTTCAGTAGAAATTCCGGCTTTTGAAGCTTGGGATTTAATACTCTCAATTAATCGACCGTAACTCCAGCGATGAATGCTCATACGATATTCATTTGGCATATCTTTGTTGAACTTCCTTATAACCAGGATATTTCTCTTCTGCTCTGGATTGAATTTCACTACTGATTTGCTCACGCATATCGCGGAGTTTTGGGATAACTATACTGCCTGCTTGATAGGTTTTAGCGATCGCAATAATTGCATCAGCCAATAATCTATCCACATATTGTCCTAACTCTGATTCACCAAAGGAGTTGGGTGCATTTTGTTTCTGAGCTTTGTGGCGTTCGTGAGAAAGACGTTGCTGTTGTTGTCGCTGGCGATTGAGAAGGTTGTAGTTTTTACCAAGTAGTTGTTTGACACTGCGATAAGCTAAAACTTCACCTTTAACAACATTTACCACCGCTACTGTTACTGGCTTTTCTAGACCAAAACTAACACCAACTAGGATTGAGGGTTGTCCTTGATAAGTAGGCTTGCTGGGACGAGGGAAAGGGTTATTAATTCGATCTAACGTGGATTGCTGACGAGTAATAGAAGCTTGTTGTTGAGCGTTGAGGTCATCTTTCTGTTTTTGTTTCACTAAAGTTTTAGTAATTTTTGTGACTTTCTCTTCAATTACCTGTTGAGTTCCTTCATTAGTCAACATCCGAGTATCTAAAGCACAGTAAAGATTGAGTTGATTTACTTTCCAAGGTTCGCCTTTTTCGTCTCTTGGCAACCAAACAAGCCTTCCTAAACGCAGAGTGAACACGCTGCTTGAGTGTTCATCTTTATTATTGCGTTTAATTTCTTGATCCTCTAAAAAGCGTTGAAAGTACTGCAAATGACGCTTATCACAATAAATCTCAAAGGTCAGTTTTCCCAAGCCATTGAACCGAACAAAGAAACGACCTTTGTGATTTTTTAACCATGTCATATCTTCTTTAGATTCGTAAGCCACAGGAAAGGGGACATCAGCAGTTTTTCTTAAAAGTGCTGCTTGCCAAGCTTTTGCCTCTTTTTCATTTTGAGCTACATTATGTAGCAATTTCTAAAGTTTCTAACCACTCTTCTCCTGTCAAATCTCTACCTTTCGGTATGCGGCTTTGAAGTTGGTCTTTTAATCGCTCAATTTCTATTTCCTTTTTGCGTCTCTTTCTAGTAAATTCTTCTGTGTCTTCGTCGATTTCACTAATTTGACAGTTATTTTTGAGCAGATATGCAAGAGCGCAACGAATAAGAGGGTCGTCTGTTTCTTGGTAAGTATTTAAAAAAATCTGAAAAAGCGAAAGTTTTTTGGACTTTGTAGATTTTTTAGTTTTTTTGCTTTTTTTCTGGTTGTTATTCTGCTCAGACTGGGGAGTAAGTTTGGTAATAATTTCGGTCGCTTTAGTACGAATTAAGTTTAAGCTAAGTTGACTTTGTTGTTCTAGTTCAAGATCACTTTCGAGGATTGTGAGCCAACGTTCTTTCCCTTCTATTTGGTACTTTCTTCGTTTTTGTAAAGCAAACCAGGATTTATATACATAATCTACTAAAGCGATCGCACAAGTGTTAAAGCGTCCAGGCTGATCAGCAAAACGCTCTTGAGTTTTAAGCGATTTAACAAGTGTCTTAAGGAATTTAGTAAGTATTTTGCCTTGTTGTAGCCAAGTTTCAAATTCTGGGTGTTTTCCTACCTGTGCCAATAATTCATTGATGAGTGGTGTATTTTTTTCAGCCATCAGTTCCCACAGTTGACGAAGAGTGTCTTCTTCAGCAACCAAGCGACATTGAATTGTAACAACGCTCATAGTGTCCTCAGCTTTTGCGATCGCAATATTTCATCAAGTCTTGTAACTGATGTCCCAGAAAGTTTAAACTCCTCTAAATAAACCGAAGGTGCTTTACTTCCAATCTTTTTGTTTGTTTTGGCACTTAGAGGGGTGCGGTTAATCAAGCAATTATACTTTTTGGGGTCAATGCCTTTTTTGCGATACCATGCTACAGGGAAGATATGGTGCGAATCTATTTGTTCTTCAAAATAAATCACATCATTGATTTCTTCTCCCGTACACCAATCAATTGCCCCCTCACGTCGTAGTAAAGCAGCTAAACCCTGATACACTGCACCGTAACGTTTTCTAACGCTAATCAACCTATCAAAAGAAAAATCCGGTTGCAGAATAGTAAGCGGCAGTGATCCACCTGCTAACCATTCTGATACTTCTATAACGTCTCGCCCGGCTCGTGCCTCATACCAATGTGTATATATTTCACCAAACATCCCGCACCATAGCCAGCGTTCCAGCATAGAACGTATCTGAAAAGAACGGGAGCGCTCTCCCAGAACAGTAAAAATGGTACTGAGGATGACTAATTGAATGGGGTAAGCTAAATCATCTGCATCAAAGATTTTTTGGTTATAAAGAAAGCGAGCAGACTCTTCAAAACCTCTGGTAATTGGGTCAGCCCATTTCTGATATTCTTCTTTGGTGAGTTTTAGTACTTCAGCGCGACCGCAAGCAACACCCGGTAGTTTATCGACATTCCAGCCTTTTTTTAAAGCTTCTATCCTCTTAGCGTAACTGGCGATCAACGTAACTGCTTATACAAAATCAGTGCTTCCTAGCTTTCGCAATACTTTTAATGATTTGAAGCGATTTTCCCGTTGCTTCCAATCATCTCTCAAACTGAAGTCAGCAGTACAATAGCTGGAACTCATTAAATCGAAATAATTAAGGTCACAGCCGCAAGTATTTGTATCCTCAAAGACTTGGCAAACAGCTTCTTTTGGTAAGGAGTCACGCAGTTGGATAACAGGTATTTGATAATGCTCGAATTTCTTGAGAATTTCTAGTTCTAAAGTATCAATTAATTCCAGCTTTTGAGGATTGTATCGCCAATGCTTAGAGAATTTACTACGCCATTCCGAAAAAAAGAAAACCTTGGATAAAGGAAACAAGAGTGCCTCATATTCTTTTTCGGGAGTAGAACAATCAATTAAGTTACCGGAAAAAATTCGCATAATTTTGGATTCTGGCAACACAACGATTGCTGTAGTGCGATCGCACTCTGGGTTGAGGCATTTTTTGATATCTAGGTAGTACCACTTTTTGATAAATTTCTGGCTTTTTTGGTCTTTGATGCATACAGGTAGCTCAGATAGCAGCACCATAAACAAAGCTGTCAGGCGTTGCTGACCGTCAAGGATTAATAGGCTTGGAGTAGAATTTTCTGGTTTTAATACCCCATTGACTAGGCGGGGTTTGAATTGTCGGCTTTGATTACCTTGCTGAAGCATCATTACTGCGCCAATTGGGTAAGCCAGAGATATGCTGGCAAGCAGACGACGCACATGGATATCGTCCCAAACCCAATCTCGTTGAAAATCTGGAAGTTGGATACGTCCAGTTTTAATGTCTTTCATGACATCAAGGAGAAAATATTTAGTGATGTCAAAGGTAGAGATTGAGTCCATTGGATGTTCTGCCATTTTTGTCATCAAGAAAGATGCGGCTACTCGCTACAGCTAGTACTTCTGTACCTCAGCCTAAGATTCTCTTTGGGGTAACAGCAAGGGGTTTTTGGGGCAGTTGGTCGTGAGTAGCGATCGCTTTTGCTTAGTCTTGAGGAAAGTCTGGTGGTAAGATAACAATTCCTTTGACAACTAGTTGTTTAAATTGATTGATTAAATCAGCTTGCCGTAATATTCGGGTAACGTATTTAGGTCGTCGGCCAAAGTCAGTCCCCCAATCTTTCACAGTTTTTGGACTATTACCTGTAACTTGTGCGATCGCATTTTTTAATTCATGCTAAGAAAGCAATTAAAATTTGGGCGTTGCATAATTAAGGGATGAACTGTCCTAATTGTGCATCTAATCATGTCCGTAAGAACGGGCATCGTCGTGGTAAACAGAATTACATCTGTG
>NZ_JBALFV010000114.1:0-61984 GCF_036916735.1 Nostoc sp.
ATGAATAATTTTCGGGCGAGTCCAATCAGTTTTCCTATTGCTAGTTGAATAACATTACCGTTTTTTCTTTCCCCAAAGTAACAAAAGAGGGATTAAAGAATTCAAATAAGAATCGTTATGGTTTTAAGGATGAGTTTCTATTCTTTTCGCTCTAGAAAATTTTTAGGAAAAGGGATAGTATCAATTTGCAAGCTTCCTTGTGATATATCATAAACAAACTGTCCCACCGTTTCCCGTATATCCTTGAATGACTTACAAAACATCAATTTTTTATCCATTTGAATCAGTAAACTACGAAGATTATCTTTCTCGTCTATATTCTCATATTTTAGTTTTTTTTCTAGTTCTTCTCTCAAAATATAATGAAGGTCTTTATGCTTAGAATCAAGATGGATAGACTCAAATCCAGTTAAGTGATGTCCTGCCAAATGGTCAATCTCCTTAATCCAAAACTCCAGTTCCGGATCTTCCAATGCAGGACGAATAAATTTTTCTTCCAGGTTTTTTCTCTCTTTATCTTTTAAAAAAGATAATGAACATAGTTGATAATATTCCTTCTTTTTTGCCTCCAAGTTTTTATCAGATTTAAAGGAATTTTTTATATACTGCTTTTTTACATTCTCCGTCACTTGGTTATGCAGATATGCTCGAAGTTGATAAACTGCTTCTTTTGCTTCTCGCCGTACTTCTGCTTCTGTAACATTTTTTTGGGTATTAAGGCGTTTGTATTTGGCGATTTGGGCGTAACTCATCCTGCCGTTCATCACCATATCCAGAACTTCGTAATAGGATGGTGAAAATTGTTGCAATAGGTCTAGTGCAGCTTGAATTTCAACTAAGTCGTTTTCGATTTGTTTTTCTGTAATAGTGAACGTAGGCTCATCAGTTTTTTGTAAAGAAAGACTTTCTCCTTGTTCTGCCTTGTGTTGTAGCATTTTGAAGCTCATCCAACGTAGAAGAGGTGTCATGCTATTAATGCCAAGTTCGGGAATGCCATAGTTAATTACGGCAATTGTAAGCATGGCACGCCAAAGACAATCTCCAACTATTTCTTTTTGCTGCTTCAGCCGTTCATCGGCTATGTAATCTTTGAGTCCTTCTTCGCTTTCTTGCCTATGGCTTTCCACCAGCCCCAATTGTAATGCGTAACGCCTTGTAGCTTCAGACCAGCACCACCACATAGAAATAGGCGCTTCTAAGAATGCTTTGAGACGGGAATTAATTGGGGTTTCCAGCACGGATGCATCACGTCCAATCCGTTCAAGGAACTCAGAAGCAGATATACCTTCCCTTGCTGCTTTGTCTTTGATGGCATCCCAAGCATTTTGGGTAATAGATAAGCTTCTGACCAATTTTTTCTGTTGATTACTTGTCTCCTCTCCCTTGGTATTTTTTCTCATGATCTATAAGTATTAACTTTTAATTTTATATATAACTTATATAATTATATAAACTCATAAAAAAATATTTATTTTATAAAATTGTAAAAAAAAATGTTTTCTGCTACATTAATGTCATATAACGACTATAAATACTTCAGAGAAACATATCTGCCTAATACTGTTTTGTCTTATGCCTTTAAGTGTATAAGGTAAAACAGAACGGAGGAACCAAATTATCGTGGGGCTAATGCTGTGATTTTTCCAGGATGGACACCTTTCAGTCCTAGCCCGTCAGCTAACTTCGTCGGCATTGAAAGAAAACTGAACAAACATCATTTTTCTTAAATGGTGTTATATTCAGTGTTTTTTAGTTTGTTGCTTGTTCAAAGTTTTCGATAGTACTGATTTAGTAACTTAATAATCAAAAAAGCTCGAGTTCCAAATAATTACTATTGGAATCCGAGCCGAATATTTTATTGCAATAACTTAACTTATTCCGATATCTTGAATTTCACTGTATTCAAGGTAATTAAGTTATTTTAGCTAAACAATGAGAATAATTTTGATATGGGGATTCACTTGTTAATAAAGGAGAATCAAAATGGAACTTAATCTATTTAAACATACATCACAAAATCAACAAATAAAATCAAGAAAACAAAGATTTTATTTGAATATACCAAAGCTTAAAAACTTACTTCGTACTCCATCGGTCAAAGTTGGTTCTGCTATTTCTGGAATATCTGTTATATTAATTATCTCACCATTATTAACTAATCATGAATTTGATTGGTTCAATGTTTGGCAAAACATGGGTTTTAATTTGTTAGGTGCTGTATGTACATTTGTAGCTTTTGATATTGTTTTTTGTCGTCTTAAAGAATTCGATGAGCAGCAAGGTGTAAAGTTAGATTGCTTTGATAAGCTTGAATTTATTAATATAATAATGGGAGCTAAAAATTTCAATAAATTGTCTCGCAATTCTGTAGCTCCTATTAGAATTATGGAAGTTTGGACAGAATTTTTGAGGGATAATGTTTACAAAGAAAGATTCGCTCAAGCTATCTTAAAATACATTGAGACTAATAATACTGAGATTGAGATTTTATTGCTCAATCCTGAAAATAAAGATTTAGTAGATGCTCGTTGTCTAGAATTACAAGCTGTATCCAGTGAATTTAATAATATTTCAGAAAGAATTTATATAAATTTACGAGAGATACAGAAGATAATTAAAAAACTGGAAGACAGAGGAAAACAAGATAAATTAAAAGTGAAATTATATAATACTAGTCCATCACTAGCTATTTATATGTGTGACCCAAATATGTTTGTCACCTTCTTCCGTTCTGGAATGACCACAATGAGCAAGCAGTTAAAACTACCAGTAGATTCTCCTGTAGGTGCATTTATTAATGAAAGGTTTGAGGAGATATGGCAAGACACCAAAACTATATCTTTAGAAAATTGTTTGTATGTAAGAGTAGATGTTATTAAATCGGGCATGGTTCACAGTACCTATGATAGAGTTAAGTATATTTTATGTGACCAAGGTTATTATCTGCAAAATGCCAGATTATTTCAAGACATTGCTAATATTGCAGATATAAACATCCAAATCAATAGCAAAGTATATAAACCAAATGATATAGCTATGGATGATTTACCTGATGTTGTGAAAAAACTTTTCCGTAGCAAGTACATGAATAACGGTGAGTTATTTATTTCTTTAGAATTAATCAAATAAAATGCGGAACGTCGAATAATAAGTGATTGCTGAATTTCCTTTATTAGGTCACACCTCACTCTGAAATGTGGAAATTTTCATATTTTTAGAAGTGAAATCATACCATTTTCAAAAATATTTGCAACACACGAATCAACTGTAGAGGTGTCAGGCGTGTGTTGCATTATTTTTTTGGTGATGGATATTAGGGATTTTAGGTTTTGCCATAATTGACTACAATCCCGCATGATTACTTCTTATTATGATTGTGGCTTATCTACGACGAATTAAACAATTAACCACTAATTGGATACAAATACGCGCAAGTTACCATTCCGCTAAAGCGATCGCTATTCCTTGTTGTAAATCTGGTGTGAGTGCGGTATTTTTTGCTAACTGCTGCAATTGTTGATATGTGGCTTCCCCATCCAAATTTTTTAGTGCAGCGATCGCATGTAGTCTGACAGATGCATTAGAATCAGCTAGCAGCCAAATCAATGGTTCAATGGCTTGCATTTCGCCTAACTGTCCTAAAGATAAAGCGATTGCACTTTTAACGTTGGCAATCTCGGTGGCTGGATGTTGCGATTGCAGTATTTGCAATAATATTTCTGTGGCTGGTGGAGTTTGCGGCTTTTGCACTCGCCCCAAAACAGTAACAATTTCTTGCCAAAGTGTCTCCGAAGTACTTTGATTAAATGCTGTTTGCAAATATTCCAAACTAGATGGTATTCCCACCCAAACCAATGCGCGGATGGTTTCTAATTGCAGTGGTAGCGGTGTATGAGGTGATATTAGCAGTTTAAATAATTGCTGCGCTGCTTGATCGCAACCCATCCGAGAAAGGGAAACTGCGGCTGCACAACAAACATCAAGATTAAAGTCGTAAAGCTTGGGTTGTAGTCTTGTCACCAAATCTAAAGTTTCGCATAAGTCAGGGCGAAAACCTAAACCAAGGACTGATGCACGCCTAACTGTAGCGGCTATATCATCCAAAGCATTTAACAAGATTGGTGGCACACGTTTGTCATGAAAGCTACTAAGGGCTTCAATTGCAGCTGTGCGGATTGCCGCTTGTGGATCTTGCACTACACTCAATAGCGGTATGATGGTTTCTGGATGCCGAATATAGGAAAGCGATCGCACTGCTAAAAGCCGTGTATCTTCATCTGCTAGAAGTTCAGTTAGTGAACTAATCGCAACAGTACCCATTTGCCCCAGTGCTGTAGCTGCGATCGCTTTGAGTTCTTCATCCTCATCGGTTTTCAACAATTCCACCAAAGGCAAAATTACATCTCGGTGTTGAAATTCGCCTAAAGTCCGTGCTGCATACCAGCGCAATTCTTCTTCTGCATCTTCATCTTTTAATATATCAATGAGTGGAGGAATTGCAATATTTCTCAAATGAGTCAACACCTTGGTAATTTCCCAGCGTTGCTGAAAATCCCCCATTTCTAAAATTGAAAGGGCAAATTTTAGGATATATTCTCGATTTTTAACTATCTTTGGATGTTCCGAATCTGTCCCTAAAATTAATTGTTGTAAATATTGAATTAGTGATGACCAATCAGCTGCATCATGTGCTGTTTGGGCTTGCACTAAAAGCTGGTTGATGTTACTCACGACACCCTAAATTGTTTAACTTGGCTTGACTTCAACTGAACTATTCTCTATTTTGACGGCATAAGTTTTCAGCGCTTCTGTTGCTGGGCCTTTTTGCACTTTCCCATCAATACTATATTCCGAACCATGACAGGGACAGACAAATTTTTTGGCGTCAGCTTTCCATCCCACCGTACAACCTGCGTGAGTACAAGTAGGGTTAACAGCCGTCAGATTTGCAGATTTAGATGTGCCGACTACCAGCACAGGCCCAGCAGGTGAGTTTTTCGCCAGCAATTGACCTGTTTTATCTAAATCTGCTGATGTACCTATTGTTTGCCAATCGGTTGATGCTGACTTGGTGCCAGAAGAACAAGCTGCGATCGCTACAGGTAGAGAACTCGCTATCCAACCCAAACCTACCCAATTAATAAAATCACGACGTTTCATAGCTGCTGAAATAATATCTAAGTTTTAGCTAACATCTACCACTCAATTTTGAATTCAGGATTGATTTATAGCAATCCAAAATTTCTTCGAGCGTTTCAAATACTCATTATTAACGAGTTTGTGTAGGATATTGGCTGGTTTTGATGCAAAAAATGCATATTATTTATCCGTTTTAAGCAATATTACCAAAAAACCGTAGCTATTTATACTATTTTAACAGAAATTTGCCTTTAACTTATAAATATCGAAATTGTTACATGAACATTATCTAAACCTGCTTGACAAATTTCCAAAATGTAAATGGCGACAAGTTTTACTTAACTAATCACGGGTTTGAAGTTTTGCTTTGAATGCTCTGAAGTAAAAATAATCAACCCTAAGCAAATATTAAGTTTTTATTTCCTAATCCTCGTAGATACAACACCTGACGGAACTACAGGTTGATTGATATTGGGCAATTATCACCATATTCAGTAATTTAGACAAGAGTCAGCCTGATGACAGACACAACAATTAACACTAGCAATCTCAATAAATTCGAGAAATTCAAGGCGCAAAAAGATGGACTCGCAATCAGGGATGAGATAGATAAATTTGCTGCCTTGGGCTGGGAAGCAATGGACGAAATCGATCGCGATCATCGACTCAAATGGGTAGGTGTGTTTTTTCGCCCAGTTACCCCAGGTAAGTTTATGATGCGGTTACGGATGCCTAACGGTATTCTCAGCAGCAGTCAGATGCGTGTTTTAGCCCAAGTAGTGCAGCGTTACGGTGATGATGGTTGCGCTGATATTACTACAAGACAGAATATTCAATTACGGGGGATCAGAATTGAAGATTTACCAGATATCTTTAATAGATTTCACACAGTTGGTTTAACCAGCGTTCAGTCAGGGATGGATAACGTTCGCAATATCACAGGCGATCCTGTGGCGGGGTTAGATGCAGATGAGTTGTACGACACACGAGAGTTAGTACAGCAAATTCAAGATATGCTCACCAACAAAGGGCAAGGAAACCCAGAGTTTAGCAACTTACCACGGAAGTTTAATATTGCGATCGCTGGCGGAAGAGATAATTCAGTTCATGCTGAAATTAACGATTTAGCTTTTGTTCCAGCATTTAAAGAAGCAGGGGAGCATACTTCGACTGCGCTCAGTAACCGCGAGAGCAGGGGAGCAGAGGAGCAAAATTTCCACTCTAAAATTTTCGGGTTTAACGTTTTAGTAGGTGGTTTTTTCTCAGCTAAACGTTGTGAAGCTGCGATTCCTTTGAATGCTTGGGTACCTCCCGAAGATGTGGTAGCTGTATGTAGAGCGGTTTTGGAAGTCTTTCGTGATCATGGGCCGCGTGCTAATCGGCAAAAATCGCGCTTGATGTGGCTAATTGATGAATGGGGTTTAGAAAAGTTTCGAGCAGAAGTAGAAAGCCGTTTGGGTAAATCATTATTACCCGCAGCAGCGAAAGACGAAATCGACTGGGAAAAACGCGACCACATTGGGGTATATAAACAAAAACAGGCAGGATTAAATTACGTAGGCTTGAACATTCCCGTAGGTCGGTTGTCTGCCGAAGATATGTTTGAAATTGCTCGTCTAGCAGAAGTTTACGGCAGTGGCGAAATCCGTTTTACAGTTGAGCAAAACATCGTCATCCCCAACGTTTCAGAATCGTGTTTAGAAACATTTTTAACAGAGCCTATGCTGGAAAGGTTTTCTATTGATCCAGGTTTGCTGACGCGATCGCTAGTATCCTGCACAGGCGCACAATTTTGCAATTTTGCCCTCATCGAAACC
This sequence comes from Nostoc sp., assembly GCF_036916735.1. Lineage (GTDB taxonomy): Bacteria > Cyanobacteriota > Cyanobacteriia > Cyanobacteriales > Nostocaceae > Nostoc. The sequence continues at coordinate 6,957 of NZ_JBALFV010000114.1, forward strand.
AAAAACCGCGCCCTGGCAATGATTAAAGCCTTAGAAGAAGATTTAACCTTCACTAAAACAGTACGAATTCACTGGACAGGTTGCCCCAACTCTTGCGGACAGCCCCAAGTTGCAGACATCGGCTTGATGGGAACTAAAACTCGCAAAAATGGCAAAACCCTAGAAGGCGTTGACATATATATGGGTGGCAAAGTTGGCAAAGATGCTCATTTAGGAACTTGTGTTATGAAAGGCATACCATGCGAAGACTTGCAGCCAGTATTGCAAGATTTACTAATCAAAAACTTTGGGGCAAAACTCAAGCAAGAAGCCATATTAGTTAGTAACTGATTAGGCATTGGGCAAAAGAGACGCGATTAATCGCGTCTGTACAGTTAGGAGTTATTCTCCTCTCTGCCCCACTCAGCACTCTTGAGGGGCATGGAGAATTGGGAATTGAGTTAAAAGGCTCAACTTCCGAGATAAAAGGTGCAATTTCCGAGCTAAAAGGTGCAACTTCCAAGTTCAAAGGTGCAACTTCCGAGTTCAAAGGTGCAATTTCCGAGTTCAAAGGTGCAACCTCCGAGTTCAAAGGTGCAATTTCCGAGTTCAAAGGTGCAACCTCCGAGTTCAAAGGCTCAACTTCCGAGTTCAAAGGTGCAACTTCCGAGTTCAAAGGCTCAACTTCCGAGTTCAAAGGTGCAACTTCCGAGTTCAAAGGCTCAACCTCCGAGTTCAAAGGTGCAACTTCCAAGTTCAAAGACTCATCTTCTCCGTATTTTATTCAATTAGAAAGATTAGAATGCTTAAAAACTTATTTTCGTTCAGCGATCGCTACCGCATCTTACATCAGACTTGGTTTGCCTTCTTTCTCACCTTTGTTTGTTGGTTTAATTTTGCACCCTTCGCTACAACCATTGGCAGAGAACTACATCTAGCACCTGAGCAAATCAAAACTTTAGGCATCTGTAACCTTGCTCTCACAATTCCCGCCCGATTAATCATTGGGATGCTTCTAGATCGTTTTGGCCCCAGAATCACCTACTCAATCCTGCTGATGTTTGCGGCTGTTCCTTGTTTAGCGACGGCGCTAGCGCAAGATTTTAATCAACTAGTTATCAGTCGTTTGCTGATGGGAATTGCCGGATCTGGGTTTGTTGTCGGTATCCGCATGGTGGCAGAATGGTTTCAGCCGAAGGAGATGGGAATTGCTCAAGGCATTTATGGTGGTTGGGGTAACTTTGGGGCTTTTGGTGCAGAGTTTACCTTACCGATGATTGCAGTTTGTACGAGCTTTTTCGCTGGTGGTGCTTCTAACTGGCGGTTTGCGATCGCACTTACAGGGATTATTGCAGCTATTTACGGCGTAATTTATTACAACAGTGTCCAAGATACGCCCACAGGCAAAGTTTACAAGAAACCGAAAAAGAATGGAGCTTTAGAAGTGACTAGTGTCAAAAGCTTCTGGGCAATGATTATCTCGAATTTTGGTTTGATTTTCGCCTTGGGTTTATTAGCTTGGCGTTTAGAACAAAAGAACATTCACTTCCTGACTCTCAGCCAAATGTATTTGACTTGGTTGCTATTAGCAGGATTATTTGCATACCAAAGTTATAAAGCTTGGGAAGTAAACCGAGAACTTTTAATTGGTAAGAAAACTTACGCTGCATCTGAACGCTTTCAATTCAATCAAGTAGCGTTACTCGAATTCACTTACATGACTAGCTTTGGCAGCGAACTAGCAGTTGTTTCCATGCTCCCGGCATTTTTTGAAAAAACCTTTAATTTAGAGCATGTTATAGCTGGGATGATTGCTGCTACCTATCCTTTTTTAAATTTGGTTTCTCGTCCCAGTGGTGGCTTAATGTCTGATAAATTCGGTTCCCGTAAGTGGACAATGACAATTATTAGTGCAGGTATTGGTGTTGCCTATTTGATGGCACATTTTATTAATAGTAACTGGCCGATTCCGCTAGCGATCGCAGTTACAATGTTTGCCGCCTACTTTGCCCAAGCTGGCTGCGGTGCAACTTACAGCATCGTCCCCCTAATAAAGAAAGAAGCTACTGGACAAATTGCTGGTAATGTCGGAGCTTACGGTAATTTTGGCGGCGTGGTTTACCTAACAATTTTTAGTTTAACTGACGCATCTACACTATTCAGCACAATGGGTTTAGCTGCTTTAGTCTGCGCTTTTATGTGTGCCTTCTTCCTCAAAGAACCAAAAGGTTCCTTTGCGGCCACCTATGAAGGTGAATTACCAGAATCCGCAACTACAAACTCTATTTTCTTAACTGAAGAATAATCAACTTAAGGATGAAGTAGAAAATTCACTATTAAATCTGAATAGGGAACTTTAGACTTCATCCTTTTATAACAGTCTTAATTCATGAAAATCTCTTTTTCTTTTCTCTGCGCTCTCTGCGTCTTGGCGGTTCGTTAAAAAAAATTATGAAAAACGAACCGCCAAGACGCCAAGGACGCAAAGAAATAAGAGTTTTTTTGTATTACGCACAAATTTATCAAACTGCCACTAAATCTGAGGTTGCAAAATCCAAATAACAAAATGGTACAACCGCCATGAGTGAATTTACCAAAACCCTCTGCCCCTACTGTGGTGTTGGCTGTGGATTAGAAGTTTCACCCCCAGCCCAACTTGGCAAAGCAACTAATCGAGATAGCCAAGGAACTCCAACTTGGCGAGTGCGCGGTGATAAAGCCCATCCATCCAGTCAAGGAATGGTTTGCGTCAAAGGTGCAACGATCGCAGAATCTTTAGATAAAAATAGATTACATTACCCAATGGTGCGAAACTCATTAGATGAAGAGTTTCGCCGAGTTAGTTGGGATGAAGCTTTTAATATCATCACGCAGCGCATTCAAACTATCTGCTTCAACCAAGGGCCAGAAGCCTTATGTATGTATGGTTCTGGCCAGTTTCAAACTGAGGATTATTACATAGCCCAGAAATTAATCAAAGGCTGTCTGGGTAGTAATAATTTTGATGCCAACTCTCGCTTATGTATGTCTAGTGCGGTGGCTGGTTACATTCAAAGCTTTGGCTCAGATGGCCCGCCATGCTGTTACGATGACTTGGAGTTAACCGACTGTGCATTTTTAATTGGTACTAATACAGCCGAATGTCACCCCATCGTTTTCAATCGACTGGAAAAATATCACAAGAAGAACCGCAAAGTCAAAATGATTGTGGTTGATCCCCGTCGCACACCAACCGCAGAAGCCGCAGACTTGCATTTAGCTATTCGTCCCGGTACAGATATCGACTTGTTAAACGGCATCGCTCACTTGTTGATGCGCTGGAATTACATTGATACGATGTTTATGGACGACTGCACCAGCAACTTTCCGGCTTATGCTGAGGTGATTCGGCATTATCCCCCAGAAATAGTAGCTCGTCAATGTGGAATCAGCATTGAAGATTTAGAAATAGCAGCACATTACTGGGGTGAATCTGAGCGGGTATTGTCTTTGTGGTCAATGGGTGTGAATCAATCCTCAGAAGGGACGGCTAAGGTAAGAACTATCATTAACCTGCACCTGATGACTGGACAGATTGGCAAACCTGGGGCTGGCCCTTTTTCTCTCACCGGTCAGCCGAACGCGATGGGAGGACGGGAAGCCGGAGGTTTGGCGCATTTATTACCGGGTTATCGGGCGGTGAAAAATCCCCAGCATCGTGCAGAAGTTGAGGAGTTTTGGGGACTTCAGCCAGGACAAATTTCGCCCAATCCCGGTTTGACTACTTGGGATATGATTACTGGCTTAGAAGATGGCATTGTAGAGTTACTGTGGATTGCAGCTACTAATCCTGCTGTGAGTATGCCAGATTTAGAGCGAACTAAAAAGGCGTTGTTGCGATCGCCTTTCACTATTTACCAAGACGCATATTATCCTACAGAAACCTCTACTTACGCTCATGTTCTGCTACCAGCAGCCCAGTGGGGTGAAAAAACTGGTGTAATGACAAACTCCGAACGGGTGGTAACTTTATGTCAAGCATTTCGCCAACCGCCAACAGAAGCGAAAGCAGATTGGGAAATTTTTGCTGAAGTTGGACGTAGATTAGGTTTTGAGAAAGAATTTGCCTTTGCAAATTCTGCGGAAGTTTACGCTGAGTTTGTCAAATTAACTAAAAATCGCCCCTGCGATATGACAGGTATCAGTCACGCGCAATTACAAGCAGAAGGCCCGACTCAATGGCCTCACCCAGAAGAGAGCAAGGGGAGCAGAGGAGCAGGGGAAGCAGAGGGAGAAACTTATCGAAAGCGTTTATATACTGATTTATGTTTTCATACCCCTGATGGACGCGCTAGATTTGGGGCATATTACTCAAAGGGATTGGCAGAACCACCAGACCCGGATTATCCGTTTGTGCTGACTAATGGGCGACTTTACGGACACTGGCATACGCAGACACGTACTGGTCGAATTGAAAAAATTTGCAAAATGCATCCCGAACCGTTTATCGAAATTCATCCCCGTGATGCTGCTCGGTTAGGTATTACAGATACTATGTATGTGGAAGTGCGATCGCGTCGGGGTAAAGGGAAGTTTCCTGCTAAAGTCACAAAAGCGATCGCGCCTGGTACAGTTTTTGTTCCCATGCACTGGGGTTCACTGTGGGCAGATAATGCTGAAGCCAACGCCCTCACCCATCCAGAATCTTGCCCCGATTCGCTGCAACCAGAATTAAAAGCTTGTGCAGTGCAGTTAATCCCAATTTTTCTGGAAATTACAACCAAAAATCATCAATTCCAGTCCTTACAATCGTAAGCTGCAAAATAGTAATTTATAACCAGCAACAGGTAATTTCGTCAATAATCAATAGTCAATAGTTATTATCATTTTTTCTGACTCTCTAATTTTGACTGTTACCAATTACCATATCTAAAGAGGCTAAGTTTATAGTTAATAGAGGTTTTACTAACGTCTATTTTAGCGATGGTTAAAGAATAAAAAATAGACAGAAAACTTACCAAGTATTGGCAAGTCATCTTTTTTTAATCCTCTAGATTTATCTATAGGATTTTGTTTTGTTTTAAAATTGGGTGCAGCAGATGAAAAAGCTAATGAGGCGATTTGTAACAGCGACCAAAGATGAGAACTTCATGCACTTTATTGAAAATATAGAAGTGCTAGTTTCTAAAGCTCTATCTATTTTTATGGTGGTTGTAATTTTGGTAGCGATCGGAGATTTAGGAATTTTTATTTTTAAAGAGTTATTTACAGCCCCTTATGGTAAATTTAACTCAATACTATATAAAATTTTTGGTTTATTTTTAAATATTTTAATTGCTTTAGAAATATTAGAAAATATTACCGCCTATCTCCGACGACACGTTTTTCAGGTTGAATTAGTTATTGTCACTTCTTTAATAGCTGTTGCTAGAAAAATTATTATTCTTGACTTAGAAAAAGTTCCAGGTATTGATATAATTGGTTTAGGTATAGCTATTCTTGCTTTATCAATTAGTTATTTAATAATTCGTCTCAGTAATTCCAAAGATGCAAGTTAAAGAAAATGCCTAACCAACTATAGCGGTTCTCAATTGCATGGAATACAAATCACTCTTAGTGGCACAGCAATTTTGTGTTTGTCGAGCAATAGTATAAATTATTAATGCGTGAATTTTGAATACTTCGATAAGCTCAATACAAGTTTTAAATTTTGAATTCGGAGCGAAGCGACGTGACAGATTTCTTTGAATTTGAAGCAGACTTTGTTGATTCCCTGCGCTGTATCCCTATGCAGGTGCGTTGCAAATTAGATACCTGTGGCATTAAGCTAAAATTGTCTGATTGGAATCAAATGACTACAGCCGAGCGTCAAGCTTTAGTCGAATTACCTTGCACTACAAAAACGGAAATTCAGTCTTACCGCGAGTATATCGAGCAATTAATCATACAACGCACAGGTACACCAGCGAAAAAATTGCCCATCGAGCCTCATCCAGCATGGCTAGACTCTGCCACTGTACCATCTAGCCTCCAAGAAAAAGCTCAAGAAATAGGTGTAACCCTAACACAGCAAAATTGGGCAGGTTTAACGCCCTTACAGCGTTTTGCGTTGATTAAACTCAGCCGTCCAGGACATGAAAATCAAAATTTTAACAGAGCGATCGCAGAATTTCATCTGTTTTAATTAGACAGTAGTCTTTAAAAGAAAAATCTATAGAGCGATGGCTACGCCTACCGCAGGCATCCCAAAGCTTTTTGGTCTACTGTATCTATACCACAAGCCTTGGTGATTAGGACATCAAAAGATAATAAAACTTAGACACAAAAAAACTTTTCACCCAGTCCCCAGCGATCACTGAGTGCAGTCGTTGTGTCCCCAGTTCCCAGTCCTTTACTATACCAACTTCCTTGATAAAAAATTTTTGATAATTATTTGCAATTGTTGAGTCATTTCCTGTAATGTTTATTCTCAAGTAGCTGACTAGCAATCTCAGTAACTAACAGCTATTTACTGCTTTGTTGAGAGTAGTGGTAAGTGGAGAGTAGGTATAGGGGTACTACATGGTGTTAAAACAGATATTGAAGATTGTTTTGGTGACAAGCTCTATTTGGTTCTGCATTGCAATAAGTGCAACTGCTGCTGAGATGAACAAACAAGCACAGGATAAATCTGTTGCATCGGGATTACGCAATTCTAGAACGATTAGAGAGATTCCAAGACTCAATAAAATAGAACCGACTAACACTAGCGCTCAAGAACTAGTACAGTCGCCAGCACCGCAAACAGTACCTACCTCAGAAATTGTGCCAGTGACGGCAGTTAAAGCGAATCTCACTCAGCAGGGTTTAGAAGTGATTTTACAGACTTCCCTTGGTGAAAAATTGCAAGTGGTGAATCGCAGTTTTGGCAATAACTTTATTGCTGATATTCCCAACGCCCAACTGCGCTTACCTTCAGGTGAAGCATTTACATTTCGTTCAGAGCAGCCAGTTGCAGGTATTACCGAGATAACGGTAGCAAACTTCGATGTTAATACTATTCGAGTGACGGTGATTGGTGAGGCGAATGTACCGACTGTAGAGTTGTTTGACAGTCCTGACGAGGGTTTGATTCTTAGTGTTGCTAGTGCAGCACCTTCCACACAAGCACAACAGCCTGCAACTCCCACTAAGCCAAATCAACCTGACTCTCTTAGTGATGAACCGATTGAACTTGTAGTGACAGGTGAGCAAGATGGATATACCGTGCCGGATGCATCAACTGCAACCAGGACTGATACACCTTTACGTGATATTCCCCAGTCAATTCAGGTGATTCCTCAGCAAATAATCAAGGATCAGGGAATCACACGCATAAGTGATGCTGTTCGTAATGTGTCCGGTACTACGGGCGTATCAGGTTATGGCAATAGTTTAGGTGGTGTCAATATTCGCGGTTTTGGAAATGCTGATTTGATAGATGGGTTTACTGGTTTACTTCCTGCTAATGGTGCCAATATTGAACAAGTGGAAGTACTCAAAGGTCCCGCTTCAGTACTGTATGGTCAGTTAGAGCCGGGTGGAGTGGTGAATTATGTAACAAAAAAACCTTTAAGCAATCCCTATTACTCAGCTAGTTTCACGGCTGGAAGCTTCGATTTCTACAATCCCACCATCGACCTGTCTGGGCCGCTCACTACTAATAAAAAGTTGTTGTATCGTTTGAATGTTTCTTATGAAAATTCTGGTAGCTATCGAGATTATATTGAAAATGAGATTTTCTATATTTCTCCGGTTTTTACCTACAAAATTAGTGATGCGACAACCCTAGACTTCATTTATGAATATCTTGATTCTAAGCAAGGTTTTGACCGAGGCTTTCGACCAGAACCAATCTTTTTAACCTTGCCTAGAAATCGCAATTTGTTTCAACCTGATGATTATCAAAATTCTCAAAATAATCGTTTAGAGCTAACACTGAATCACCAGTTTAGTGAAAATTGGCGGCTCAGGAACAGATTTTCGTGGAGATTTGGTGTGGGAAGTAGCAAAGTTACTAATAACGATATTGGACTTTTAGAGGATGGTCGAACACTGACGCGAACGCAGTATGGTGATGATCCGACTTATTCACAAACTTTAGCGCTACAAACCAACTTGATTGGTAAATTCAACACAGGTTCTATCGCTCATCAACTGCTGTTAGGTCTAGACTGGAACCGGAATACTCAAGATAGCAAAGGCTTTACTAGTGGTTTCCCTTCGATCAATATTTTTGAGCCAAACTATGATGTTCCACTGCCTGAGCGCATCTATAGCCAGGACAATAGCACAACTGATACTAAAGGAATTTATTTACAAGACCAAGTGACATTGTTGCCTAATCTGAAGTTGCTTGTAGGTGGTAGATATGATTTTATTGACTCAGACAGTGAAAATATATCTGACATCAGTATCAGTAGTGAACCAAACGAGTCTAGATATTACTTTGATGCCTTTTCACCGCGTGTGGGCATTGTTTATCAACCAATTGAACCCATTTCGCTATACGCTAGCTACAGTCGCTCTTTTACAGTAGACCCATATAGCAGAACAGTAGATGAGGATCTGCTAAAGCCTTCTCGCGGTACACAGTACGAAGTTGGCATCAAAGCTGAACTTTTTGATAAACGACTTTCCGCAACCCTCGCAGCCTATGGCATTGCCAAAACAAACATTGCCACTACAGACCTAGATAATCCTAAATACGTAATTGCGCTAGGAGAAGTAAAAAGTCGAGGAATTGAATTGGATGTAGCAGGTGAAATTTTACCGGGTTGGAAGTTGATTGCTTCTGGTTTTCTCAATGATGCTTACGTTAGCAAAGATAACGACCCTACAGTCCAAGGCAAGCATTTAGAAAATGCACCCTATCATGGCGCGAGTTTCTGGACAACTTATGAAATTCAAACAGGTAACTTGCAAGGATTGCAGTTTGGTGGGGGGTTCTTTTTTGTAGGCGATCGCGTTGCTAACCAAAGCGAGCAATTTATCCTTCCTTCCTATGTCAGAACCGATGCTTCTATCTCATACAAACAAAGTAACTGGCAAGTTGGACTCAACTTTAAGAACATTTTTGATGTCAAATATTACGAATCAAACGGCTACCTCACCTTTCCCCAAGCACCATTTACTCTGCAAGGGACAATTTCAGTCACCTTCTGACCTACCGATTCATCGAGCCTGAGCTTGTGCAAAGGAGCGTTTAACTTGAGTTATAAAAAACTACGTAACATTGTATTTACTGTGCATCGCATCCTGGGTTTTGCGATCGCATCAATTGCCATCTTGACTGGCTTAACTGGAAGCCTGATCGTCTTCCAGCGCGAAATCAATGACTTTCAACGACATCAACAGTTTGGCGCTATCCTACCCCAAGGTGATCGTTTATCGTTGGAAGTTATCCTGGATGTTGTCAAAACCGCCTATGCCAACCAGCCAGAAATGGCATTGCAAAGGGTTTATTTGCCAACTAAACCAGACGATCTTTTTAATGTCGTCATTTCAATTCCGAGCAACGATTGGGTAGAAGTCTACGTTAACCCCTACACAGGGGCAATTCTGGGCAACAGTCTGCATCCCAATGCCATACAGCGCTTTCTCCAGATTGTTTATGAACTCCACACCTCTTTGAAATTAGGCGATCTGGGTTTAAAGATTGTCGGTGTTGTGGGCTTAGTGATGTGCATTGTGGCGATCGCCGGAATTATCTTGTGGCCTGGTTGGCACAAGCTGACAACAGGCTTCAAAATTAAATGGAATGCCCACCCCAAGCGCCTTAATTTCGATTTACATAAGGTGTTCGGTATTACTACCGCCATATTTTTACTGTTCACCTTTTTCACTGGATTTGCCTGGAATTTAGGCTATGTTGACCCATTAATTCGTGCCATTACCTTTAGTCCACCTCTGCCTGAACTTGTTTCCCAGGCGATCGCAAATCAATCTCCTCTACCACTCAGCCAACAGATGAAAACGGCTCAACTTGCCCTACCTGACGGAGCATTGCAAAGCATTGACTTAACCACAGATCCCAAAGCTCCCCTGCGATTGCGGATGAAGCTCCCTCAAGAGCGAGAGGAATACGGCATGAGCAATGTCTATCTGGATCGATACAGCAGTCAGGTTTTACGAGTTGAGAATTCATTAAAGGCATCGTTAGGCGACAAGATTCTCAATTCCTTTGAGCCACTGCACTACGGTACTTTCGGCGGCTTACCTACCCGTATTCTTTACATCTTTGTTGGTCTGGCTCCCTTAATTCTATCTATCACTGGCTTTGTGATGTGGTGGTATCGCAAACGCAAGCAGAAAGATAATTATTCTCCTAAACAGAATTATATAAACTAATTCTCAAGCTATCGGCTTTGTTTTGAAAAATACGATTAGGTGTGTGGAGTTATGACAGTTTTGCGTAGACGTTCTTAGCGGCTTGTCGTAGACATCGCTCTATTCGTCCACTCACAACAAAAGTTTTTGAAAGGTAGATTAAAACTTAATTTTAGCTCCTTGTACTCCTAAGCGCAAATGAAAGACTGATACCAAGTTATGATAAATAATATTATTTGCTTGAAACTAGTCCAGCAGAGCTTAGATACTAAACCAGGACTTACGCAATAATTGCTAACTTCGCTTAATTTATCGAATCGCCAAGACGCCAAGAGCACCGAGAATTCGTAGAGTGTGCGTAAGTCCTATAAACAATATTAGCTTTGGCAACTTGGTATATAAGGTTTATGGAAAACTTTTCGGTCTAATGACATTACAAAACTAAATGTGTTGTAATGTATCAAAAATCTATGGGGATGCTAACGCCTAAAATAGCTGACTCTAAACTAATATTTATTTTATATAGCGTTTTCCAATAAAAGTAGAGGTTAAGCTGTATTTCACCTGCATAAAGCACAGCTTTATCTCTGCTCTCCATGAATTGCTAGAGTGATTTCAATACTTACTTCACGTCACGCACCTGGCAACCACTATAAACAACTATTGACAAAAGATGAGGGTAACAAAATATGGCTGCAAAGAAACTTTTGATGCTTGTTGGCGACTATGTAGAAGACTATGAAGTGATGGTTCCTTTTCAGGCGTTGCAAATGGTTGGACACACCGTCCATGCAGTTTGCCCTCACAAAAAAGTTGGTGATCAGGTGCGGACAGCAGTTCACGACTTTGAAGGAGACCAGACTTACAGTGAAAAACCCGGACACAATTTCACTTTAAATGCTACATTTGCAGAAGTAGAAGCTGCAACCTACGATGCCTTAGTTATTCCCGGAGGACGAGCACCAGAATATATCCGCTTGAATCAGCAGGTGCTAGAAATTACCCGTCACTTTGCCCAAACGAATAAACCGATTGCTGCCATTTGCCACGGCTTGCAGATATTGGCAGCTGCTAATGTACTGCAAGGTAAACGATGTACTGGTTACCCTGCTTGTAGCCCAGATATCAAGAGTGCTGGAGGCATTTATATCGATATCCCTGTTGATCGGGCAATAGTTGATGGTAACTTAGTGACAGCACCAGCTTGGCCTGCCCACCCCCATTGGTTGGCAGAATTCCTCACAGTACTTGGAACTAAGATTGAACACCCAGAACTGACTACAGTTGTTTGAGGCAAGATACCAGAAATCTTTTGGTTCGATCTTCGGGGCAAGTGGCGTGGAAACCCCCTTCTCTACGAGACGCTTTGTGTTGGTAAAAGCTTTTAGTACAGAAGCCCCTAGCCTTTCCCTTTGTCAGAAGACTGTACTGGCTCACAACAGACTACTAAAAAATTATATATTTTTGGACTAGAACGAAATGCAGTAAAAAATACTATTTTTTGATAAATTGCCGTGAGTTTAATTTGCAGTTAGGATCTCAAGAGTACACTACCGAAAAAATCTGATTTATCCGCCTGAAAAGCCAGTTTGAGGATAAACTCTTAGCAAATGGAATACTTCTTTACGTTAGGTAAAACAATTTGAAATTTTGCGTCTATAAATTTAAATTTCTTAGCAAGAAGTGAAGCTATAGTGGATTTAGCAATGCTGCTGTTAATGTGGCTAAGGTTAGTCCTGCTGCCAAATTATGTGAAGAATTAGTTTAAAAACGCACTCTAACTCGATGACAGGCAAACACGCAAGACATAATGCATTTCTGCGGCTAGTGTCTGGTAATGGGGCAGCTTTTGGATCAGAATCTCGCTATTCCCTGCCCCCCAGTAAAGAGATGGTAATTGGACGCGATCCCAGCTGCCAAGTTGTCTTGGATGCCATGATGTACCGAATGGTATCTCGTCGTCATGCAGTGATTCGTCCCCTCTCTCTATCGCCAGATAGCAAATTCAGCTGGGTGCTTTGTGATTTAAATAGTGCTAATGGCACTTATTTGAATGGACAACGCTTGTATGAATGTCAGGAATTGCACCCAGGCGATCGCATTTCTTTAGGTGCTGATGGCCCGCAATACGTTTTTGAGTACGAGTATACCTTACTCACCCCGGCCACGACAGTTAACCAAGTTACACCACTACCTTCTGCGACAAATTACCACAGCCACACTCAATTAAAGCAGCCTGATTCTGTTAGCTTCACCCAGCTTTTTCCGATTATTTCCACTGGTAAAGATTTAACCCGTAAAGCTTACCTTGTACCGGGAATACTGACTGTAATCTTTGTAGTGTTAATGTTTGCTACAGTCGGTCAACCCCAAGCTAATCAAGTGATTGTAGCTACTTACATTGCCTTTGCTGCCTACTATTTTGTTTATCAACTTTGCGGTAAACAGAAGCCTTGGTGGGTGCTAATGGCTGCGGCACTAGGTACAATGCTGATTTTGCTTAGTCCGTTGTTGGATTTATTTATCTTTGTGTTTCGCATTGTCCTGCCTGGAAACTTGCCCTCATCCCAAGAATCTATCACTTTTACAGAGTTGCTGGTGCGGATGTTTTTTGGTGCTGGCTTGATGGAGGAATTACTTAAAGCATTGCCTGTATTAGGGGCTTTTGCCATCGGGAGAATACTGTCTTCACCTTGGCGGGAACGCATAGGTATCTGGGAACCTCTAGATGGTATTCTCCTGGGAACAGCTTCTGCTGTAGGCTTCACTCTTTTGGAAACTCTCGGACAATATGTGCCAGATATTACTCAGAATGTCACGCAACAGGTGGGTATAGGCGCTGCTGGTCAACTGGCGGGTTTGCAACTGCTAATTCCGCGAATTTTAGGTTCTGTAGCCGGACACATGGCTTATAGTGGCTATCTGGGTTACTTTATTGGGTTGGCTGTTCTCAAACCCAGTAGAAGTTGGCAAATTCTCTCTATTGGTTATCTTAGTGCTGCTGCGCTCCATGCTTTGTGGAATGCTACGGGATCAATCAATGCCTTGCTGTTGGTAGTTGTTGGGGTGTTATCTTACGCCTTTTTGATGGCAGCAATTCTCAAGGCACGGGCGCTATCACCAACGCGATCGCAAAATTTTGCTACCCGATTTCTTGGTCCAAAATAAGAGATGGAGTAGGGGAGTAGGGCAAGCAGGGAGAAATAAGGGAGTGAGGACAAGAATAAATAATTAATGTTCAATACTTCGACTTCGCTCAACTCTTGGAGAGGCTGCGCCTTAAACGTAGCTATGCCGTAGGCTTTACGGCTACGCCCTTCTCTTCTTAGGCTGCGCCTTAAGCGTAGCTATGCCGCAGGCTTTACGACTACCAAGAGGACAAGCTCAGGAGAAGCTCAGGACAAGTGCCCAATGCCCATTACTTTTGAATATTTATGTCTTGTGATAGATGGCCTAATATTATAATCAGCTTATCATAGGTTTACTTTAAGGTTCACTACACACAAAATACTAAGAATTAGTGAATGGTTAAAATCGCAGGACAAGCATTATCAGCAAATAAATCTGCCTGCACTATAAATTTATATAGCAAAAAGAGAAATTTCATTCAAGTTATGCTTCATACTCAGACTTGTTGAGTTCATTAAAAGCATAAGAGGCGATCACTAAAGTAACCTTTGCTTTGTCTACTTCTGATAAAGCTGTCCACCCGTTATTTTGAAGATTATTGAGTGCAGATGCTGCATTTTGCGATTCGCTGCTTCGCATAGCGTAAGCAAAAGGGCGAGCCAAAACTAAAAGATCCTCTGTTCCCCAATTTGGTAGTATTGTCTGAACACACTCAACCAGTTGTTCACCGATTGATTGTCGAGCAGCAAGAATTTCAGCAGCTTTGGTGGCGATGGTGTTGAGCAATGCTTGGGGGACACAGGCGGCAAAAGTATTAGATAATGTCTTTTGAAGATTAAGCACTTGTGCTTGTTGGGGATTGTGATTATTGTCTGACTCCGGAGAGATCCCAGACCAAAGTGTGTCTAGATGACTATAAAAATCTTGTGATCGCGTTGTCAGTTCTTCTTCAAGCAAATCTTGCATTCCAAACTGTTCTTCTAATTCGTCAAAATAAGCTTGTGATTCTTCATCGCCTGGATTCCAGGGGTAGGTAGCATCGTCTGGTTCCAGTAATACTTCTAATAATTCTAAATCTACTTGAGATGGCAAAGAAGAGAAAGTCTCTGAGCCGTTAATTTTATTAGCCATTTCTGATTGCCTCACATATTATTTGGTGGTATTTACAGCTACAATTCCTCAGAATAGATTTCCGCAAAAACAGTTTAATTTTTCTACAAAAAAACAGATTTTAAAGGTTGATGCTAAAGATTCAAATTTATTTTTACAATATATGCTAAGAGTCTTCAATAATAAACTCCCAAGTTTCACTTCTAGCACTTCCAAACTTTAACTGCATTCCCGATTTCAACGGGACTTCCTCTCGGAGGATTTGTTGCCAACCATTAGGTCCTAAAAACCAAGTTGTCCCGTAGGTAGAAAAATCTTGCAAGTAATAACTTCGCACCAATGTAGCATCAGTAAGAGTATTGCGGCAGAAAATTTCAGCATGGCGTTTGGATACCGATGGTTCGGGGATAACAATATCATTGTCTTGCGTACGACCGATGCGGGTAACTCCATAACGCAGTATCCAGGTTTTACCTTTTGGGGCGAGCGATCGCAACGAAGCAAGCAAAAGTGGGGAACCGATATCAGGAATGGCTGTATCTGGTAGTTCAGTAATACCTTCATCTAGATTCTTAATGAGTTCGCCATTGAAATCTGGATGCAGGTAGAGAACAGGCAAAGTCCAAGCAGGTTGATTAAATTTATACAGTGTTAACAACTCTTGCCTAGCCTGGGCTACGGCTTCATCAATTGGCTTGTGCGATCGCAAAGCTTCAGTAAAAGCTTGAATAAAGCTGTGGCTCTCTTGGTCTGCGATTTCATCGCGCATTCCCAAAACCGCAGGTACACCATGACGAATCAGCACTTCTGCTAAACTGCTGGCAGGTATAGCTTGATGATTGATAGCAGCTGGTTGTGCGCCCCAACAGGCGTTGAAAACTGCTAATTTCACACCTGTATGGGTCAATACTTGGGCTAATTCTATCCCATTTAGGGGCATGTCTGGTCGCAAAAACAGTAACCCCCCATCTGGGTCTGGCAAACCATGTCCAGCATAAAAGAAAACATTGTATGCTCTGGTTTCTAATTCTTGAATCAACTCCTGTGGAGTTGGTTGTAGCAGTTGATTCACTATACAAGGTGCACATTTTTGGGAATTACCACCTACAGACGTATCTACAAGAGTTTGCTGTAAGATAGCAGCTTCTTGTTCAAGTTGTAGCTTGTTATCATAACCTAAAACTAACAGAATACTTAAAGTCTGGTCAGTTCGCAAATATGGTAAGGGGTCAACTTCGCTGCTAGTGCGACTAAATAGCAAATCTTGGGAGAGAGACATAGCTGATTGACCTGGTTCACGCTGCATAATTTCCCAAGGCAGAGCGATCAAATCTGGGTCGCGGATTTCTAGGCGGAAGCGCAAACGTGTATGCTGACCCATAGCAATACCGCGACTGCGTTCTAGACTACCAAGAATTTGCCCGTCAAACATCCAGCGCCATAAATTCATTCCCAAGCTTTGCATCAGACGACTGCTGTAGGGACCAGTTGATTGGCCTGAAGGGGGTGAAATCCAATCTATGGGGAATCGGTTGGACTTTTGAGATGTTGAGTTTGGGGAAATATCTAAGTGACTATGACCAGCAAACAGTTGCTGCCATTCTTGCCAGACGTAATTAAGTTGATCAGGCCATACACAGTCACGTAAAACGTAGCCACTAGGATAGGGAGCTTTAACCACCCAAATGGCGAAGTTGTCAGTGCCAGTGTTAAGGAGACGGGCGATCGCCAAATTCAGGGATGGCATGGATTCATTAAAATAAAAACTAAAATAAATAATTTTAAATCAGAATTCTCCAAGGTGAAAACTTTCTACTTTTTTACCTTGTAAGTTTTTACTCTGATGTTACCTGTTATTATTCCAGGTTTCCACCAATTTATCGATTATTTAACTAAGTTGGACTGCTGTCGTCGGGTGGTTGAGTAACTGGCGGTTGTGTAGCGGGTGTACATGGACTTGGTGCATCTTGTGGTAAAACAGAGACACCAAAGCGTTTGAGTTGAGAGAAGTCCAACAATACCGTTGCTGGCAAAGGTTTTGAATTTGATGGCACTGAGGAAGTTGCTGCTGGATTATTAGTATTATCTGGAGTTTGTGTGCTTTTATTGGCACAGACTCGCATAGACACTGAAAAATTTCCCGAACTAGGTTTAGGATTTGGTTTTGTGTTGATAACTTCTAAAAAAGCTCCAGAGGGAAGTGATTGGTTGTTTCCCAAAGTGATTTGATTGTTAGTTTTTATTACCCAGCCAGAAGAAAGGTTGGCTAGCGATCGCTGTATGGGTGTCGCTTCGATAGTAGGATTTGAAGTTGGTATCGGAGTGGATGAAATAAAGGGGAATGATGGTGATCGCAGTTGCTTGACGAACAATCCCAAAGCACCTGCTGCTACTACAAATATTAACGGAACAATCCATTGTAGGGGTAATTGGCGCTTTTTGGCAGGCTCAGTGTCTGGAATCACTTGAGTTTTCTGATTTGGGCTACTTAAAAGTGTCGGATTTGTTGCCCTAGATGTAAAATCAATAGTTTTGGCAGAATAACTTTCTGGAATGAAGGCTTGAATCGTAATTTCGGGTTCCCAGTATTGAACTTGATAATGGACTAAAGCGATGGTGACATTATCGTGTCCATTCTTAGTGTTAGCGATTTCAACTAATCTATCTGCAACATTTGTTATGGGGACTTCCCCAACTAGAATCGGCAAGATTTCTGTTTCCCAGTACTCCTCCACTCGCTCAAAATCACTTAAACCATCGGAAGTAAGCAGAAAAACAGCATCTTCGTCGAGGATAAACCGTGCCGATGTGGGATGCAATGAACTGCTTGGCCCCATGCCCAAAGCCTGAACGAGAGAACCAGCAGAACTTTGTTGTACAGCCTCGCGGTAAATGGCATAGCCTAGCCGCACCTCGCGGGAGGCAACATCATCGTCCAGGGTAACTTGATAACAACCGTGGCGGGTAATCCAGTAAGCACGACTATCACCGACATGGGTAATGTACATTTCATGAGCAACAGGCAATGCCATGACTAAAGTCGTACCCATCCTTTGACGACCCTGGCGATTTTCACTATCATTACGTTGACTAATTTTGTCATTAGCAATTGCCACTGCCTTTTCTAGGTCATTCAGTAGCAGTGAGGGGTCTATATGGTCGTAGGGAACTTTTGTTAGTTGCTGTACCTGCTGCTGGAGAGTTTCAATGGCTAAATTTGATGCCACATTGCCCCCCTCATGCCCACCGATGCCATCACAAACAATTGCCAAAGCTGTTGACTGGGGTGGTTTACTCACCAGAGTTCCACTGGGTGGGCTACAGGCATCTTCATTACGTTGGCGACTTGGCCCAGTGTCGGTTTTGGTGATCATTTTAATTGTGGGTGTTTGCGATCGCCCTAACCCAGCCAGTCCGCGATCTAAAACTCCGATTAATTGATCGGTTGAATTAATTTTTCCCTGAATTAAGCAAAGGCTAACCTCATTAACAAATTCATTTATGGCTGGTTTAGCACCACTAACTAACTGCTGCCAAAATTGACCTAATTGGGGCAATTCTGGTAATGTTGCTCCATCAAAACGCAATTCTAACAAACGGACTAATGATCCTTCTACCCGTAATACATTTGAGTCAAGCAAGCTAGAGACGACACCTTCACTTGCAAGAGGTTGCCACAGATGAGCTATTTGCCATAACCAATTGAGTTGGCGCATCGATGTTGCATCACGCCAAGCGGTGGTTAACTCGCTAGCCAACTGCACTTGTTGGATTTTGTCATCTATTAATAATGGAGGTTTTTCTAAAAGTAATATTTCTTGATGGGAAGCCCCGTCACCGAGAAAAAGCACTCCATATACCTGCGGTACGTGTAAACGGTAGGGAATCAGTCTCAGGTAAGCTTTTAGAGGCTGCAAATTATCTAACTCAGGCGTTAACGCTAATAAAGCAGGTTTTGTATCTAAAAGAAGAAATTTATCAAGGACTAAATAGCGATCAGCTAATATTTCTCCAGGGCTACCCACACTCGGGCCATCTACCACAGCCCAGAGGTAATTTTTGGTTAAGGGCGTGGAACATCGCAGGCAAAACTTGTGGGTCAGGGGGTTGGCAGCCTGACAACTTTCATTTGTACAGTAGAGCGTTGCCGCGTCATTTTCCATAGTTTTCGCACCGGGAAGCGATTGGCAATTTCTTTAACAGCATTATTAGGGACAATCTAGACCGCTCATCTTTGTTAAACTTGACATACCCAGACTTTAAATGATGATTTTAACTGGGGGATATCAGCAGGTGCTAATACTTACTTATCCAAAAAATCCGCTCCTAAGTCAACCCTACAGCCTCATCATAGCTTCTATTGCTCAGTGACTCTCCATCGCCAAAGCAGCTAACTTCAACCTTGTTACCAAAGCATAACCCAAGCATAACTGCGCTATTTGCTTTTGCTGAATTACCCCATCATCAAGAGGCAGATAATCTTGGTATTTATTTAGTTTATAAGTAGGATAGCAACAATTAACTTTAATTAAGAATTAAGATAAGTGAACTACTCAAAGTATCTGAGTAATAAAAAACTCCACACCACTTGCTTTCTAGAGTTTTTGGGCATGGGGCATGGGGAAGAAACTACTTGTTTGGCTAATGCCCTGCTTGGCCCAAGCGACGGGGGGAACAACCTCCTCCACTCACGGAGTACGTAGCAAGACGAAGTTTGGGGATGGAGTTTCCCGTCGCTGTCAATGAAGGGGCTTTAAAAATCTGGTAATCTCGTTTCCAGGTTCTTTTTGAGGAGACAGCAAAACTTCTCAGATTAATTTTCCCCCTTCCCGCGTCGGGAAGGGGGTTAGGGGGTTAGGTTTTTCGTAGACTTTTTCAGATGGATCTGAATTGTCACAAAGGTTCAGCCAGACCGCTACCAACTCATTAGCTTATTGTTTGTCGTCAATTGCGACTTGGGGAACTCCCATGCTGTAGTTGGTAACGCGGGCAGATAGATTGTAGCTGATTTCGCCGAGTTGCAGGAGCGATCGCAGATAATGCTCTAAGTCTGACCCAACACGGCGCAAGTTATAGTCTGTGAGGTCTGCGCCACTAGATGCTTCTACTAGTTCATCAAATTTTCGATAAACTTTTTGCAGCGCATCTTCATTCCAGTTAAATTCATTATCTGGGTCAATATCTAATGTTAAGACCTGTTCACTGGGAATCAGTTCGCCATCCCGGTCAATTTCGCCTGCAAAAATGCGGACATGCCGGGTTGTGGACTTGAGCAGCATCGGGTTATCCATAAAAGGGTGTAAGATTTGGGTTGATTACACTGAAATTATTGTAAACGCTATATTCAAGCTTGAATGCTCTCAATTTACAAGCTTTGAGAGCAGTTTCAAAAGGGTATATTGAATGGGCATAAGTAAAAATATCACCTGTACTGATTAACTTACTACTTCTGTTAAGAGTTGAAGACACAATTAGCAGCTAGTACTGAGAGTAGTAAAATTATTTTTCTGTAAAAATTATCAAAAAAGCGTTTTTATTTGGTGTATACAAACAGGTCAAAGTGGTGTGCTAATCCTACCTACTGCTAGAACTTTCGTACTCATGAAGCCTAAAAGCTAGTAGGGTGAGGCACTCACCAGGAATAATTTGATCTGTGTACATTTTTTTCTAGAGAACAAAAGTTTTTACCTTAATAATTCCGCTCATCAATTTATTCGGAATTTTCTATTGCAAAAAACGTACATCAAGTAATTTTACTGAATAGCGCTACATTCACCTCTGGCTTTAATAAGTTCTAAAAAATTAAGCGATTTTACTTACGTGTAAATACTAAAAGTAAAGTAACAAGTTAAACTATTATTGACGTTAACATAAAGTTGATGTAAAAAGCTTTAAAAAGACTGCACAACTTCTTACAAAAACTTTATTGTATAGAATCTTAAAAACTGAATAATAGTTATGGCTTACCATAAGCTATATCTGGCACAAGAACATCAAAATCTAGCTTGAAAATAAAACACAGGAGACTGAAATGGAATACAAAGGTAATTGATGAAGAAAAATTCTTAATTCAAACACTTTGGATTCAAAGAAGATATAAAGAATTTTGCTAGGCATCTACCTCCTTACCCTCATGACCACCAAGTAAAGGAATCTCAATAGCTATGAACTCCAAAGCATTACCACGCCAGATAAATAACCTCGAAGTAGGTGTTTATGAATGCGAAATCCATCTCAAATTCCGGTTGATTGAGGAAAAGAGTCTATTGGGCGATCGCGAACAACTGTTACAGGTATTACTGGATGCCTTAACCGAGGGTTCTGACGACTTTCTAGAGACGCTGCAAGCGTCCGTTAAAGCGCAGGAAGTGTCCGAGTTGAAAGCCTCACCTCAAATGCGACGCCAGCTGATGCGCTTGCGTAATGCTGCTGAAAATCCTCAGCCTTAAAGGTGTAATTTAAGTAGCGAAAAAACATGAATTAGGCATCAAATCAAATGTTGATCATATAGCCCCGTTGCAATAAAAACTAAGCAGCAAGTAGAATTCATAAAATATTGTGATTTCTCCTTTGCGAAAGTCTTATTTAGCAACACAGAGTCCCAGGAACAGTTTCTCTATTAAAAACTTTGTAGCAAAGGGTACTGGCAGAATCTAAGAGCAAATTCAGTCGGGTGCATTTTACCGAGTTTTTATAAAAACATTACAGGAACAATAAAATTCTGTGTCTTTACAGATGGGGAATTAGACAACAGGCGCAAATTCAATGAAAACCTAAAAGGCCAAAGTGAAAATAAATAACTTTCCTTTTAGATTTTTACTTTAACTGAGTGCCTGATTTGCTGAAATACTTATGTTTTATCTATTACTGGTAATAGGTTATGGTTTAGCAGCCAGTTACCTATTGCCAATTACCCACAAGAAGAGGACAAGGGGCAGGGGGACATTCCTGTCCTGTAGACCCTTCCCCCTACCCGTGGAGCCTCTTCATCATGCCCAATGACCAATTCAAAAACTATCTATTTAGCAAGACCATGTTCTAGGGCGAAACGAACTAACTCTGTACGGCTATTGGTGCCAGTTTTACTAAACAAACGGCTGACGTATTTTTCTACATTGCGGACGCTGGTTTCTAAGCGACGGGCAATTTCTTTGTTCATTAACCCTTCAGCGACTAAGTTCAAAACACTTTGTTCTCTAGGAGTCAGATCAATTTTAAAAGGGGCTGGTGATTGGGAAATGGCATTTCTTTGAGTTAACAATGCCTTAATTTGGGCAATCTGAGTAGCTAGTTCAGCAAGATCGGGGGTTTCAACGTCATCTTTGGTAGTTGCGGCCTTAGCGTTACGGCGGGCTAGCAAATTTTCAACTATAGCCACTAACTCATCTGGATCGAAGGGTTTGGGTAGATAGGCATCGACACCAGCATGATACCCTTGGATGCGATCGCCTGTCATGCCTTTAGCAGTTAAAAATACTATCGGTAGCGCTTGGAAGCGGGGGTCTTCTCGCAGTTGCTTTAGGAACTGATAGCCATCCACCTGAGGCATCATGACATCAGAAATCACTAAGTCAGGCGTATTCATCTGCATCCATTCCCAACCTTCAAGGGCGTTACTGGCGACTTGAACGCTGAAACCGCTCTCTTGCAAATAGTCTTTGACGGCTTCCCGTATCCCTGGTTCATCATCCACCAGTAACAATTGTGCTGACATTTAAAATTCCCTTAAGTTTACCTTTTTCCAATTTAGCGAAAGTTGAGAGTCATTGAACAAAAGGATAAAGGGAAAAACCCATTGCTTGTTAATGTTAAGCGATCGCTGGTAACCAGGATAACGAAGTCAATGACTAATTTTACAGGGTAATACCAATTTGCAATACTTCGGCTACGCTCAGTACAAGTTTGCAATACTTCGGCTTTGCCCCTCGGCTTTGCTCGGGCTGAACTCAGGACAAGCTCAGTACAAGTTCGCAATGGGCTTCGCCCCGCTACGCTAACGCAATTGAGAAATTTAGATGTAGCAAGGCAATCCCTGCTTACATCTGTTGCCTTATTTTAGAGAATTGGTATAATTAACTTCCCCTTCTCCTGCAAAGACGCACTCACATTAGTTTATAAATCAATATGTTTGGATTAAGGTTAAAACTCTTTGTCAAAGTCAATTTTTTTAACGTAGACGCTGCATCGGTTTGCCGCAGGCTACCGCCAAGACGCATAGACATGAAGTGGCTTCCCGTACCCCTACGGTGAAGCAAGCTACGCGTAGCGTCTTTGAAGGAGAAGGGTAGGATGCAAAGAGAAGAAAGAAATGCTTAACTGAACTGTATTGGTCTATAAGTGGCTTTGTTTCAGCCAGAGTCTCTTTTACAAAATCTAAATTGCAGGCAACCTCCGCTTTAGTTTTGCGCTATATACGCGTTTGAAATACGAATAACGAATTATTTTTAAATAACCCTTACCACCGAGGATTTGTCATAATTAATCCTTCTGCTGCTGAACTATTTAATGGAACAGAGAAAAAATTTCCCTGGGCATATTCACAGTTCAACTTTCTTAGAAGTGCTAATTGCTCTTTTGTCTCTACTCCTTCAGCTAGTACATCCACACCCAATTTTTGTGCCAATGTGATAATTATCTCAATAATTTCTAAACTTTTACTATTAGCGCTCATCAAGCTGATAAAAGAACGGTCAATCTTCAACACACTAATCGGAAAGTTATAAAGATGACCTAATGAGGAGTAGCCCGTACCAAAGTCATCAATTGATAACTCAATCCCCATCTCTCGAAGTTGTAAAAGTGCGGCAGTTGCTTTATCGCCATTTTCCACAATTACGCCTTCAGTAATCTCTAGCACTAGATTAGCAGCATCAAGACCAGTTGAGCGCAAAACTTGCCCAATCTGGTCAATCAAATTTGGCTGGGAAAATTCCTTGTGGGAGAGATTGACACTGATTTTATCTAGCAAGTTGGAATGATGGCAAATCCGCCAAGCTTGCATTTGGCGACAGGCTTCATTCAACACCCAGTTGCCAATAGAGAAAATTAGTCCAGTTTCTTCTGCCAGGGAAATAAAATCTGCTGGATTAAGCAAACCACGCTCAGGATGCTGCCAGCGCAACAGAGCCTCAAAACCTAAAATAGAGCCTTTGGTGAGCGAAACAATCGGTTGGTAATAAACTTGAAATTCAAGGCGTTCAATTGCTTGCCGTAACTCTGCCTCTAACTGCAATTTCGCCAGAACATTAGTATACATATCTGAGTTAAATAGCTCATAACGCGCTCTGCCCAGCACTTTGGCTCGGTACATTGCCGTATCAGCATCCCTCAACAGTTCTTCTGGATGTTCATAGTTTACTGTCGAACTCAACGCAATACCAATACTTGCTGTTGTGAACATTTCTTGTCCGTCAAGCTCAAAGGGTAACGCTAGTTCCTGTTGAATCCGCTCAACTGCTTTGATGGCGTCTGATACATCCTGAATTCCCTCAAGCAGGATGGTAAATTCGTCTCCTCCAAGCCGTGCAGCTGTATCTATGGAGCGTACACATATTTCTAACTTATCTGCAATAGCAAGCAGAAATTGATCTGCTTTTATGTGTCCCAGACTGTCATTGATCAGCTTAAATCGATCTAGGTCGATAAATAGTACAGCAAATAGATAATCTGAATGCCGTTTTGAATAATCGATTGCACGTCTTAAGCGGTTCATAAATGCAGCGCGGTTCGGCAAACCCGTTAGTGCATCGTGAAATGCAAGGTACAACAGTTGTGATTCGACTCGTTTACGCTCTGTAATTTCAGTTAGCAATTTCTGATTTGCTTTTACCAGTTCTGCTGTCCGTTCTGCTACTCGTATTTCTAACTTTTCATAAGCTTGGTGCAACATTTCTTCAGCTTGTTTGCGCTCACTGATGTTGCACAGCAGCCAACGCCAGCCAACCTGCTTTCTCTGTAAGTCGTATACCGCAGACGCCTTAATCATAGCAGGGAAAGGCTCTCCTATCCGTGGTTGTAAGTTAATTTCCCACTTCAGTAGCTGCTGAAAATTGTTCATCTGAAGCATAAAGGACTTGCGGTCTTGTTGGGCAATAAAGACAACTAATGGTTTACCTACTAGATACTTCTGGTGAACACCGAGCAAGGTTGCTGCTGCATCGTTAGCCTCTTGGATTGTCCCTACGGTATTAGTTACCAAATAACCCTCTGGAGCGAACTCAAATAAATCTTGGTAACGCTGGCGTTCTTTCTCTGCTGCGGCTCGTGTTACCTCTAACTCCTCGGAAGCTGTCAATAGTTCTTCCATTGCGATATGGAGTTGCTCGAAAGCCTCTGTTATGATCTCTTCTTGTGAGTTTGGCTTAGTTGCATGGCATTGCAATAGCCTCTGTATCTCTGAGTACAATTTCTCTATCTGCTGGCTAAATCCATCCACGTTCATGTTGCTCAACTTACATAACTATGAAGCGTAGCTGTGAAGAAAAAAACTAGGGGAAGCAAATCCTATGTCCTGTTGAAATCTTCAGGCCCGATTGAGCAGGGAAGCACCGGGTTACTTGCAAAAGTAGACATGTTATAAATAAATATTGCAAAACTTGTTTTCTTGATTTACTAATTTATCTATCAATGATGAGAGAGCAATCAAATTTATCCGTTAATCAACAAAGTACAAAGTTAGAGCAAGCCTTACCTGTTAAGATTTTTACTTTATTAAATACAACTTATTAAATTTTAACTTATCTCATAACAGTATATTTGCTGTGTGTATTTATTTAAATACTTCTTAGGATATATTCACTTTTGTAATATTAAAGAAAGAATAAGGGTTTCAGGCGATTCTTTTGGGCTGACAAGAGCGTTTTTTCTTCCTTAGTAGTAGTCCACGAAAGAAACTCTTCGGGGTTATACAATAGCATTGATTGTCTTGCTGCCAAGCTTTTTCGTCCTATGCTGCCAGTCATCTATTCCGACGAATTTTTAGATCACAAGACTGGAAAATACCATCCTGAAAGACCAGAACGTTTAAGTGCAATCGCTACTGCCCTAAAAACAGCTAGATTCGCAGATAAAATTGACTGGCGATCGCCTACACCAGTATCAGAACAGCCATCACTGATGTCTGTGTTAATTAAAGCCCATAGCCCAGCCTACATCAAAAAACTTTGGCAAATCGCTTCTAGTGGCGGCGGCCCTTTGGATGGAGATACCCCAGTTTCCCCTCGCAGTTATGATGTGGCATTATTGGCAGTCAGTGCATGGTTGGATGGAGTTGAGGTTGTGTTAAAGTCGGCTAATCCAGCTTTTGTACTAGCACGTCCCCCAGGACATCATGCAGAAAGTGATGCTGGGATGGGCTTTTGCCTATTTTCTAATGCTGCGATCGCAGCATTATTTGCCCTTGAACAACCTGGAATTAACCGCGTCGCCATCCTCGATTGGGATGTACATCACGGTAATGGTACTCAGGCGATCATCGAAAGTGAAGCACGCATCGCCTACTGTTCCCTACATCAGTATCCCTGCTATCCCGGTACTGGAAGAGCGACAGAACACGGCTTTCATAATAATGTCTTAAATTTACCTGTACGCCCTGGTAGTGATATTGCAGTATATCAGCCACTCTTTGAAAGACAGGTTATACCTTTTTTAGCTAACTTTCAAGCGGATTTGCTGATTGTGAGTGCTGGTTATGATGGCAATGCCGCAGATCCTTTGGCAAGTATCAATTTGCAGCCAGAAGACTACGCTTTATTTACTGATTATTGTTTAGGGATAACTCGTAAAATTATGTTTGGTTTAGAAGGTGGTTACGACTTTGACTCTCTTTCTCAATCAGTTGTAGCGACAATTGAACATTGTTTACTTTAGATACTTTCTTTTTTTAGTAAAACTTCGGAATTCATAATTAAGTGACTTTCGTATATGCACTGAGATCATAATAATTCTATTGATTGGTGGCTCAGATTTCCAATTTCTCTAATAAACCGGGAATCTTTTTGTATATTTTCTTTAGATTTCACAATATAGTCTGCAAAAACAGGCAATTTGTGGATACTTATTATCATAAATTTTTGTGAGTTAGTTGACTAATTTAACAGCTATCTTTACGTAAAATTAGGGGGACACAACTTTTGCTCTAAACTCAACCTCAGTAATTTCTTTTACCAAGACTTTCTATAATTCATCAAATCTTCAGAAATAAAAAGTTTGGATGTTGTTCTGAAACAGCTAAAGTTTTGTTAAGATGCAATTGCTAGCAGTTTCTCGGCGAAATTCACCTATCGGTGTGTGGAGAAATAAAAAGTACTAGCAACACAAATTTCAAAAGGTGAAGCAATGACCACCTACATTTTTTTTGATGAAGCCCTACGGATGCTGACCAACGCCTATTTAATATCAGTAGTACTGTTACTAGCAGCTTCTGGTATAGGTTTGGCGGTAATTGAAACAATAGAAAAGGCAGGAGAACGCTAAGTTTACAAATGGCAGTATAGTTCTTACCAAAAACCATTGGGTGCAAGTGTTCGCCATGAACCAATCTTGGGAATACTAAAGCATGAAAGTCTCATAGCGTCGCAGTCTTGCATGTAAATCTACCAAATACACAGGTAACTGTAGCGCTATTGAGGCTCTAAGCAAGGAGTTACTACAATGGGTCTATTCGACGCTGTTTTGGGTACAGAAAGCCAAACCCAAACAGCACTTAATCCAGAGGAAGCTTTTGCTGTCATTGTTTTGGCAGCAATAGCCTCAGACGGTTATCTTTCTATCGAGCAAGCGAATTCTATCACTTTTGTCCTGTCTCGGACGAAACTTTTTAAAAGTTATCCCCATGAGATGATGAACAAGCTGTTTGAGAAAATCTTGGGCATTCTCGAAGGGGATGGCTTTAATACTTTATTTAATGCAGCCAAAGATTCTCTATCTCAAGACTTGCGGGAAGCAGCCTTTGCAGTAGCCACCGATCTAGTTCTAGCTGAAGGTATCGTAGCTGAAGAAGAAAAAAACTTCTTAAATGATTTATATCAAGCTTTAGGTGTTTCTAGCGAGATAGCCATACAAATTGTGCAAGTAATCTTAATTAAAAACCGCGCATAAGGCAATAAAACCTATGGTTAAAAAGAAAGCGTGCCAAAGAAGCTTAACTCCTTTGGCACTATTTTTTGATTGCATTTAACGTCTTCCATGAGCCATCTTGTTTTGCAACTTTAATTTTTTTTAGACCAACTGTAGTCATCAAACCTTGTTCTATAAGTTCTTCAATATAGAATATATTGTTCATTTAATTTTGAGTACATGCTTTTTGGTTTTCGAGGTGTAAATATTTGCATATTCTGTATTTTGCTGCATTTGTTTTCTAAACCAACCCAGAACGCAATGCCACAACTGCTGCTTGCACGCGATCGTCTACTGCTAATTTATTCATAATCCCTCGGACGTGAGTTTTAATGGTGTTGGGACTGAGATAGAGTTTTTCGGCAATCTCCGGGTTACTCAAGCCGTCTACCATGAGTTTCAACACTTCTAACTCGCGCCCAGACAAGTTGGCGTTGTTACTGGTGGGTGAGGGTGGTTTGAGATTGTCAATTACTCGTCGCGCAATTTGGGGATCGAGATAGGCTGCACCATCAACTGCGGCTGCGATCGCACTTAATAATCGTTCCACACTTGCACCTTTGATGCAATATGCATCTGCACCGCTAGAGAGTGCCGCAATAATTTCTGTTTCCGTTTGATGAGATGTCAACATCACTACATGAGTTGCTGGCAGCGCCGCCTTAATTTGCTGTGTTGCTGCAATGCCATCCAATCGCGGCAACCCAATATCCATAACTACCAAATCAGGTTTCAGTTGCAGTGCTGCTTGAACTCCCAAATAACCATCTTCTGCTTGTCCAACAATCTCCAACTGAGGATGAGCCATTAATGATTGCTCTAATCCGAGTTGCATCATCGGATCATCTTCAACAATTAACACGCGCAACGGCAAAGCATTGGCGGGTAAATTTAAGGGATAACGAGTATCTAAAGACATTTTTATTTATTAAGAGTCATTTATTAAGAGTCATTTGTCATTTGTCATATATCATTTGTTATTTGCTTTTTTGCCTGCCAATTACCAATTATTAATGACCAATGACTAATGACTAATGACAAATTTGTTTTATTCTTCCACGCGATAGCCTAACTCTGCTAAACTGATGCGCGACTGTCGCCATTTTGGCTGGACTTTAACAAACAATTCTAGGTAAACTTTACCAGAGATTAACTTTTGGATTTGTTCGCGGGCTTCACTACCAATTGCTTTGAGCATTGCTCCACCTTTGCCAATGAGTATACCTTTTTGGGAATCGCGCTCGACGTTGATGGTAGCAAGTATACGGGTAATGCTGGGAGTTTCTTCTATTAAATCAATAGCGATCGCTACTGAATGGGGTACTTCTTCACGAGTCAATAATAAAATTTGTTCTCGGATTAATTCACCGATGATAAAGCGTTCTGGCTGGTCAGTTACCAAATCTGGTGGGTAGTATAACGGCCCAATTTCTAAATGTTCTATTAATAATTCTTGAAGTTGCGGTAATCCTACACTCGTCTTGGCAGAAAATTTGACGATTTCCCATTCATGTGACTGGGCCATCTGAGCATAACTATCATCTAGAAACTGAAAATCGGACGGTTGTTGGTCGATTTTGTTCACGCCCAAAATCACTGGTGTTTTGCTGCGACACAGCAACTCGGCAATATAGCGATCGCCTGTTCCACAAGTTACTGCTCCATCTACCACAAATAGCACTACATCTACCGATTCAATGGCAATTTTAGCATTTTGCACCAACACTTCCCCCAATTGATGATGGGGCTTATGAATTCCGGGCGTATCTACAAAAATTAACTGGGCTTCTGGTGTAGTTAAAATGCCGCGCAAACGGTTACGTGTTGTTTGTGCTACTGGTGATGTAATGGCAATTTTTTGTCCTACTAATTGATTCATCAAAGTAGATTTACCGACATTAGGACGACCAACAATGCCGATAAAACCTGATTTGAATTCAGGAGGAGCCTGAAGGATTGTTACTTCTCCTGGAAAAGAGAAGTTGTAATTATCAATACTAGTCACCTTTGGCTCCACCCTCATATTTCACAACTGGGATAACTTGGTTTTTTCTTAGACACCAAACAAGCATAAAATTCCCCTGGTATTTTTAGGGATTGCTTTCGCCGAGGTTTAATCTACTACTGGCTCTACACTTATATTTTACAGCTAAGATAACTTTCTTTTGTTTTTAGATACAAAACAAACATAAAATTACTTTGGCATTTACAAAGAGCAGATTTGCTTAGGTTTAATCTGCTGCTAACTTTGGCTTAAGTTTCATCGACTAATTAATATATTTGGATCAAAATGTCAAAAAAAAATATGGGAGAACCCAAGCGCATTGGAATTCTTACCAGTGGAGGTGACTGTTCTGGCTTAAATGCTGTAATTAGGGCTGTAGTGAATTGTGCTGTGGATACTTACGGCTGGGAGGTTTTGGGAATTCGTCAAGCGACTTTCGGATTAATGGCGCGTCCCCCACAATTCACCAAGCTGGAAGTCGATCAAGTTGACTCCCTGTTAACTGCGGGTGGCACAATGTTGGGGACAACCAATAAAGGTGACCCTTTTGCTTTTCCAATGGCGGATGGAAGTGTAAGCGATCGCTCCGAAGAAATCATTGCAGGTTATCATGAGCTAGGTTTAGATGCTTTGATTGGTATTGGCGGTGATGGTAGTTTGGCTATTCTGCGTCGCCTTGCTCAACAAGGCGGAATTAACCTAGTTGGTATTCCCAAAACAATTGATAATGATATTGGCGTTACTGAACACGCTATTGGTTTTGATACAGCAGTTAATATTGCCACAGAAGCACTAGATAGGTTACATTTTACTGCTGCAAGTCATAGCCGAGTCATGATTTTGGAAGTAATGGGGCGTGATGCCGGACACATAGCAATAGCGGCAGGAATTGCGGGGGGAGCAAATGTAATTTTAATTCCCGAAATCCCTTACACTGTTGAGCATATTTGCCACAAAATCAAAGAACGACAAGAGAAAGGGAAAAACTATTGTTTGATTATTGTTTCCGAAGCGGTTCGTACCCACGATGGGGAAAATGTGACGATTACAAATCGCTTAGGCCAATCTCGATACGGTGGAATTGGTGAATATTTGGCAGATAAAATTATTGAACACATTGGTGTAGAAACGCGAGTTACAGTTTTAGGTCACATTCAACGGGGTGGAACTGCTTCACCACTAGATAGATTAGTTGCAACTGCTTTTGGTGTTGCGGCAGTTAATCTTATTGCAGAGCATAAATACGATCACATGGTGACATGGCAAAATCGCCAAGTATTAAGTGTACCAATTACAGAAGCGATCGCTCAATATAGCGCCGTCGATCCCAATGGTACTTTAGTTAAAACGGCTCGTGGTATGGGTATTTACTTAGGAGACTAAACTGACTGGGGAGTGGGGAATAGGGAAAAAATTTTTCATATTTATTAGTATGTGATGACAATTACATACATATCTATGCCCAATGCCCCATGCCCTAACTAATAACTCCCAAGACAAATTCACCTTCATTTACAGCTTGATTGGTTGCAACATCATAAACCAATCCATCTTGTTGAGCGTAGACATCAATTACACTAGGTAACTTACCTTCTTTGTTAAAACTGAGAATTTCATACAGTTTTTCTCCAGCTTTTACGTAACTACCTAATTCAATTCTGGATTGAATCATACCACCTGCGATCGCATAATATTTTTTCCGATTCCTACTAGATGCAAAACTCATTTCATCTGTTTTTGTGTTATCCAATAAATTAAGATTTTGCAGTACACCTTTTTGGACTAAATAATTTTTTACACCTTGTACACCTTTAGCGACTGAATCAGGGTTCATTTGCATTCCTGTTCCTAATTCTAGTGTCCAAGCTTCCACATCAAACTTGATTTCTCTACCTAAATTTTGAAAACAAGCTTCTAGTGCTAACCAAGGTTTGATAAAAGCTTCATCAAAAGCATCACCATCGTATTTATCAAGTAAGATTCCGAAATCAAGTAGGAAGTATTTTGCACTGTCTTCTCGATTTCTGAAGTAATAAACGTAGTCTAAAGCTTGATTTGTAGAACTATGTAAATCAATTAAATAATCTGCATCTAAACTCAGGTTTTGTAGTTTGTAGCTAAAAAGCTCAGTGTATGGCACTGTACTAGGAGAATTAATTTTGTCTAAAATTTTCGCAAATTGTTGCTTAATTATAGTTAGATAATTTTGTCGGACGACCTCTAGCTCGATATGAAGTTGAGATTTAGTAAAAGCTACTAAATCATCAGCTTCTTTCTCGTAATCCCAAAATATGCGATTCCAGTCTTTAGCTTCGTAAATGCAATATCGTCCAGGAGAAAAATGATGAGCGCGTTCATTCGTCCCCATTGGATTACAAACGGGAACTAGCCAAATTTCTCCAGTTAAATCTGTATTATTTATTGTTGATAAAAACTCAATTAGCTGGTGAAGAACGGCATTACCAGCAATTTCTGCACCGTGCAGATTAGATTGAATGTAAACCTTTTTACCAGGTTGAGCGCCGATGAATTTGTATAGTTGTAAGGATAGGCGATCGCCTGAAGCCATTTGACGTAACACAATAGTCTCAATAACTGGCAGCATAAAATAATTCGTTGATAATTTAATTACATTATCGCTGTATCTGTACTGAATTAAAACATACAAAAGCTGAATCTGCGTCTCTGCGCTTCTGGGTGAATTTCCCAAATTAAGCTAGTATTTTGCAGCACAGAGAAAGGACAAGAGTTTTTTCAAAAAGCGACACGGGAAGGGCTAGATAACTGTGAACTGGGCATCATTTCGGATAACGCCAACGTGCTAAATTTACCTTGGGAGTTGCTGTATTCCCTCGATGATCAATTTCTTGCACCTTTACTTGCGTACCATTCCTACGTGATACTTTGTTGTAGTAGCAAGTCTCCATAATACTCCAACTGACAAATCACATAATATGCGCTTAGTCCCAAGGTTGGTCAAAAATGGTAACTATTACTTTCTTATTTACAGATAAAACCGAATTATAAAAGGCTCAAGTCGGGACTATTCATACAAAATTATTGAAGTTAAAAGTGCTGATTACTGTAAGTACACGATAAATTTTAATTGCGATTACAAGCTCTTGTCTATACAAACATATTTTTGCTGCTGCTTACAGACGCTTAAAAATACTAGCTAATACTGCTTAATCTAAAGTTAAGCTGCATTTCACTCTCTCTAGTAACTAATTTAATAAAAGCAAAATTTAAAAAAAGTTGGGTAAACCCTATAGACATAAGTTGGATTTACCGCATCAAACAAAAAAGGATAGAAAGCTCGAGAATAGTTGATGTCAAAGTCTCTTCTCACTATAGCAATTGACTTATGCACAAGAATGAACAGCAAATTATCCATTCATGAGCAGTGAATACCAAACAGTAGATAGCAGACTCGCTAATGCTGTGCTATGCTATGCGCTAAAGCGTCTCCCCTGCTTACCCGAACCATATTAAGCTACCTTTACTAATGATTTTTATGTATTTATACTGAATTAAATTGTGTTATAAATTTGTGAAAATGGGGAACTCTATGGTTAGAGGTCAATCATTTAAATTATTCTTTTGTTTGGAATACCCATAATAGGCGCTTGTTAATGATTAGTATAATTACACCAGTTTATAACGGTGAGAAATTTATAGAATCTTGCCTTCAAGTTGTTATTGACCAAAACTGTTTAGAAGTGGAGCATATCATTGTCGATGGAGGTTCAAGCGACAAGACAGTAGACATTATTAAGGATAAAGCCAATCAATATCCCCACATCCGATGGATTAGTGAAAAGGATCGAGGACAATCTGATGCTATCAATAAAGGAATTTCTCTGGCAAAACGAGAAATTATTGGTGTTTTAAATGTTGATGATTTTTATGAAATAAACGTTCTTAACCGCATTTGTCAAATTTTCAAAGTTTTACCAGAGCCTAGCTTGATTGTTGGCAACTGTAATGTTTGCACTCAAAAAGAGCAACTAATTTATATTAATAAACCTAGCCGATTACGGACGATTGATTTACTTTTAGAAAGACGAGTTAATCAAGATAGAATTATCGATGCTTCTTTTCCAGTAAATCCATCTGCTTACTTCTATCACAAATCATTGCATCAGCAAATCGGACTATATAAAGTAGAAGCTCATTATGTAATGGATATAGATTTTCTTTTGAAAGCGGTTAGGTCATCTCATGTTAAATATTTTAATGAGACTTGGGGTAACTATAGATATTATCCAGGAACAAAAACATTTGATGATTCTGCAACAGGAATGAACTTAGTCCGAATTAAAGAATTATTTAATGATTATATTAAAACACTACCGTTAATGGAGCGAGCACAGATTTGGTTAGCTCGGAACATAAATTTTACTTTTTTAAAAATCTTTTATTTTTCTAAGCATCCAGAACGATTACCTGAATTGATTAAGCAGCGATTAACTAAATATAGTCGAACCTGAGAAAATTACTTTAGGCGGAAAAAGTTCTCAAAGCCCCCCTTTTTTGAGGGGGGTTAGGGGGATCTCTTATCTATAATCTTGCTTTTGAATACTCCCCAAACGAGCAGCATCACGAATATTGTAATCGGGTCGAGTAAAGCGATTTAGCTGCATTTCAAAAAAATCTCGATTTGCTTGCAAATGTTTGGGATTTGGGTCATCTAATGGATATAAAAGTGCAGTTCTCAAGGCTTGAATTACTGCAGAAGTTACACAGTACATTGACCGTTGAAAACTAACTCCCAACTGAATTAACATATCTTCTTCACCCCGGCAATGTTGGCTGTAGTAATCAATAAGATATGGAGGCAAAAAATGCAACATATCTTGCATTAATAATGTGGGGGGAATGCCAGCAGTACCCACTGGAAACACATCAGCGTAAAGAATACCATAGTGAAAATCTTTCTGGTCTTCTGGCACTTGACGTGCTTGAGCATTATAAGATTTTGTCCCCCGGAAAGGTGCGGTGCGGTAGAAGACAGCTTCTACATAAGGTAATGCTGCTTCATATAGCCACATGAAACCCTTGGATTTGGGCACAATTTCGTAGCATTCGCCACGAATATAAACATGATGGTAAATGGGACGACCTGCGATCGCAAATATACCATTAACTAAAAAGCTCATTGCCTCTGGGACGCTGCTAATGCTACCTTCGTCATAGCGATCGGACATTTCAAAGAACACTGGGGCCATAACTTCCCAGAATAAGCCCAGATTAGCGTAGTATGACATCTGGCGGCACTGTTCTAAAAACATATCGGGGAACAACTTGTAAAGTCCCAGCATTACCGGGTTCCCTTGGAAGTAAGCTTTAATTGCCCTGTCAGCGTTGGCTTTGTATTCTTCGGAATCTAGGTAAGGGTCAAATTGTCCACCCATCCCTCTGTGCCACAACATCGCCCGCATACAAGCTTCAGCAAATTCCATGTTAATGCGATCGTGGAACAAGTGATGTAATAACTTCGGCATTTTAAAGGTTTCGCCTTTTTCAATAAATGCCAAAAGTTCTGGATGTGCAGTAGCTTCGCCGCGCCAAATTCGCAAATCGGCATCATCGCCAGCGTAATGATTATGCAGTTCTAAATACTTTTTGGGTAAGAAGTATTTGAACAAGGGAAGCGGGTTTAAAAATTCACGTTCGGCAATATAAAGTAGGTCACGCCAGTAAAAATCCATCGGCACAGCATAAGCTTTGTATAAACCGATGATTTGCATCAAATTTTCTGGAGTATCAGGTAACATTGCACCGCCTGCTTCTAAGCGGTGAATTACATCAGCAAATTCGTGTTTGGAAGGAGGTAATTTAATTGCTGTTTTAATTGCTGTCATGGGAATGGGGATTGGGGAATAGGGATAGAGGAAGAAACTATAACCTGTAACCTATAATCTGTAAGCTATTTCAGGGAGACTTCAGAGATTACGGTTTTTTCTAATGAGGGAATTGCAGCTACCATTGTTGTAGTTGTGGATTCACTCCAACGCACTAACCAAGTAGGTTGTACTCCCAAAAAAATGATGAAAGCTGCCAAAATTAAAGCTGGAATTTTCTCAGACCAAAGGACTTTAGGATAGTAGGCAAAGTTATCGAGTCTGCCAAAACAAGTGCGGTTGAGGAGGATGACAAAATAAACTGCGGTTAAGCCACTAGCTACTACACACAAAATTGTCGGAATGGGAAAGATAGAGAAACTACCTTGAAAGACGATAAATTCGGCGATAAATCCTGTTAAACCCGGAATACCTGCACTAGCCATCCCACTTAAAACTAGTAAAGCGCTAATTAGAGGTAAGCCGCGTATGGGACTCATCAAACCATTGAGTTTATCTAATTCGCGGGTACCAACTTTGGCTTCTACGACTCCCACCAAGTGGAAGAGAATCGCCAGGATGATACCGTGGCTAAACATTTGGGCGACTGCACCCACAAGTGCTAAAGGAGTACTAGCAGCACCAGCTAGCAAGATATAGCCCATGTGACCGACCGAACTGTATGCTACCATGCGCTTGATATCTTTTTGAGCGATCGCAATTACTGCTCCATAGATAGCGCTGACTGCTCCCCAAATTGCTAAAGTCGGTGCAATAATACTCCAAGCATGGGGAAACATACCTAACCCAAATCGCAACAATCCATAAGTTCCCAGCTTTGCTAATACGCCACCGAGAAGAATGGCAATTGGTGCTGAAGCCTCAACGTAAGCATCCGGTAGCCAAGTATGGAAGGGAACTAAAGGAATTTTAATCCCAAAACCTAACACTATTCCTGCTAGTAAAAGGATTTGTTTTGCTGTTGACAGGTTTTCTGTAGAGACTGCATCAAAAGCAAAATTCGTAGAACCACTCAGCCACACCATACCCAAGAATGTTGCTAGAATTAATGCTCCTGAAACGGCAGTATAAATCAGGAATTTAATCCCAGCATAACCTCGTTTTTGCCCTCCCCAAATGGAAATTAGTAAGTAGAAAGGGATTAATTCTAGTTCGTAGAATAGGAAGAATAGCAGTAAATTCTCTGCTAGAAAAGCACCTGCGACTCCTCCACTGACTAATAAAATCATTGAGTAGAACAACCGGGGACGTTCAGTTTCTTTACTACTGGTGTAAATAGAAATCCAGGTGAGCAGACTATTTAACACCAACATCAAGATAGAAAGTCCATCAACACCTATTTGATAGCTCAATCCAAGGGTTTCATTCCAGGGTAAATACTCTTTAAATTGCATCCCTGGATTGCTGATATCAAATTTTAGTAAGATAAAAAGGTTCCAAAAGAGAACTATTCCCGAAAAAATTAATGCTATTAAACGAATGCGATGTTTATGGATACTTACAGGTAATATTGCTATAAAAATAGCAGCGAAGATTGGAAGCCAAATCAAAACACTTAACATGCTAATTTTGTCCTTTGTCCTTTGTCCTTTATTTTTGTCCTTTGTCTTGTATGACTTACTCTTAGCCAATTACTAATGACAAAGGACAAAAACTCTAACCTACTATACTTATTTTGCCAGTATCTAAATCGTAATAAGCACCTGCTATTTTCAGCTTCTCTTCCTCTATTAATTTAGATAAAACTGGTGATGATTTTAATTTTTTAAGTTGTGCCAAAATGTTTGCTTTACAAGCATTTTCTAACTTATCTCCTGATTGCCCTTTTGAACTTTCTACACTCGGTCTAATTGCTTCAAGCAAACTTCCAATTTGTCCTGGTACTTCAGCACCTTTGATTGTAGCATCTACTGCACCACATCTTTCATGTCCTACTACCATGATGACTTTAGAACCTAATACTAAGCTGCCAAATTCTAGGCTCCCAATTTCTTCTTTTGTGGCTATATTACCAGCTACACGGCAGACAAATAAATCTCCAAGTCCTTGGTCAAAAACAATCTCTGAAGGCACTCGTGAATCTGCACAGCCTAGAACAGAAGCAAATGGCTT
Organism: Nostoc sp.; assembly: GCF_036916735.1. Classification (GTDB taxonomy): domain Bacteria; phylum Cyanobacteriota; class Cyanobacteriia; order Cyanobacteriales; family Nostocaceae; genus Nostoc. The sequence continues at coordinate 44,598 of NZ_JBALFV010000114.1, forward strand.
TTGACCTTTAGCAACTTCCACTAAACGCGAATGAGTTTGGTGGGGATTGCGACGTTTTGCTTTGACAAATCTTTCATTACCTTCTAATAATTCTTGAAATGCCTTGTCGGGGGTAATATCATCTTCTGCTGGGGCTTTGTTTTCGGCTGCAAGTAAGTTTGAGCTAAGTCCAGCTGTCAACACACTTGTACCAATCGCACCTGCACCAAACTTGAATAAACTTCTTCTGGAAAGATTTATCTGAGGATGTTGTCTGCTCATGGAATTATCCTGAAAATATTAAACTATTAACTTTGAGTAGGATAGTTACTGCTACCCAAGTGTCGAAATTTGAAAAATCAAATTTAAAAACTGCACTCCCCAAAATTGCCAAGTTACCCATATTCCTAAAACACCTACTCCTAAAAGAACGGTTAAGGCATAAAACTGGGTTTGACCAGAGGTGCTGTATTTAAGACCTTCGCCACCTAATAGCGAAAATAAACCAACGAAATTAACGATGCCATCGACTACAAAGCGGTCAATCATATCGGCAAGTTGAGAAATCTTGGCAACGCTGAAAATAATCGTCATTCGATAGATATTAGGAGTGTAAAAATCGTATGCGATTAAATCTTGTAAACCTTTCCAAGGTAAACGAATCGGTTTAGGAATATTGCTCAAATAAATCACACCAGTGATACTGCACCCGAAAATACTCGACCACATTAAAAGTAGTGCGACATCTTTATTGAGGTTTGTCCAATCTGGTAAAAGTGATAAGCTTTGCAACACTAAAGAAAGATGTAGACTGACACCAAGTAAAATCATTGTTGGCAGAATCATCGGCCAGTGGGCTTCAGGCGATCGCTGCGCCATTTGTCTAGGTTTACCACCAAAAATTAAAGCGAATTCTCTCGTTAAACTGACGGCTGTCAAAGCATTTACCGCTATCAATACTCCCACTAACCAAGGTTGGGTTTTCCATAACCCATCTGCTAATTCCAGCATCGCCGAAAAGCTACCCAGGGGTGGAAAACCAATTAACCCCAAACTTCCAACGATAAAGGCGATTCCGGAAATTGGGCGGCGTTTCCACAGTCCACCAAGTTGGGTTACGTCTTGGGTGATGCTATTCCAGATAATTCCGCCGGTACTCATTACCAATAGTGCTGCGGATATGGCATGGGTAAGGACTAACAATAGTGCTGCTTCGTCTTGTTGGACTCCCACAGCGATGAATACTAAACCCATGTATGCGCTGACAGAATAGGATTGGCAGCGTTTAAGATCAATTTGAGCGATCGCAATTAAAGAAGCACCTACGGCTGTCACTGCACCAATCGCAACCATCGCCGAGGAAGCTATGGGCGAGATGGTTAACACAGGTTGCAATTTAATCAGCACCCATGCACCACTAGCTACTACTACCGAGTTCCGCAAAATCGTACTGGGAACAGGGCCTTCCATCGCTTCATCTAGCCATAGATGCAAGGGAAATTGGGCGCATTTACCCATCGGCCCAGCAATTAAAGCTAAACTTACCAGTGCCATAGTTGTCGGGTTGACGTTCGCAGTAGCCGCCCACTGGGCTAGTTCTGTGTAATTCCAAGTTCCGGCTAAAGGCCATAATGCCAATACGCCCATCAACAAGAATAAGTCTCCCACCCGCTTGGTTAAGAAAGCATCTCTTGCACCTGAAACTACCAAAGGCTGGCTAAACCATAAGCCGACTAGTAAGTAGGTTCCCAGCGTCAGGACTTCCAAAATTACATAGCTGAAGAACAAGTTATTACATAGAGCAAGGGCACATAGTCCCGCTTCAAATAATCCTAATAAGGAATAGAAGCGTCCCCAACCCCAATCCATTTCCATATAGCCGATCGCATAAATCTGCGCCAGCAAATTCAAGCCAGTAATCACAACTAAAGCACTGACACTCACTGATGATATATCTAAAGCAATGGTGAGGTTTAAACCAGCTGTAGATAACCAAGGAATAAATACTTCTTGGGCTGGCTGATTCCAAGTTGCTTGTAAGGCGATCGCACTATGTACAAACGCCAAAAATGTCATTACCAAATTTACATAACCCGCCGGTCTTGGCCCCGTTTTCCGAATGATCCCCGGCGACCAAGGTACGGCTAATAAGCCACCTATTAAGGCATAGCACGGAACTAGCCAAACAGTCTCAAGTAGAAACTGAGCCATCAACTTACCTCTATATTGTCATTAAAAATCTGGAATTTTGAGTTAACTGGCGTTGATCCCCGTTAACCCAGTGATGTCTACGATGGGCTACGCCTACGCAGACAAGACAAATTTATCTTTATTTAATTTTCTTAAAAACAGCTTACCGTTATATCTGTCCAAATGGAATTACTTTATCTAAATAAATTTGAGATAATTACTCTAAATAAATCTTATATAAAAAACTATCTGAGTAATGAATAATAGGTATTGTTTTTTATCTATGAATTAACTGTTGGCTTAATCAATATTCATTATTAGTTTTTACTTATTGACATAAATGACAAAAGACGCAAGTCCTTTGCGTCTCTACAATTCAACTAAATGCAATTCACAGTTTATAAATTTTGTCAACCTGCCAAAAAACAGAAATAATCGCAGGTGCTTGGCCAAATTGGCTGATGGGTGCGGGTTTCATGTCTCGGTAGTCGAGGAGTTGGACTAAGATGAGGTAGGCGATCGCTAAAATGACCGAGATCGCACCTGTAATAATGGCAATTAATTTTGAACGCTTCATCAGTAGTTCCTTTAATGCAAGTTATTGTGCTGTGTCTATATCTACATTAATACTTGAGACACACACCACCCATTGATCAATATAGTTGCAGTTGATCAGAGTAACGGTTTAGACGTTCCGTTAGTAATGCATTCGACTTATTTATCTTTACATAGTTTAGTTTTTCCGTGCCTACCTGCTTATTAAAACAAGATATGAGTATAGAGTTTTGCTTACACTGCAAACATTTGCAAACTATAAAAGGTGTGATATAACATAGCACTGTTAAGATTAAAGTTAATTAAAAAACATTTATAGTCATTCATAATTACAGTTTCTTTACAGTTTATAAACATTATCTAAATATGATTATTGACAAAAAAGCTACATACTTACTGTTATCTTCGCTAAGATATTAGCTGATGCAGAATAGTCACTTTTATTCAAATTAAAAAAATCATGATTAGTATTAATAAACTAAATAAAGTTGATTTTTTAATTGTAATTATTATTATCATAATTGGTCTTATACATTTACCTTTTCCATTTGATGGAGATCAAGCATTTTTTAGGCTAGGTGCTTTAGAGATGCAACAAGGAAAGGTACTCTATCGTGATTTTTGGGATATAAAACAACCAGGGATTTTCTGCTTTTATTTTTTGGCGGGAACTTTATTTGGTTTTAATGAGATTGGCATCCATGCCTTTGAACTTATTTACATGGTATTTTTTTCGATAATATTACTGCTGACTCTAAAAAGCTATTTTCGGCATCAGATAATCGCAAGCCTAGTACCTTTGTTAACAGTTGGTGTTTACTATGTTGTTTCAGGTGCTTGGCACCTTACTCAAGTGGAAGCATTGGTTGGTTTTCCTTTATTCCTTTGTCTTTGGCTAACTTTTCAATCTTTTAAGAGCGAAGGAAAGCAAAGATTTATCCTGCTTTTACTATCAGGCTTTATTGGCGGAATTGTCCTTTTATTTAAATTAATATTTTTGCTGATATTATTTTCGTTTTGGCTAACTATATTGATGTATTCTGTATTAATAAAACGGCAGAAAATTAAAGAAATATTTATTGAGATTTGTTTGCCAATTTTTATAGGGATTATCTTGCCTCTTTTAGTAGTTGCCAGCTACTTTGCTTGGTATGATAGTTTTTCAATAGTGTATCAGACATTTTTTGTATATCCACCTCTTATTATTGCTAATTCTGCATTCCATCAAAAGGACTTGGTTTCGGGCATAAAATGGTTTGTATATAATTTTTACCCTTTAGTTTTAATAGCTATTATTGCAATAGATACTTCATTGCGTCAGTCTAAAAATGTATTAACTTTGTTACTTTTTGTTTGGTGCATTTTTGGTTTTAGTGTTATTGCTCTACAATATCAAGCACTGTGGGAATACCATTTTTTACTATTGTTTGTACCCATAGGTATTTTAGCAACTAAAGGATTAGATGTGTTATGGGAATCTTTAAAAGAATTAAAGTCCCAAGTGCCAACAGTTCTGCTCATAATATTATTGTTATTACCTTTTTCATCTCCTCTTGCTAAAAAGAGTGTGACTCTGGTTAATAATAACTTTGCTTTAACTGAAGATACACGATTGAAATATGAGACTGTCTTTAGAAAAAAATATCCATCCCTTTACTCAGAGGCTAAGTTTATTTCTCAAACAGGAAGTCTTGCTGGTGAGATTTATGTAGCTGGTGATCCATCTATTTACTACTTTTCTGGTCGGACTCAAGCAACAATCTTACGTGGTTGGGCACTTGAATATTTTCTGCCCGAGCAATGGTCAACACTTATAGATCAGTTAAATTCTTCAAAGCCTCCTTATATCTTTATTGATTATGAACCCCAGGCTATAATCAAAGAAAGTTTTCCTAAACTGCTAGAATTTGTTGAGCAAAGATACCAAATTTTACGTCAAAGTAATAATGGTATTTGGTATATCATCAAATGATACAGGTATATTTCATGTCGTGGTAGTCTAGCAGTTGAACTAGGATGAGGTGAGCGATCGCAATTGCAAGAGTAATAGCCTTGCCAAATATCGTCCTGCAAAATTCGCCCTCATCCCCCAACCCCTTCTCCCAAAATTGGGAGAGGGATTTAGAGTGAGGGCTTTTGATTCAAGCAAGAAGTCTAATATAGCGATCCTAAATCATTCGTGAGAATTTGATATTGTTGTTACCCCCCTGTAGTCCCCCCGATGCTTTGGGGGGACGGCGTTAGCCGGGGGGTAAATTTTCTTACAAATCATTTAGGATTGCTATATAAAAGTCAAAAATGAGCCTTTGATGCTCGATATTGACCTTCTGAGCCTCGAAGTTGCACCTTTAACCCTCAAAGTTGCGCCTTTGAGCCTCGACGTTGAGCCTCAGAAGGTCAACGATGACCTTCTGAACCTCGAAGTTGCGCCTTTTATCCTCGATGTTGACCTTCTGAGCCTCGAAGTTGCGCCTTTTATCCTCGATGTTGCGCCTTTAACCCTCGAAGTTGCGCCTTTTATCCTCAATGTTGACCTTCTGAGCCTCGAAGTTGCACCTTTGATCCTCAAAGTTGCACCTTTGAAGCTCAACTAACAAATATATCTAACCATTCCTGAATTTACAGGGGTCAGCGTGTAGTAAAATTTGCCCACCTCCGTAAAGTGGAACATAACTTTAGACTTCTTTACTCAAAATCTCCGAGGACGCAACTATAAAGGTAGGAAATACCTTGCGAATGGAAACGTTAGCTATGCCCACATCCGAGGGGGAAACTTCACCAACGCTAACCTCAAAGGTGTAAAAAATTTTATTTTTACTTTCTCGTAGTATTTACAAGTTAAGTCATTTAATAGTAATCTTCTAGTGTCACAGGACTTACGCATTGATAGAAATACCAAATATAGATGGTTTTAAAAACCATATCTGTTGTAGGGTTTAGCATTGATAAACCCCTACTACGCACGTTTATTTACTATCCAAGAATAATTAATCAAAGCTTGAAACGACCTGTTTTGGTAAATTCATACCATGATTAATTTGTATAGTGCGTAAGTCCTATGTCAATATTTTTCCAAAGGTGTCTTGATTTGATGAATATGATGAACTTTAAAATCCAAGGCTTTTTTACGACGTTAATAATTAGTACTGTGTCAGCATTGACCATTTCAGACGCTATCTCTCAAAAGGTGAACGCCCAAGCTACGCCTTCTTGTAATAATGCAACCATAAAAGGTAGCTATGGAAGTAAATCGACTGGAACGGTACTAGGATTGCCTGTAGCTGAAGTTGATTTAATCAAGCTTGATGGAAGGGGAAAACTTCAATCAACAGGTGCTAGTAGCATTGACGGTACTATAGATACAAATGCAACAAGCTCAGGAACCTATAGTGTTAAACAAGATTGTACGGTGCAAGTATTCTTCTCAAATGGTAGTACTTATAGCGGTGTCATTGTTGATGGTGGCAAGGAAATATTTTTTATCGCAACCGTTCCAGGTTCAGTAGTTACTGCTACTTTGAAAAAAGTGAACTGATTTACTCCATCTGTCTCAACGCTTGAAAATTAATGGGCGCAAGCGTTGCCCTCCTGCTGTCCGAAAGATCGCACTTCCATTAGTCCTGAAGCAATCACCATGTTGAAAGGGATATTTACAGGCTTAAGCTGAAAAACATCTAATTTGCATAACTGAATTAAACATAAGTCTTGTGGGGTGGGCATCTTGCCCGCCATAATTATGCGGTTCCCTTTCCCTAGTTGAAGCAGCTAATAAATTATTGCTTGCGATTCTAAATTATCGTGAGTTCGACAAACCTCTCCCTGCCTTGAACTAAAGTTCAAGTCTGTCCCTCTCCGAGTCGGAGAGGGACGGTTTTGCGTAGTAAAACCAGGGAGAGGTCTTTTCATTAAGCTAATTTGATAAAAAATCCCTAAGCCGTTAATATCTGCTGCGCTGTCAGTTTTAACTCAGGGAAAGTCGGAGAATATATCTGCTGGTTTCCTGTAAATACTGTTTGGTTATAACGTCCTTCATCCAACAAACACACTGTCACCTTTGCTTCCAGAGGATCAACAATCTAGTATTCAGGGATAGACAAGGCTGCATACTCAAGTGGTTTCTTTTGATAATCTCGCTTCACAGACTCAGCGCTAACCACTTCTATTGTCAACACTGAAGGTAACTCAAGCACAGCCGATTTGCCCTGAATAGATTGTCGCTGTTCTTCAGTCATCACAATTAAGTCAGGAAGACGAGATTTTTTCATCGAGGTACGAACGCCAGTACCGCTAGGGCGAACCTGCCAATCTAACCCTAGTCGTTGGATTTCCAGATAAAAGCGGATCAACAAAAAAGTAATGATAGCTTCATGCAAATCTGAGGCTGGAGGCATTTCTAACAGTACCCCATCCTCAAGTTCATAGCGCTTGTCAGTTCCGTCATCGTAAGTGAGATATTCCTCAAAAGTATACAGACGCTCTACAGGTTTTGTAGTGGACATACTCTTGTAATTCGTAATTCGTAATTAGCTTTCAGAAGATAGTCGTGTAAAGCTAGTTGGGTTCACAGGGGTGACTTCAGAAGCGTAACGGTTAAAGTCCCTAACGTTGAAAGTTAAGATATGGGTTAGCCTGTTGACTAACATTGAGGCTACAAGCCTAGCATCGTGGACATTTACCCCCACTACCCGATACTGTAAAATTAATCGCTTCCACTCTGGATATATCTCAGGTACATCTGGCAGTACCAAGAACAAATCTTCTAAACGCTCCAGTTCCGTCCTAGCTTCAGCTATGGTTAAGCCTAAGCCGTTCCTTTGGGCAGATCGTGTTGCACTTCGCTAAAACTCTATGAGGTTTTGTGAGGTAATAAAAAGCTCTAACTCTGCTCCTCGTAAAGTTGAAATTGCGTTCAGTGTATCTACATACATTGGGTGGTGTGGCTGTACGCTTAGTAGCAATAAGTTGGTATCGACAAGATAAGTCACTTAAATATCTTTCGACTCCTCATCATCGTATATTCCTGCCCGACTTAAAGCATACTCTGATAGTAAGGGCGTATCTCGCCTATGGCTCTCTGCCCATTCCCGAAAAGCTGTTATCCACTCAAGAGCCGTTGCAGTTTTGTAAAATGGTTGCTCCTGTTTTGATTTTATCAACTGCTCAAGCAATGCATCTAAATGTGGCTTAACCACTTCAACAGGGAGCTTAGTTACGTTTGCTAACACCTGCACAACGCCTTCTAACTCTTCTCTGTCAGCGTCTGGGGGTAATGGTAGTATTTGATTATTATTGTTGACCACGCTCGTAGCTCTCCATAAATAATATCGTATCTACTTTCTTCATTCTCAGGTAGTTTTGGAATGTAGAGTTGAATTTTTCCAAAATGTCTTTAACTGAAGAAATTCTTTCCCAATTACCCGGCCATGTTTTAAGAGGATTGCGTCAAGGCGATCGCATCTTAACATCTGTGCGTGAAAACTCCGCACCAGTACCAACGTTAGTTAAAGAAAGTCAACAGCCTTTAGGCGTTGTAGATTTCGATGTGCTAATCTGCGGTGGCACTTTAGGCATTTTAATCGGTTGCGCCTTGGCGGTGAAGGGGTTACGGGTGGCGTTGCTGGAACGGGGTATTTTGCGGGGGAGAGAACAAGAGTGGAATATTTCTCGCAAAGAATTAGATGTGTTTGTGGAATTGAACTTGCTGAGTGAGGAAGAATTAGCAAGTGCGATCGCAACTCAATATAACCCAGCACGAGTTAGTTTTGCTGTCGGTACAGAAGTTTGGGTAGAGGATGTTTTGAATATCGGTGTAGATCCAGTTTATCTACTAGCTACTTTAAAAACCCGATTTCTCGCCGCAGGTGGAAAGTTGTTAGAAAACACACCCTTTACCGAAGCAGTGGTTCATTCCGACGGGGTGATGGTAAATAACCAATTTAAAACTCGGTTGTTAATCGACGCGATGGGACATCTTTCACCCATCACTCAACAAGCACGCCAAGGCAAAAAACCAGATGCACTGTGCTTAGTTGTCGGAAGTTGCGCCCAAGGTTTTGCGGAAAATAACTCAGGCGACTTGTTATTATCATTTACACCTTTGCAGAATCAATGTCAGTACTTCTGGGAAGCCTTTCCAGCCAGGGATGGCAGAACAACTTACTTGTTTACTTACATGGATGCACATCCCCAACGTTTAAGTTTAGAAGCTCTATTTGAAGAATATCTGCGTTTATTACCAGAATATCAGGGAGTGGAGTTGAGCAAACTGAAATTTCAACGAGCGCTATTTGGTTTCTTTCCCACCTATCGCCAAAGTCCGCTAAAAACCCCCTGGAGTTGCATTTTACCAGCCGGAGATAGCAGTGGTAGTCAATCTCCCTTGAGTTTTGGAGGTTTTGGGGCAATGGTGCGTCACCTGAAGCGTTTAACGTTTGGCATTTCCGAAGCACTAGAAACAGAACAATTATCTGCACAAGCCTTAGCACTATTGCAACCCTATCAACCAAGTTTGACTGTTACCTGGTTGTTTCAAAGGGCGATGAGTGTTGGCGTAAATCAGAAAATTGCCCCAGATCAAATTAACCAACTACTCTCGGCGGTATTTGAAGAAATGCAACAGTTGGGTACACCAGTGCTAAAACCATTTTTACAGGATATAGTGCAGTTTTCGGCACTAACACAAACACTGTTAAAAACTGGTTTAGATCATCCGGTATTAGTTGCCAAGATAATTCCGCAAGTAGGTTTGGCAAGTTTGTTAGATTGGATGTTACATTACAGTAATTTAGGTGTGTACACTGCCTTATTTTGGCTAAGTCCAATGTTAGAAATGTGGATTAAGAATCTACCAAAAGAACAACAATATTATTGGCATCGTTTGATTGATGCCTGGAAGTATGGTTCTGGCGGTGATTACTCAGATGAAACTTAGAATAATATCAGTGTGAGGATAACATGATTGAACGGAAATCTTTAGGAATTAAATATTTTGCGGTGCTGATTGGATTCCTGCGCGATCGCCAAGGATTTCTAGAGGAAATTCGCCAAGGTACGAGATTACCAAATAAAATAATTTCTTTGCTAGTTTGTAGTTCCTTATTTATCGCTGCTTATGGCGGAATCATTGGTGCATATCATAGCTGGATGCAAGCTATATCTTCCGCCATTAAACTCCCAGCCCTTTATCTAATCACACTTTTGATTTGTATACCGACGTTGTTCTTTGCTAATATTATTTTTGGTTCAAAGCGGACTTTTGCACAGCATTTAGCGTTAGTTTTAACTGCGGTTTCAGTCACAAGCGTACTTTTATTTAGCTTTGCACCAATCACATTGTTTTTCTTGATTACCACCAATAACTACCAGTTTTTAATTTTGTTAAATGTCTTTATCTTTGCCATAACTGGATTTATTGGTGTTTCGTCTTTATATCAAGCCACAAGTTTAGTTTTAGAACAAGATAATGAAGGTAGTAAGACACGCCAGAAAATTTTACAATTTTGGCTATTTCTTTACGCTTTTGTTGGTAGTCAGTTAGGATGGACTCTCAGACCGTTTTTTGGTACACCTGGTTCTGCCTTTGAACTATTCCGCGAAAGAGAAGGTAATTTCTATTTAAGCGTCATAAAATCTATTAGCTATCTCTTAGGAATTCGTTAATTAGCTATTAGTAATTTGACAAAATATCAAATATATAAAAATATGCGGAATAAGGAAAAAATCGGAATTAAACAACTTGGTGTTTTGGTTAATTTATTACGCGTAGACGCGTAGCGGCTTGTCGTCAGACATCGCCAAGCGTTTTTAGAAGAAATTCGTCAGGGAGTCCGATTACAAAATAAAATTAGTTCACTGTTCGTATCTAGTTCCATTTTTTTTGCCATCTATGGCGCAATTATCGGTGCATCTAACAGTTGGGCACAGGCATTATCTAGTGCTATCAAACTTCCAGCCTTTTATCTATTAACACTGATTATTTGTTTTCCAACCTTGTTCTTTTTTAATGTTTTGTTTGGTTCACGAAGCAGTATTCAACAGCATTTCGTTGTGTTGCTCACATCTGTATCAGTAATTAGTGTGCTTTTATTCAGCTTGGCACCAGTTACGCTATTTTTTCTGATTACTACACCCGATTCTTATCAATTTTTTAAACTATTGAATGTGTTAATTTTTGGCATTACAGGCATCTTTGGCGTTAAGTTCCTTTATGAAGGAATGCAATTACTTTCTCAACAAGATGAAGTTGGCAAAAAAACTCGCACCACTATTCTAAGATCCTGGTTATTGCTTTATGCTTTTGTTGGTATGCAGTTAGGATGGTTTCTCAGACCATTTTTTGGTGCCCCTGACTCTAAATTTGAGTTGTTTCGAGCAGTGAAAGGTAACTTCTATTTGGATATTGTAGCGGCGATTTCCGAAATTTTGGGTTTGCGGTAATCTAAAATTTCTACTTGTTTTATAAGCTGTTACACATTTGTAGTGAGGACTTTAGTGCTCAAATATTCAAGCACTAAAGTGCTTATACTATTTCTTTGTTACTACAAACCTATCAAAACTTTTGCGATAGACCACTAGTAACCAGCAATCAATCGCCATCTCCACATTGCCAAACACCTTTAGCAAAGGAATTAGTCGCCAAACCTAATTGCTATGCATCCGATGCAGCAGAAGCCCAATCTAAAATCCAAAATTCCTTAATTTGCACCAAATTCAGATTGTAAAGCTTCATCGTTATCATCAGCAATCGTTGCCACAATGGTAATGAGTCGAGACACTTCGCCAGGAGATAATTCCGCTAAGGTGCGTGTTGATATCACAACCACTCGGTTTTCAATAATACCGAAACGCGCTTCAAAAGTACTAGAGCAGTTTAACTCCAAAAGATACCGCATCAACTTAGGTTCATCTTTAGCAGGTAAATTTAGCACTGTAGACCAAACCGTAATGGTGTCTTCATCGGTTGTCCCGTTGAGTTGGACAAATACTTCTACACTTCCATACTTAAACTTCCAGAGATAACCACCCTCTGGAGTCTGGTGAACCATCGCACTATCATCTTGTTCCAAAGAGTCGATGACATTTTCAATTACCTCCAGATGGTTGATGCTTGTCGTCTCGGCAATTAGGTCATTGACGGATTCGTTACTAGTTAGCTTTTCTTGGTAGCTTGCCATACAGATTTTCTTCTCAACATATTTGCTGTTTTATCTACACATACTTTATAACTTGTGGACGCAGTTAGTTTTAGCTTCCTTTTTGTCTACTTTCCAAATGCCCAGAGTTTAGGGCAGCATAAGGGACTTCCAATTAAAAAATACCAAAATGGTAGGATTATAGGATTGCCCTGCCCTTATAGAGTGGTCTATTTACCTAAAAATAGGTGTATATTTCTGAGTATGATTGCAAAATACTGTAAATTTAGTTTGCAGATTTATTGATTCTGGCAATAAGATTTAGTGATGAGAGCAAAATGGATATTGGCTTGCAGGTGGGATGAGTAAGGGCAGATTGAAATTAGTTATCTATGTTGGTTGTTTATCATTGGCGATATATGCATTGGCATTATATTTTAGCGCTCGTGGTAGATGTGCGATCGCTAGTTGCAAACTGCCTTTATCACAGACTTTAAGATTGGGACTATCGCAACCGCAAACATCAACAGAAAAGTTACGCTTACTCGCTCAAGCTATGACTGTAAAAGTGATGTCAAAGGAATTCTTGGGTTCTGGGATTATTTTGCGAAAACAAGACTCAATCTATACAGTTTTAACTAATGCTCATGTACTCAGAGCAGATGATGCTCCCTATCGGATTCAAACCCCTGATGGTCAGATATATACAGCCAGTTTGCCTAAAAATACAAAATTTGGCAAGAATGATTTAGCAATATTGCAGTTTCGCAACCCTAAAAAAATTTACACAGTAGCATCTATTGCTTCTAAACTAATTGTAGGTGATGAAGTTTTTGCTAGTGGTTTTTATTCACAAAATGACGAAGAAAAACACCAGTTTTCCTTCACTGCTGGTAAAGTTTCACTGTTACTACCCAAAGCTTTAGAGGGTGGCTATAAAATTGGTTATAGCAATGATATCCAAAAGGGGATGAGTGGTGGCCCATTGCTAAATTGTCGGGGTGAGGTGGTGGGTGTAAATGGAATGCAAGCAAATCCTTTGTGGGATGCTCCCTCTATCTTTGTTGATGGTTCCGAAGCAGATAAGGGGTTACATGAGCAGATTAATCGCCTTAGTTGGGCTGTACCAATATATAAATTAATCAGTTTGAAATGATTGAATCATTTTTTCTGTAGTTGGGACAAATTTATCATAATCATCTATGGCAGCAGTGTAAATAATTATGTAAGCTTTATCCCCCTTTAATGTCCAAATCCGCCAATTTTTTAAATTATTGTCTCCATCTTTGACAGTATAAATCACTTGATACGCTGGTCTATATGCCAAAGTGCTTGTATTGCTACTAATAATTTGCCCATTTTGGAAATTTTTAATGTCTTGAATAAATTTATTTTTAGAATCTTCTAATGTTCCAGAAAAATCTTGAATTGTGATTGTTACTTGCTCTTGAGATGTCTTTGTTGTACTTTGTTTAGGTGAAAATTTTACCAATTCCCCAGTAAAAAGATTGTTCAAATCTTGTCTATTCCAGGTTTCGGGATATTTTATCTTGATTTTACTTTTGGATTCTTCATAAGATGATAATTCTACAGGTGCAGGTTGAATCGGGGATGGCACAGGTCGATAGATACTAATAACTGTAATGGTTGCTGTTACTGCAAACAGAGGAATTATCCATTTCCACAGTAGTGGACGACGAATAGGTTGGGGTAGAATTGTTAGCGGGAATGTTGAGTTTAGCGATAGTTGTTGTAGAGCTTGTAATACTTGCTCTGCTGATTCATAACGCTGGCGAAAATCATAACGCACCATTCTATCTAAAATATATGTTAACTCTTGGCTAATTTCTGCTTGATTGTGCCAAACAATTTCATTATTGGCATCTTTTGGTAATCGTTCTGGCGATATTCCTGTAAGAGCTTGAATAGCAACAATCCCGACTGCGTAAATATCACTGCGAAAATCAGGATTACCAGATGTTTGTTCGCTCGGCATATAGCCTTCAGTCCCAATAGCAAAAGTTATATTCTTTTGTCCTTGAGGTTTAATTATTTGGGTACTAATTTGTTTTACTGCACCAAAGTCAATCAAGACAATTTCACCATCTAGGCGTCGGATGATATTTGAGGGTTTGATATCTCGGTGAATTACTCTTTGCTGATGGATAAAAGTTAAAATTTGTAAAATATTTTGTAAAAGTTTAATTACATAAGCTTCACTCAACTTTTTACCTGGAAGTAATTCTTTACTCAAGTCGTGGCCTTCTATATATTCTTGAACTAAATAAAATTCGTGATTTTCTTCAAGATGAGCTAGAAGTCGCGGGATGTTATCATGATTTCCCAACTTTTCGAGAATCACTGCTTCGCTGTCAAAGAAACGCTTTGCTTGCTGTAAAGTGTCTGAAATTGGTTTAAATTGCTTAACAACACATTTGGGATTTCCTGGTCGTTGGGTATCTTCGGCTAAGAAAGTCACTCCAAACCCCCCTTGTCCGATTTGTTCGAGAATTTGGTAACGTCCACCAAGCTTACTCATTGATATTCACCCTAGATCCTAAAACTTATTACTCGCTGGCTGATATAGCGGTTCTCAATTGCATAGAATATAGACCTAACCCTTACTCCCTTTAAAAGCTAGCGTTGGGGAGTAAGATTTAAAGCTTGGCTCCCTTTAGGCGAGAGGAATACAAGTGAAGTCAGAGTATATTGCATCCAAAGGAAAAGCGCTATATACAGCAATTAACAACAATATTTATATTATCTTCATTTAGAAACATGATTTTTATTGGTATTTTATTAAATGTTATGCATAATTTCTGCAAACTATAAGTTGTAAATATCAGTATTATCACGATAATCTAAGTTATACCCTTTTTTAGTACTGAAACATTCAGAAATTTATGGTTAGCAGGTTAGACTATTCCACGTTGAGCGAGGTTGCTAGAGTTTCTGGCATAGCTTTGCTCATGGCATCTACAACAACTGCAATTATTCATCAGCCTAGTTATGCTAGCAGCCCTACCTTCCAATGTGCTAAAAGCCAAGGTAAGCCTGTAACATTTGTGCGTATAGGAGATGGCACAAAAAGACCAATAATTCGTTGGGGCGAAGAAAAATTTTTCTCTTCTAAGTTGACGGCTTTAGAACGCTGTAAGCAAGTGTCGTACAGATTTCAACAAAACTATGACAGTGGTAATCTCAAAACTATTATCTCTGGGAAGATCAATGGTTATCCGGTAGTCTGCGCTGCTGTTAGTACAAACGATGTTTGCACAAGTAAAACTGTATTATTTACTCTCAAGCGGGGTTCTAATGCGAGACTGGCTGCAGAAAGGCTGTTAGATCAACGTGGTTTAGCATCTGGAAAAATCCAGAATCAAAATAGTGATGATACACAAATTTATGTTGATTTTGATACTTTTTTAAATAATATCCAACCTGAGCCTTAAAAATCGCTGGGTGGGTTAACGCAGTCAACAGATTTTGGATTATCGAATAGCTCAAGAAAATCTCACCCTGGTTATGCTACGCAAAACCTGTCCCTCTCCTTGGTAAGGAGAGGGATGTCGGTTAGGACAGCGTGCAATATTGCGTAGGTTTTGAATATTCGTAGGTTGGGTTGAGGAAGGAAACCCAACCTAAGAGCGGGGTTTGCTGGGTAAGGCATTGCCTCAGCCCAACCTAGACATTTTTATTTTTTAGGCAAAACCTACGCAGTATTGGGACAAGGGGAGGTTTTTATTTTGTTTTGCGTAAGAATCAAAAAAATCGGGTAAAAATATGAAATATTATTATGGACTTTCATCTGCGCTAATTGGTGTATCAATGGTATTGGTGCAGTCGCAGGTAGCATTAGGATTATCTGCATCAGCAATAGAAAAAATAGCTGAAGATATTACAGTAAGAATTGTCAACACTCAAAACTCCACCGATTCAGGTTCGGGAATTATTATCAAACGCTCTGATAATACTTACACTGTCCTCACTGCCTATCATGTGGTGAAGAGTGGTCAAAAATATAAAATATTGACACCAGATGGGCAAAGTAATCAAATTAAATCGATGCAGCCCTTGCCACCGACAGATTTAGCACTTTTGCAGTTTAGCAGTAGCAAAACTTATAACATTGCCAAAATTGGTAATTCCGATGAAGCTACACGCGCCACTACTGTTTATGTCGCTGGGTTTCCCGCTAAGACAGCAGCTATTTCTAACCCAGGTTTCTTTTTTAACAAAGGACAAGTAAACGCCAACGGGACGGCACAGCGTGATGGTTATAACATCATTTACGATAATGATACTTTAAAAGGGATGAGTGGGGGTGCAGTGCTAAATGAACAAGGGGAAGTAGTAGCAATTCACGGCAGGTCTGATGAGCAAGCAATAAGTGAAAAAAGCCAGAGTAAAATTATTACCGGGATTGGAACTACTATATATTCGGCTGCACAGAGGATGTTAGCTGTGGGGGTAGATTTGGGAGTGAATCTACCAAGTATTAATGTTGCTGCCGCATCCAAAGCAGATGACTTTTATATTAAAGCGAACCAGAAGTATGGGCAGAAAGATTATAGAGGAGCGATCGCTGATTATAACGAAGCTATTCGGCTCAATCCTAATTATGCTGAAGCTTATCTCAATCGGGGTTATACCCGCTTCGATTTAAGAGACAAGCAAGGAGCGATCGCTGATTTCAACGCTGCTCTCAAGATTAATCCCAACTATGCCGATGCCTACAGCAACCGAGGATTTTCCCGCTACGATTTAGGAGACAAGAAAGGGGCGATCGCTGATTACAACGCTGCTCTCAAAATTAATCCCAACTATGCCGATGCCTACAACAACCGAGGATTAGCCCGCTACGATTTAGGAGACAAGCAAGGAGCGATGGCTGATTTCAACGCTGCTCTCAAGATTGATCCCAATAATGTCTATGCCTACAACAACCGAGGTAATGCCCGCTACAAATTAGGAGACAAGCAAGGAGCGATTGCTGATTACGACACTGCTCTCAAGATTAATCCTAATCATGCCTTAACCTACTACAATCGAGGAGTAGCCCGCGACGGATTGGGAAACAAGAAAGGAGCGATCGCTGATTACAACGCTGCTCTCAATATTAATCCTAATGATGCCTCAGCCTACTACAACCGAGGAATAGTCCGCTCCGAATTGGGAGACAACCAAGGGGCGATCGCTGATTACAACGCTGCTCTCAAGATTAATCCTAATAAGGCCGATGCCTACTACAACCGAGCAATAGTCTACTACGAATTGGGAGACAACCAAGGAGCGATCGCTGATTACAACGCTACTCTCAAGATTAATCCTAACTATGCCTCAGCCTACTACAACCGAGGATTAGCCCGCTACAAATTAGGAGACAACCAAGGGGCGATCGCTGATTACAACGCTGCTCTCAAGATTAATCCTAATGATGCCTCAGCCTACTACAACCGAGGATTAGCCCGCTACAAATTAGGAGACAACCAAGGGGCGATCGCTGATTACAACGCTGCTCTCAAGATTAAT
>NZ_JBALFV010000115.1:0-34436 GCF_036916735.1 Nostoc sp.
AAAGACTCGTTCATCCACCTCAAAGACTCGTTCATCCACCTCAAAGACTCGTTCATCCACCTCAAAGACTCGTTCATCCACCTCAAAGACTCGTTTATCCACCTCAAAGACTCGTTCATCCCTCTTGTCTCCTTGTCTTTCCTGCTTTGCCTCCACTCTCCCTCCCTTATTCCCCATGCTGCCCTAACACTCGTATGATCGAGATATCAGGAAAACATAACAGCCAGATTTTTACCGCAAAACATGGGCAGTATTTGGGAAATCGATTTTTACTCCCGTCCGATTTTGGACGCTAATCAAAAAAAAGTTTGGGAAGTCTTAGTCTGCGAAAGCCCCTTGGATATCAGTACAAAAGCAGATTCTTTGTTTCGTTATACTCAATATTGTCCTAGTACCCAGGTAAATTCGGGCTGGTTGCGGACAGCATTGCAGGAAGCTATTAACCAAGCTGGAAAAGCACCAACTAAAATCCGCTTTTTCCGCCGTCAAATGAACAATATGATTACTAAAGCCTGCCAAGATTTGGGCATTCCCGCCCAGCCTAGCCGCCGTACTTTGGTTCTCAACCAATGGTTAGAACAGCGCATGGAGGAAGTGTATCCTCAAGAGGCAGGATATCAAGGGGGGGCTAATCCCTCAGTCCGCTTGGAAAAACCTTTGCCGCAACGTTTGCCAGATGCTTTGGAAGGACAGCAGTGGGTATTTGTTACCTTAGATGCTGGGGATTTTGCTGATATGCCAGAGTGGGAAATTGGCTTTAGTGAAGCTTTCCCTTTAGAATTGGCAAAAGTTTCACCCGAAACCCGTATTCCTGGTATTTTGATTTTCTCATCAAGAGCGTTGCCCTTAGCAGGTTGGATGTCTGGTTTGGACTTGGCTTTTTTAAGATTTGATAGCAGCGAAGAGGCAAGATTGCTTTTAGAAACTGGTGTAACCGAAAGCTGGATTGTGGCAAATATCAAAAAACCTCAACTTTTAGCAGAAGCCAAAGGTTTTGAAGAAGCCAAGCGAAAAGCTAATGGAGTGCATTTTATCGGTGTACAGTCTGATCCCAAAGCACAATCTTTTGCCGGTTTTTGGCTGTTGCAAGAGGTTAATCTTTGAAAATAGAGATTGGGGATTGGGGGGCAAGGGGGCATACTTCGACTCCCTTCCCTACGGGACGCTACGCGGTAAGCGTAGCTATGCCACAGGCTTTACGACTACCAAGAGGGCAAGTCGCTCAGTACAAGGGGGGCAAGGGGAGAATAACTAATGACCAATGACTAATAACTAATAACTAATGACTAATGAATAATGACTAATGACTAGATCCGTTGAGACATGGCAATGATTTGGGATAATTAACTGCGTCCATTAGCGTTGATCTGCGGTTCCAAATTACAACTGCCGAAACATGCTGATGATTTTTGGATAGTTATCTGCGTTCATCACGTAGAAAGTTTGATCGTCGGTTTTTGACGATCGCACTTTCAAAAGACAGCGTTGATATGCGGTTCAAAATCTACAATTGCACTAAGGGTCATGGGTTCTGAAAATTTGTCACAAGATACACTAGCAGAACAGCTGCTGGAACTAGCTATTAAATCTGGAGCAGAAGCTGCTGAGGTGTATCAGTCGCGATCGCTTTCTCGTCCAGTGTTTTTTGAGGCAAACCGACTCAAACAGCTAGAAACCAACCAATCTGAAGGCACAGCACTACGACTTTGGCGAAACGGGCGTCCGGGACTGACGGTGGCTTACGGTTCTGTCCTAGCCGAAGTATTGGTGGAAAAGGCTCTGGCTCTAAGTCAACTCAATCAACCAGAAACAGTAGAATTAGGCTCTAACTCTCAGCCCTCTTACCCAGATTTAGGGGAAAGTGTGCCGATAGAGGTTTTGGTGGACTGGGGCAAAGAAGCGATCGCACTCATCCGCGATGCCTATCCCGATGTTGTTTGCAATGGTGACTGGGAATGTGATATTGAAACTACCAGAATAGTCAACACTAAAGGCTTAGATTGTTACTACACTGATACTACCCTCAATTGCTACATATCAGCTGAATGGGTGCGCGGTGATGATTTTTTAAGTGTTGCCGATGGCCAAACTAAGCGGGGCGAACTCCACCCGGAAATATTAGCTAACCAAATTTTACAACGGTTAATTTGGTCTAAAGAAAATGTCTCATCTCCTACTGGTCGCGTCCCGGTTTTGTTTACTTCTAAAGCCGCTGATATGATTTGGGGCACTGTGCAAGAAGCTTTGAATGGCAAGCGAGTTTTAGAAGTAGCTTCCCCTTGGGCAGAACGTTTGGGTAAGGCAGTAGTTGCACCCAGTCTCACCCTTTACCAAGATCCAGAAGCTGGCCCTTATAGTTGCCCTTTTGATGATGAAGGCACTCCTACTCAATTTTTAGTATTTATCCAAAACGGAATTTTACAGCATTTTTATAGCGATCGCACCACCGGACGCCAACTGGATACTGAAACAACTGGAAATGGTTTTCGTCCTGGTTTAGGTAGCTATCCCACCCCTGGTTTATTTAATTTTCTGATCCAGCCAGGTTCAGCATCACTATCAGATTTAATTCAAGAACTGGATGATGGCATAATTGTGGATCAAATGCTGGGTGGTGGCGGCAGTATTTCTGGAGATTTTTCAATCAACGTTGATTTAGGCTACCGCGTCCAAAATGGTCAGGTAATTGGGCGTGTTAAGGATACGATGATTGCAGGTAATGTCTACACTGCCCTTAAGCAATTAGTTAAACTAGGTAATGATGCTGATTGGAATGGTTCTTGTTATACTCCATCTCTAATAGTAGAAGGACTATCCACGACGGGGAGAAGTAATTGAATTGGGGATTGGGGATTGGGGATTGGGAATGAATCAGCGCTTTGGCATCTGGTGGCAGCCTAGAAGAGGTTTAGCGATCGCCCAGCATCGGCAATGGTAGATTATTAGTGCCAGTAGCGAATCCCGAAACAGCAGGTATTTTATTAAAAATGGCAGCAGCTATTGCCCGCGATCGCCATTATGAAATAGATTGCGTGCAAGTGATGCTAATCCCCGCCACAGTTCCCCATCAGAAACACAGGTAAGGACGGCAAAAAGTCGCCGCAAATTGTCTAATACTGTAGTTGCTCTCCCAGTCCAAGCTAATTCAATCGCTGAAGGTGTGATTAACTTAGTGCAAACCGAAGGTTACGATGTTGTAGTTTTGGGAGCATCGCGCGAGGGATTGTTGCAGCAAGCGATTCAGGGTAATATTCCAGAAGCGATCGCCGTGTAGAAAGTACAGTGATTTTGGTTAGGGGTGCGAGTCATAAATAAACTAAATCGATTGGTATCTTCTTGCGATCGCTGTTACAAAAGTAGTAGTTTCACGATATTGGTGCTAAAAATGAACATCATACTCTTAAGCTATTAATTCTTGTTAGCTCTTGTTAGCTTGAATAAAAGACTTTTAAAAATATATAGAAAAAGGGCAGGCCCTGGTAGAAAAACAATACCCAACTGTTGCATTAATCCAAGTGCATCACCTTGCCCCCAATGCTCTACAATTTTACCGTTTTCAACGCGATCAATATGCATGATTGATAACTTAATTTCTTTACCTGTTGAAGGAAGACCTTGAAATTCACCAAGATGCCTAGCTGTAAATGTTCCACAAGTAACAACTTTATCTCCTTGAACAAGCACTTGGTCAAATGTATGTTGACCGTTGGTAAAGGCTAAGTAAAAAGCCATACCAAACTGTTTAAAACCTTCAGCATCAAGAGGAGCAGGTGTACCAGCGATATGAGCAACAAAATTGGGTGCCAAAAGTGCCAAGGCTTGGCTAATATTCCGGCTGTCGAAAGCTCCATAGAACTGAAGAACGATATCTTTATTTTGTTTAGTTGGACTTATTTCTCTACACATACAACCTGACAAGTAACTTATCTAAGTAATTTATTGTCCCATTGTTTGTCCGTCTATTACGCTATTTTGTCAAGTGAGCGCCCATTTATTAATTAGAAAATACACCAATAATTAGAGTAAAAATTATTGGTATTAAGATTGGAATAGCAACTATAAGTCCCCACTTACCAAACTTAATTTCCTCACCTTCAGATTTTAGAAACGCAATCCAACCTACAACTCCCATCAAAATCCAAATAAATCCAAAGGCAAGAAATATAACAAATACTGAATCGTCCATTTTTTACCAAATTTTATTAACTTGTAACTAAGTTGTTACGTATTTAAATTGTATATTTACTTGTGTACCCCTCTGGGAAAGCAAGCTAGCAAGAGCGTCTCCTTCAGGAGAGGGTTGTCATTAATCATTTGTATTTAAAAGGACAGATGACCATTAAGTGCATGACAGTCTTAACAATTGCAATGTACAATCTAGACGCGCATCAGCTTAATTAGCATTGACTATTTTTGCTAAACTTGTACAAAACTGGCTAAAATCAAAAGCTTCAATAGTTTTTTGTTGTAAGTATTCTGGTTGGTAAATTCTTGAGTTATAGTAATCGCCTTGCAGGATTTGAATTAGATTATCGGCAATTTCTTCAATGTTATCAGGGTCAACTAAACATCCCAATTTACCCTCAGCCAAGGGTTCTATGGAACCATCTTGTTTACCCGCCAGCACAGGTTTCCCACAAGCTAACGCTTCTAGATAAACAATTCCAAATCCTTCTCCTTTACTAGGTAAAGCAAAAACATCGCAAAGATTGTAATAATCACATAATTCTTCATCTGGTACAAATCCTGCTATGGTGACACAATTTTGTAAATTTAAGTTGCTAACTAAAGCTTGAATTCGAGGTATATCATCCCCTTTACCGACAAGCATAAAGTGAACATTAGGGACATGCAGGCGCACTTTAAGTAAGGCATAAAGCATTTGCTCATAACCCTTATATTTTGCCATACGTCCCATCCGCGTTACTGTTAGAATTACAGGCTGTTTATCTGTTAAATTATATTGCTTGAGCAAGTAGGTAGGTTTAGAATTTATTTTAAATTTATTGGCATCAAACGTATTAGGTAAAAAGACTATTTTCTCAGATTCGATGTTTTTATATTGAAGCAAGCGCTGGCGAGTGTAATTACTAACACTAATAATTTTATCTGCGTTTACTAATGCTAATTTTATAACATTATTTTCAATATCCCAAACTTCTAAGCCATGAGCAACTACCCAGTAAGGAATTCCAGTGAGAAGTTTTAGAATATAACAAGCAGTGGCATAGTTAACATGAGTTGATATAACTATAGTGGGGCGTCGGATAATAGCCAAAATAATTATTTTGGTAGCAAATAAAATAGTTTGCAATAATCTTGGTACATCTCCAAAATAATGGAATTTTGTTACACTTAAAAATTGTAAATTTTGCTGTTTTCTTAAATTACGCTTATCATACTTCAAAAACACATCATAATTAGCTTCAATGTATACATTTTGTAAAGCTTTCAGCAAAAATGTTGAGTAAACTTGAATACCTCCTTTAAAATCAAAGATATTCGGAAAAATTAAGTAAAAATGATGTTTGTTAATCATAGCTTTTTTGAAATTTTTGAATAATTTCAGGCTTTCATTGCATAATAAAATCTTTTCGATAATTAATAGCTACTGCTATAAAATAAAACTCAATAGTTGTAAAAATATAATCTTCAGCAAAAAAATCTGGCATTTGAGACGCTAAAAATATAATAATCGGAACAGTAACTAGAGAATTAGCATATTTAACTTTAAATGTTATTCTTAATAAAAAATTAGTAAATAGTAATAATCCTGGAATTCCTTGTTCTGCTAACACATTTAAAAATATATTATGTGCATGATAACCTTTGTGTCTCCAAACTTTTACTCCTATCTGTTCTGGAAAAACTCCTATGCCTATACCAGTAAGTGGCCTTTTAATAGTTTCATTAATAGCTGCCTGCCATATTTCAAATCTTGATAAACCTGTTTTTATTATAGTAGTAGGTGTTTTTTTATTTAGATTTACTAAATTTGAATTTTCTGAAAATACATTAATTAATGGAAATATTTTACTATCTGCCAAACCAATTCTTTGTGTAGAAACTGGTATGGTTACAATGCATAAAATTAAAAAGCTAGTTAGATAAATCATTTTTCTAAAACTAATAATTTTATATATTAGTAAAAAAAACATGCCAATCATGAAAGTGAACCAACCATTTCCACTAGCAGATAAAGCTAAGGAAATTATAAAAATTAATTCGCTAACATATAATTCAATTTTAGAAATTTTATTCTGCTTTTCTAAAATTAGGCTTAAACATAATCCAATGGCTACTATTACCCCAAACTGATTAGGGTTTTGCATAATTGAACCAATTTCTGGATAAAAGCTGGGGAATTTTAATAATTTGAAAATCCAATGGTTGGGAAGTAAAACTTCTAAAAAACCCAAACCTGCAATGATCTGTATTAAATGTAATATGCAACGATAGTAAAGTGTTAAATTTGCATTGTTAAAAGTTAAAATCAAAAAAGCAAAAAATAATATGTAATAAATAGAATATTTCATACTATAAGTAAGAGCAATATTTGGAAATTGGCTCATTAATGAGGAAAGCCACATCCACAAATACATTAAACTTATAGATATCAAAATGACTTTATGCTTTTTAACAACTTCTGGTATAGATTTTAAAGACAAACTAATTAAACTAAAACTAAATGCAGGAAGTAATAAATAATGAATACCAATATTTATTCCAGGAAATTTAATCCGCCCTAAAAGTGAAGCAAATAGTATGAGCAGGAAAAATATATTAATCATAACCTTGTCATTGTGGATACTTTTTGACCAAAAACGCTAAATTAAACCCACATTCGCAAGTTTAAGCAGAGATTATGATGTTTTGTCTCAGCTAAGAGGATGTTTTAAAAGTCCGATTCTAGGTATCAAAACGTTTTGAATCCTCCTAAATCCCCCTTAAAAAGGGGACTTTGATTCCGGTTCTTCCCTGTTGTTAAGGAAGGTTAGGGGGGAATTAAGTACCTAAAATCACAAGAAAATACTTTTAAAACATCCTCTCAAATACTGAGTACGTAAAGAATATTATCATATTATGGCCATTGCTGATGTACGTAAACTTAAGAGCGATCGCCAGCCTCTGGATTTAACAAAAACAACCATCGGTGAAGCTCTAAAAACTAAACTAGGAGCGCAGTTTGGTTTACAAATTTCATTTTAGAGAAATCTCAATTAACAATTCAACTGGGCAAACTTGGCACGCCCTCACTCCCCAAGGACTGCAATCATGTATACACACAAACAAAGCCTGCCGATGCAGGCTTTTCCTGTAATTATCATTAGAACTTACGTAAAATTAGAACGCAACTCATTATTAAAAGTTGGAGCGGGAGCCAGAGGAGCCTACAGCGTTAGGGTCACGATGAGCTACATCATCGGCTTTGCGGCTTTTACGACCAAATAAACCAAATAAACCGAGCAAGCCTAGCAAACCCCAATCACCATCCCGATAATTTCTGTCAGTAGCAGCGCGGTCTGTAGTAGTATTTGTAACAGTTCCATCGTTAGTGGTTGTTGTCTGAGCCGAAGCAGGCATAACTGTAGGCAAGGTAGCCAAACTTATAGCTAGAGCAGTACTTCCGAGAATTTTAGAGACGTTAAAGCGTTTCATGATCGCATTCCTTAATTCAATTGCTGCAAGTAATAGTTAAAGCTTATTAAGTTCTGACAGCGTCAGCATCAATCTTTAGCTGCAAATCTAAATCAGCTTAAAGGTGCATTAGCGATTGAGTAAATAAGCATTTTGGTAGGTTATATTCCTAAGTATGGTAAATTATGCAATATTGAAGCCAGCCCCTTTAGGGAAGTCAAAAGTCAAAATTAATAATCCTTATAAATAAATTTAGAGGGTGACAGATGCCGATAATTGAAGGCAATATTTCTGCCGCGATCGCATAAAATTGTCAGCCTGTATTTTTCTGCTGCAAACTATTGAAAAATGTTGTATTGCATCTGAATAAAAACCGCTATAATTTCTTATCACTGAGACAATTGCCAAATTTTAATAGTATTATCTTCACTACCACTGACAAGGGTCTTGCCATCAGGACTAAAGGTTATAGATGTCACAGTGTTGCTATGCCCCCTCAATGTTAAAATTTCTTCTCCTGTAGCTGAATTCCAGAGTTTGATGGTGTGATCGCGGCTACCACTAGCAATAATTTTGCCATCGGCGCTAAAAGCTACGGATGTGACTGTATTGGCATGTCCCATTAGGGTGCGAATTTCTTTTCCTGTAGCTAGATTCCAAAGTTTGATGGTGCGTAGGCGTAGCCCGTCGTAGACATCGCGGCTAGCACTGGCTAAAGTTTTACCATCTGGGCTTATAGCCACAGCTGTTACTGTTTGGTAATTTCCCTCCAGTGTGCGGATTGAGTAACCTTTTGTCAGATTCCAGATTTTGATAGTCTTGTCAAAACTGCCACTGGCAAGAATCACGCCATTAGGGCTAATAGCTAGCGATCGCACCCAGAATGTATGCCCTGTGAGTGTCCGAATTTGCTCTCCTGTTGCTAAATCCCAGATTTTGATGGTGTTGTCATCACTACCACTAACCAGAGTCTCGCTATCAGCACTGATGGCTAAAGCATGAACTGAATCAGAATGCCCTGTAAGAGTGCGAATTTGCTTTCGCTTTACTAGATTCCAGACTTTGATGGTGTTGTCATCACTACCACTAACCAGAGTTTTGCCATCTGGACTGATCGCTACCACATTTATCTGCTGAGAATGCCCGTCGAGTGAAGAGATTTGTTTACCTGTTGCGAGATTCCAAAGTTTGATTGTGCGGTCACTCCCACTGCTGGCAATGGTTTTGCCATCGGGGCTAATAGCAACAGATAAAACCGAGTTTTCATGTCCTTGCAAAGTGTTAGCTAAGGAAACCTTACCCAAAGTAATCTTTAGCGGTTGACTTAAAAACGCTTCATCTTTGCCAGAATTATTATGTTGAGTCAGCCGAGAAACCAAACTGGTCTGAATCCGGCGAAAATATTTATACCAAGATTCTTGGAATCCAAATAATAGAATCAAAGCACTTATCAAGATTAAAATTCTCAGTAAGGGATAACTTTTTGGTAAATCTGGTGCTTTCGTTGGTGGTATTTTTCCAGAGGATTTCCCGGCTGGTGGTAATGCAAGGAGTTGTTTTGGACTCAAGTCTCTGAGAACTTCATCGGCTGACTGGTAACGTTCATGGATATCTTTTTTCAAAAGCTTGTCGATGACAAAATCCAACTCAGAATTTAATGGACTCCGCAAATATTCCCGCCAATTATTTACCCAGGCGTACCCAGATTCCATCCACAACTGAAAGGGGGAATTTCCCGTTAGTAGATGAAAGCAGGTAGCTCCCAAACCGAACAAGTCACTGGCGGGGAAAGCTTTACCATCTCTAATCTGTTCCAAGGGTGAATAACCATGTGAACCGATAGATGTACCAGATTTTTGCTGAACTTTGACAGTGAATTGCTTTGAGGAACCAAAATCAATCAGACTTAATCGCCCATCACTTTTATTGCGGATAATATTTTCTGGCTTGATATCTCGATGAATAACTTTGCGATCATGGATAAATTTGAGGATAGGTAGTAAATCTAGCAAAATAGATTGAATTTCTCTAGAGTTATAAGTCTTACGCTGCTGTAACTCCTTTAATAAATTCTCTCCATTAATAAACTGCTGCACTAAATATAGGCAGCCATCTTGCTCAAAGTAAGCAAGCAAAGTCGGAATTTGGGGATGTTCCCCAAGGTCTTGTAGTCGCTGTGCTTCTTCAGCAAACAACTCCATCGCCTTTTTTTGCGACCAAGTTCCTTGGAATTTTGGAGCTAATTGCTTGATAACACAACGTTCATTGAGTTTATCTACATCTTCTGATAGATAGGTTCTGCCAAATCCCCCCTCATCTGAAAGGACTCGGATGACACGAAAGCGATTTCTTAAAAGTGACACCAATGGGGTGCTACAACTTTGGCAAAACTTCTTTCCATTGGGATTCAGGGGATTTGAGCAATCGGGATTTAAGCAGCAGATCATGATCTGACAGGCGCGACTGCATGACAACTTAAGCTAAGTTTGCCCCGAACTTTCCCTTAAGAAAATTGACTCTCGTTTACTCGTGGTAGAAAACCCTGTTCTGGGGATTGGGGAATTACTTAATATAGTTAGCGTTTGTAAATAGTAGTCAGTCTTCCTCATCTGTGGAAAACTACGAGAGCCATAAGATTAATTATTCTCTAGATTATATAATAAATTGAATAAAATTTTTTTCGGAACTTTTAAACCTAGTAATTTTGCTTGTATATCGGCAAGCGATAACTTACTAAGTATTAAAGATAAACCCTGATTAATTAACTATTATGACTATTTAATGTAGTTAAAATACTTACTAAATTTATTTTTGATATTTTCAATCATCCATGATTAATTGTTAATTTGATACTTTAAGCAATTGCGACCTTCTTTACTTCGCTCTTGCTCTCCATTTCCGAATAGCATTTGCAGTTCTAGCTACAGGTGGTATATATACATCAGGAATTTCGTGGGAATTTCCGTATTGTGCAATACTTTTATTATTTAATTTTTGGGTAGTTAGACAGTCAGCTAAAGCAGGCAAATAGCTTTCATGGCCTAAAGCTTTCATTACTTCATCGGCAGTTTTAAACCGATCGTTTAACGAAATTTTTACCATTTTTCCTAAAATCTGGGCGAAACTGTTGCTAATATTTACCTCTTTTCGCCAGCATATTTCACCAGTATTTGCGTCGTAGTCAAATTCTAAAGGACTTTTAGCAGTCAACATAAAAATACAAGTTATACCCAGTGCATAAATATCACTGGCATAAACTGGACGTAGAGAAAACTGTTCTGGTGGTGCAAATCCCCTAGTTCCGATAAAGTTGGTGTTTGCAACTTGATTAGGAGAGTTTTCACAAGCATCAGTTAATAGCTCTTTCACCGCCCCAAAATCAATCAGCACTATTCGCCTATCATACTCACACCGCAATAAATTCTGGGGCTTAATATCCCGATGAATTACACGATGTTTATGAAGATACTGTAATACAGGTAATAATTCTTGCAAAAACTGTTTAACTGAGGCTTCACTTTTAGGCCCAGTTTGCCGTACTTCTCGTGTTAAAGTTAAACCTGGCACATATTCTTGGATTAAAAAAAACTCTCCATTCGCCTGAAAGTAGTCCAATAGCATGGGGATTTGCGAATGACTACCGAGTTGGCCCAAAGTTCTTGCTTCTTTTTCAAAGCGCCTACATGCCCTTTGCCAGCTTTGAGGATTAGTCACTTTTGGACAAAGCTGTTTAATAACACACAGAGGATTCCCAGGTAATACAGCATTTTTGGCTAAAAACGTGATCCCAAATCCACCTCGACCCAAAATTTGCAATATTTCATAGCGATTGCCAAATAGCCTCTTGGAACCACACATCTGGCCAAGTAGAGTTTGCTGTGAAATGCTCTCTTGAGAATTCGTTATTTTCTGAGAAAAGCGATCCATTAGCATAAAATATCTGCTCTGAAATGTTTTTAATTCTACGACAAATATTCATTAGCAACAGTAATATTACTGAATCTTTGCCAAATCAACATTACTTTTCTATTAAAAATTTAAAAACCAAAAATAAATCTCTGTAGAACTAGGGCGTGTCACCACCAAAAACAGGGGAGCAGGGGAGAGACTGGGACAGAGCTTGTACTTTGCCCCAGAGCAAGCGTCCTTTATGACGCAGGGCTGTTTCATTCGATCTCAAGCAGGATTTTGTCAAGAGTATGAGTCAGAAATTTGCTTGAGTGGAAAAAACAAAAACTATCACCTCAATCGGTAAATTTAAGTGCGTTGGCAAAGCTTTGCCGTACTCCTACGGAGAAGCAAGCTACGCGTAGCGTCTCGTAGAGAAGGCATCGCCATTTTCTTGCACAATCAGATTTTTTAGTCACCTGATTTTTTTGCTTGAAACGCTTGTAAATCAGCGCCTTTTAGGGAATGAAACAGCCCTGCCTTTTTAAGGGGGTCGCCGTAGGCGGGGGATCTTAACCGAACCGTATTGGAAGAGGGAGAGGTCTTTTAATTCGATGTAAAAAAATGGTATAACACCAAACCTATTGAGTTCTAAGGCACCTCAATGGGAATCAAAGCATTTTCTGGCAAATAGTTGCAAAAACGCCCTTCATCTGCAAGCACCAAAATCAGACGCAAAGGATAATCTGGCGGAACTTGCAAATCTGCCCACGGTACTGCTAACTCTAAACAACTATTTAAAGCTACTTGAGCGCGACTAAAACGGGGATGCCATTGATAATTGTCTCCAGCTTCCCGAAACTGAATCGATTGCGTCAGCAAATTAATTTCTAGAAGATGGTGGAAAAGGTAATTAAGTGGGGCTGCATCTGGTAAATCTGCCAAAGGAACTGGGCTGTTAACCATTGTTTTTTCTGGATAGAACCAGAGCAAATTCAACTCTGCTGGCAAATCTTGCCCCGGTGCAGCGCCACTTTTAAAGTCCAGCCGTAAATAGAAATTGAGGTGATCCACCCCATACCAAAGTCGCTGGATGACACTGCTGTTGTGCATCGTCCCCCGCGCCCCGCCGATTTCTATGCGTCCAGCTTTGTCCCAATCTTGTTCATCACCCCTACCATCGATAACAGGATGAATAAACCCTTGTGGGGTGTGGTTTGCCTGTGCTTGGTGGTTTTCCACTGGTTGCTTGAGATAGGGCGGTACAGGTTCATTTAATGCTTTGTAAATACCAAATAAGTGTTCTCGAAACAACTGATCAAAGATGGCATCCTGATTTGACGAGTGTCCTGCACCAAACCACCAAAACCAGTCTGAACCCTCTGCGGCATACAACGCTTCCCATGCTTCTGGATTGTTTTCTTCTGTCGCTTCGGGATGACTTGCCAGCATTTCCCTTGCTTCTGTCAAATAATCCCAAGCACGATTTTTGGCGGGATCGCCGATCCAAGTGGTGAAACTGCCATCTACCCAAGAACCACTATGTAGTTGTCCTCCGGGAATGGTGGCTGTGGCTGGAAATTTTTCGAGAAATTCAGAGACAGTGACGAGTTTGAGGCGGGGTTCATCGCTCAAGGTTTGATATAAAGCTTCTAGGAAGGGTTTGCCGTCTTGGGGATAAAATTCCCAGCAATTCTCCCCATCCAAAGCGATGGTAACTAGCCAAGGTTGCTCACTTTGACTTTCTCTTTGCATTTTAGCGATCGCTTGCAAATGT
Organism: Nostoc sp.; assembly: GCF_036916735.1. Taxonomy (GTDB): domain Bacteria; phylum Cyanobacteriota; class Cyanobacteriia; order Cyanobacteriales; family Nostocaceae; genus Nostoc. Next base: position 13,304 of record NZ_JBALFV010000115.1, read on the forward strand.
CCCACTAAATCTGCTGCTGCCTTTTTTGCTGGCATCGCACTATAAGTAAAGCCAATCAAATCTGATAATCTGTGGTCACGAAATACAATTGACAAGTCACCCTCTGCGGTTTGCAAGCGATAGGGTTGATACAACAGTTCTGGTTGCTGTACATTCCCTGCCCCATCCCGATGAAAAAAGTGTTTCAGTGTCCACCCCAAGACGGCTTCATCTGAGCATATCCACTTAAAGCCTTGGTTAATAATATGTGGAAGTATTGCCGGACTTACTGATTGTTCCGAAGGCCATAAACCACGAGGTATCTGTCCAAAGCGTTCTTTATAAAAGTTCCAACCTTTCCGCAAATGACGAGGAATATCTTCTGACCATTGAAAACGCTGCTTAGGTAATGTCATATTTGGCACGGCTACCCGGGCAGAGTTAGTATCAGCTAGCAAGGGTAAAATCGGGTGAGTGTAAGGCGTGGTGGTAACTTCTAGCTGCCCCGCCTCCTGCATTTTTCGATGTTGGGGAATAATGCGGCTGAGGATTTCTCGCTGTTTGGAATAAATGCGCTGGCGATCACTTAAAGTATAATTCCGGCCCTGTTTTAACCAAGTAGCAATTTCCGGGTCATCCCAAAACAGAGGATCGATCCAAACCAAATTGTGCCAAGCTAGCAAATCGCCATAATCTGGCAATTCCCAATTTGCTAAACACCAAGCTTGCCCCTTATCCTGCCTTTGCTCGTACAACTCGGCATAACGGGGATGAGGGTCAATCAGAGTATGGTGATTGGCATCGAAAAAGTGTTGGATGATAAATTCGCGCTGTTGCTGGGTGAGTTGTTCATCCGGTGTTAAGCTGGCTGTGAGGTAAGGGTCAAAAGCAGTGCCAGCAATATAATCTTCTAATTGCAATATCAGCGATGGAACTAAATTCACCGTCTGGTGTAATTGAGGATACCGCTCTAAGAGCAATACCAAATCCAAATAATCTTTAGTCCCATGCAAACGTACCCAAGGAAGCCTGTACTGCTGACTAGAAGATAGCGAAACGCCGCTGCCAGGAGATTTGTACAGCGGCTGATGTTGATGCCAGATAAAAGCGATGTAAAGAGGATGGGACATAGGAATAGTTAGGAGTTAAGAATAAGGAGTTAGGAGTTGATTCAAAACTCATAACTCCTAACTCCTAACTCCTAACTTTTACACCACTTGTTCAATTTCTGCAATTTCAGGAATCATTTCCTTTAAGCGGCGTTCAATACCCATTCTCAGAGTCATTGCAGAACTGGGACAAGAACCACACGCACCTTGCAGGCGCAGTTTTACAATAGGTCCATCGAGTTCTACGAGTTCCACATTGCCGCCATCAGACATGAGATAAGGGCGCATTTCATCTAAGACTGTTTCAACGTTGCCGATTGTGAGTTCCATAGTTTTAGACCTGCTAAGTTAATGATGGGGATTGGGCATGGGGCATTGGGCATTGGGCATGGGGCATTGAATAATAATAATCTTTGTGCCCTATGCGCGGTTACTCATTAACCATTATCCAAAATTTTGTTTTCCAGCTTTGTGAAATCGATCCTAAATCTAATTGCCGCTAGATTGTCAAGTGTCAGTTTTTAATGACTTTTGACTAAACCACTGCTGATTTTAGCAACTTGAGATTAGATTGGCTGAACAATTTCTCGTGCAAGCCCTCCTACTCTACTTTAGCGGTTAAAGTCCTGAAGAGAACGCTAGAAGGTGAGGACAAGGAAAGTTTTTTCCCAATACTCCATATTTCTTTATCAGAGGCTGCGCCCTAAGGGTAGCTATGCCGCAGGCTTTACGTCAACGCTCAGTACAAGTGCCTAATATGGTTATTAAATAATAATTTCTAAAAAACTTTAAAATTTAAAACTCAAAACCCAGTACTGCTAATCTTCCAAATGATTAATGACTAATGACTAACATTCAGCACTGTTTGTTGAGTCGCCATCATTAGATGAAACCATAACTGGTTGTTGATATAGTGGCACGGTGAATGTGACTGTTGAACCAAGTCCTTCGCCCAGACTATAAAAATGTACCTCGCCGCCCATTGCCTCCACTAGCTTTTGGGATATTGCCAATCCTAAACCTGTACCGCCGTAGTGGCGAGTACGGGAACCATCCACCTGAGAGAATAATTGAAAGAGTTTATCTTGTTTGTCTAAAGAAACACCAATACCAGTGTCTGCTACACGTACTTTTACCATGCCAGGAAACTGCTGATCTTGAAAGTTCGCCTTTTTGAGTACTAAATCGGCGCTGACGGTAACACCACCCTCATGGGTAAATTTGATGGCATTACCTACCAAATTGAGCATAACTTGTAGCAACCGTTGATAGTTACTTTGGACAATAATTTCATCGGAGGTAGGAGGCATTTGCATCTGGAAGCTGAGGTTTCTCATTTCTGCTTGGGGACGCATGAAATTTTCGACATCATTGAATAGCTCATCTAGCTTGACTGGAGCGTAAGTTAGTTCCATTTTGCCAGCTTCGATTTTAGCGATGTCCAAAATGTCATTGATAATATTCAGCAGATGTATCGATAAGTGGTGAGCTTCTGACAAAAACTGGTTTTGTTCTTCTGGGTCATCTGCCATCCCTTCCAAAATCAGCTTCAAGAAGCCAATCATGCCGTTGAGGGGAGTCCGAATTTCATGGGATACATTAGCCAGAAACTCACTTTTGAGGCGGGAAGCTTCTTCGGCTTTTTGACGCGCTACTTCTAATTCTTCATATAAAGTAGCATGAGCGATCGCTGTCCCCAATTGATCTGCTGCTTCTTTTGCCAGTTCTAATTCTGATTCTGATAATGTGTAGCATTCATCCCGCCAACTTAAGGCAACCAATCCATTAGCCTGGTCTTGATAGCAAGTTGCAATTACCAAAGTTTTCTGCCGCCCAGACTGTGCGTATCCAGGCACTTCCATTACAACTGGTTCTAGGGTGGCCAAAGCTTGAGTAAAGGCAGGCTCTGAAGCTATATCTATTTGTAAGCCAAGCATTGATTTAAGTACTGCCTGGTGATATTCAGCCTTCACTTCCACTTTTGAGCTAGAGGGCTGATAAGGACAAATAATACAGCGCTCTAGCCGCAGTGCCTTCCCTAAACTATCAACTGTTTGCTGCCAAATAATATCTAAATCCAAAGTCCGGCGGATATTTTTGGTAATGCGATTGACCCGTTTTTGGTGTTGCTGCGACCGGATTGCTAACTCTATTTGTCTGGGCGTTTTTGATGCCACAGGCACTTGTTTTTTGTTGAGTGTTGCCTGCATTAAGCGTCCCATCACTAAAACTGTAGTGGCAGTCGTTCCCAAACTCGGCATAATTGGACTAATCACCAAGTCCAACTCAAATAATTCCTGGTGGTAGCTAAACCAACACTGAAACCTTTCTGGCACCAAACTTGTCAAAATTCGGTGCAATAGTTCCAAATAAGTAACCTTATCCACCGGGGCAAAGGTTTGGGTCTGATTCAGTTCATCAACTATTTTTTCGGTATTTAACCCCAGGAGTTCGCTATGCTGCCAACAAAAGGTCAGATAGCGCCCTGCCCTATCTTGCGTATACACCAACTCGGCTCCTAGAGTTGCTAATGAGCCATCAGTCTCACTGGTAATAGATTCCAGATTTTGGGAAAATACATTTGATAATTGGGAATTGGCAGTAATAGTCATTAATTGAGTTGGATAGACAAAGGGTATCCGACCGTAATTTTACTAAAGCTGCTCAAATTTTTGCATAAATTCTTACAGCTTTTTCGTTTTTTATTGAGTATTTCTTAGCGATCTGAAATCCAAATTGGCAAACTTCACTTTTTAAGTTCCATTGACAGCTGATTAATAGCGTCAATCATTCCATTCACCCCGAGGAGGAACAGGTTTACGCAAAGGGGTACGCGTCAGTTCGTCATCTCTTAGGATTTCACCCCGTAACCACTGGCGAATCGCCACCTCAATCACTTTACTTGGGTCATTGGTGAGATGCTGAATTTGCTCTAGTAGCTCGGAGTCCAGGCGGAGAGCAATTTCTACCTTATCGGCTCGTGTATTTTCCGCATCGGTAGTTTTCTCTTGCATATTCATAGATTTGATATATTCTGAATTGGTTTTGTCTAAAGCTTTGTAAAGTAGTTATACTCATAATTTGGGCTAATTCACTGAAAAATCTTCAATGGGACATTTACATAGTTCCCCGAAATAGCACCAAAGTAACAGCTTTAAGTTTCAAATCGCTTTTTTCACATAACTGACTAGACAATGACTTTAGAAATTGTGCCGATAAATCAGTGATTATAGGTAATTACGGGTGGTAATTGTCTACAATCCCTACATGTACTTATTTACATTTATTGTACGCTCCTAGCTGTTGAATACTAGCAGCGACAAATAGACTTTCATAATATTCTTAAAAGTCCACCTATTTAGATCGAAAATTAAAGATGGAGTGAAGAGGGGCAGGGGGCAGGGGGCAGGGGCAGGGGAGCAGGGGGCAGGGGGCAGGGGAAGAATAATAACTTTTAACTCCTAACTCCTAACTCCTAACTCAGCACTCAGCACTAAAAGCTAGCAGCGTCTTGGCTAAGAAAGCATTAAAATACATGAAGTAAATTGCTCTTTTAACTTTGGTTGCTGCTAAGGCAAAGATAGTATATGACTGACGTTCCCGCAGTTCGCATTCGCAATTTTTGTATTATTGCTCACATCGACCACGGGAAATCAACCCTCGCCGATCGCTTGCTACAAGCTACTGGCACTGTTGAAGACCGACAGATGAAGGAACAGTTTCTCGACAATATGGATTTGGAACGGGAGCGCGGCATTACAATTAAGCTGCAAGCTGCCCGGATGAATTACACCGCTAAGGATGGTCAGCAGTATGTGCTGAACTTAATTGATACTCCGGGACATGTGGATTTCTCTTATGAAGTCTCCCGTTCTCTTGTTGCTTGTGAAGGAGCGCTATTGGTAGTAGATGCGTCCCAAGGTGTAGAGGCGCAAACTTTGGCAAATGTATATTTAGCGTTAGAGAATAACCTGGAAATTATTCCGGTTTTGAATAAAATCGATTTGCCTGGGGCTGAACCAGAACGAGTAATTGGCGAAATTGAAGAAATTATCGGTCTAGATTGCAGTGGTGCGATTCTTGCTTCTGCTAAAGAAGGAATTGGTATTGATGAGATTTTAGAAGCAGTTGTGGAGCGGATACCACCACCGCCCAATACCATAAATGAACGCTTACGAGCGTTAATATTTGATAGCTATTACGACAGCTACCGGGGAGTAATTGTGTATTTCCGGGTGATGGATGGCACAGTGAAAAAAGGCGATCGCATCCATTTAATGGCATCTGGTAAAGAATTTGAAATTGATGAGCTAGGCGTTCTTTCTCCCACTCAAAAGCAAGTTGATGAACTGCACGCTGGCGAAGTAGGCTATTTGGGAGCAGCAATTAAGGCCGTAGCTGATGCACGGGTAGGAGACACAATTACCCTCAGTAAGGCAAAAGCAGAGTCACCCTTACCAGGTTACGCAGAAGCAAACCCAATGGTTTTTTGCGGGATGTTCCCCATTGATGCAGACCAATTTGAAGATTTGCGGGAAGCCTTGGAAAAGCTCGAACTCAACGATGCAGCGCTACATTACGAACCAGAAACTTCAAGCGCGATGGGGTTTGGCTTCCGTTGCGGATTCTTGGGCTTACTGCACATGGAAATTGTTCAGGAACGCTTAGAGCGGGAGTATAACTTAGATTTAATCATTACAGCCCCCTCGGTGGTTTATAAGGTAATTACCGTCAAAGGTGAGGAACTGTACGTTGATAATCCTAGCCGCTTACCTTCTCCCAATGATCGCCAAAAAATTGAAGAACCCTACGTCCAAGTAGAGATGATTACCCCGGAAACTTATGTCGGCAGCTTGATGGAGTTGTCACAAAACCGCCGTGGCATCTTCAAAGATATGAAATATCTCACCCAAGGACGAACCACACTTACGTATGAGCTACCCTTAGCAGAAGTTGTGACTGACTTTTTTGATCAAATGAAGTCGCGATCGCGCGGTTACGCTAGTATGGAATATCACCTCATTGGCTACCGTGAAAATCCTCTGGTGAAGCTGGATATTATGATTAACGGCGATCCTGTGGATTCCTTGGCGATGATTGTGCATCGAGATAAAGCTTACAACGTCGGGCGGGCAATGGCAGAAAAACTCAAGGAACTAATTCCCCGCCATCAATTTAAAGTGCCAATTCAGGCATCTATTGGCAGTAAAGTTATTGCCAGCGAACACATCCCTGCTTTGCGGAAAGATGTGCTAGCCAAGTGCTACGGTGGTGACATCAGCCGGAAGAAAAAATTATTACAGAAGCAAGCAAAAGGTAAAAAGCGGATGAAATCTGTGGGTACTGTGGATGTACCGCAGGAAGCCTTTATGGCAGTACTGCGCTTGGATCAAAGTTAATAGAATTCAGGAGTCAGAATGAATTTGAGTCTGAGTGGCAGATAGCGCAACGATAGCAAGTCCGCGAAGATTTGAATGTGAGCTTTTTAGTCCCCCACCACAGTTTTGTTCTTCTGACTTCTAAATTCTTCTTCAATATCCGTTAATTTTAATTACAGTAGAACAAATTACGGGCGTTGTTTACACCTTGCTTCTTATCGCTAGCCTGTAGTTAATAACCTTTGATAAGCTTTAACAAAATAACTGTTAAAAAATCTAAAAATTTTAGTAAACATACTCATTGCATTTGCCACCCTTGTATTTTTAAGTAAATGTAATTTTTTAGATATTTGTAAAGTGTCGGGGAATCTGGTAAATGAAGATACTGGTACTGAGTTGGGAGTTTCCGCCGAGAATTGTTGGGGGAATTGCACGGCATGTAGCGGAGTTGTACCCGGAACTGGTAAAGCTAGGACATGAAGTTCACCTGATTACGGCGGAGTTTGGTCAGGCGTCGATGTATGAGGTGGTTGAGGGAGTAAAGGTGCATCGAGTGCCAGTGGGACATAGTAACGATTTTTTCCACTGGGTAGTCAATCTCAACCTGAGTATGGGAGATCACGGTGGTAAGTTGATTTTAGAGGAAGGGCCTTTTGATTTAATTCATGCCCATGATTGGTTAGTAGGAGATGCTGCGATCGCCCTCAAGCATAATTTTAAAATCCCGCTAATTGCCACAATTCACGCTACAGAATACGGGCGCTATAACGGTATTCACACAGATATCCAAAACTATATTTATGGCAAAGAAAACTTGCTAGCTTTCAATGCTTGGCGGATTATTGTTTGTAGCGACTATATGCGCCAAGAAGTAGAGCGATCGCTATACAGTCCTTGGGACAAAATCGATGTCATTTATAACGGTATCCGAGCCGAAAAGAAACAGCATCACGTAGATTTTCACGCTGTAAATTTTCGCCGCCAATTCGCCACAGACGATGAGAAAATCGTTTATTATCTCGGTCGCATGACTTACGAAAAGGGTGTACCTATATTGCTCAATGCCGCACCCAAAATCCTTTCCCAAATGGGAGGTAATGTTAAATTTGTCATTGTTGGTGGCGGCAATACTGACCATCTCAAGCGCCAAGCCTGGGATTTGGGAATTTGGCATAATTGTTATTTTACAGGTTTTCTCTCTGATAGATACTTAGATAGATTCCAAACTGTGGCTGACTGTGCAGTGTTTCCTAGTCTTTACGAACCTTTTGGGATTGTGGCTTTAGAAAGCTTTGCTTCTCGTGTTCCTGTAGTAGTTTCTGATACTGGTGGTTTCCCAGAAGTAGTGCAACATACCAAAACAGGCATTGTGACATGGGTGAATAATGCCGATTCTTTAGCTTGGGGAATTTTAGAGGTTTTGAAAAATCCAGGTTATCGGCAATGGCTGGTGGATAACGCTTATGAAGATTTAAAGCGACGCTTTAGCTGGCCGAAATTAGCCAAGCAAACTGAAGAAGTATATCAGCGAGTTGTACAAGAGCGATCGCAAATTGCCTGGTAAACATAGATCCCTGACTTCTTCAAAAAGTTGGGGAGTTAAAATTTTATTTAAAAAGATAAAGCTCTTTCATCACTCTCACCAGAGAATAAAACACTAATTTTTACTACACAAGACTTTCTAGTCAAAATAAATGATTTTAGCCATAATGTTAGAAAATAAAGCTCCAAACCCTATTTCTGTGCCTTGTTTATAAGTTGGCTGAAATTTTTATTTGACCAGAGTGATGAAAGAGCGTTATTATTTTTTGAGCGATCGTAAGCGCACAGAATTGCTCGTTAGATATATAGCAGATTTCAATATTCTACTCTCTAAATTTTTTGAGTTTACGGTAAACGTTGGGATGTTGAACTGGATTTCAAACATCTGAAAACTACCTTGGTTATGAATGTTCGACAATGTAAAACACACTCAATGGTACGCAAATAAATTTATGTTTATTTGCTTGCTTACAATCTACTTTGTAGCTTAATGTGGTCGGCAGGCACTACTTACGCTAATCCTCCGTTGTGCCATCTTTGTAAGGTACTCGCACTATATAATTAACTTTATTCCTTAATTATTAGTTGCTGACTCTAAACAACGCCTAAGAATTTATCGCACTTTGAATGCTTGTTAGAGAAAGACTACTCATTCATTTTATTATGGGTACACTACCGGACATGATATGATAAATAAATAAACAAAAGAGTAAAAAAATATTATGCCTATTAGTAAAAATATCAAGGTTAAAATTAAGTTACCTTTTATAGGCGAAATAGAAGGTTCCTGGCAGCCTGATGAAAACGATGAGAAAGCAGCTTGGGAACTTTATGTAGAATTAATAACACGTATATCTATTGTACAGCTAAAATCTGATGAAGGTTTGCTGCGAGAAGCCTTGTCTTCTCTTTATTCAATTTTTGCTACTACTAGAGAGATATTGAAAAAATTTGGTGCTTCTATCGCTCGTTTTAAAGATGAAAGCTCAATATCTTTCGGTTATTTAGCAATAGCAGTTCTCAACACAGTTTTACGCCCTGTTTTAGCGAAATGGCATCCTTTACTATTAGATTATGAAAGTAAAAAAACTCAAGATATGTCGTTAGTTGAACATGAAAAATTATGGGATAAAAATCAAGAATTAAGAACAGAACTAAATCAAGTCAGGCACATTCTGGTTGAATATGTTGAAATATTAGCTGAAGTTGCTAAAGTACCACTTTTAATTGTAGATAGATAGCTTTATGTGTATAGTCCTAAACAATATGAATACAAACTATCTAACAAATAAATAAGACTGCTATGGATATGGATAGGCTATATAGCCACACATTTTAACTTGTTTTTCTTCTCCACATACAGAAGCTAATTTTTCTGAAAAAGGATTAGCTGTATCAAATTGTGGTTCAATGATAATCTTACCTTGACGGTCAATATAACCCCACTTACCATTTTTATATATAGCTGCTAATGGTGGACTATTTGAAAACTTTCGTCTATCATCTAAGTACTTACATCTACTTAGCCTCTCTTGTTCTGCATCTGTAGCATCACAGCTATATTTGTTTGGACGTTTAGAATAATCATCATCAAATTGTGGTTCAATGATAGTCTTACCTTGATTGTCAATATAACCCCACTTATCATCTTTATTCTTTACCGCAGCCAGTCCTTCCGAAAAGTAAGTAATTTCTGTGAAATCTTTAGAAATAGTAGGAATAGCAGTACCATATTTATCAATGTACATCCATTGTCCTCCCAATTTAACTGGTGCTAGACCTTCAGAAAATGGGTAAGCTAGGTCAAATTGCGGACGAAATTTAGCATTACCTTTGTCATCGATATAAGTCCACTTCCCATCGGTTTTTACTGGTGCTAGACCGTCAGAAAATCGACCTGCACCTGTAAATGTTTTCTTTATACCTGCATCTGATATTTTTTCTATAACTTTATCGCCCTTACTATTTATATAGGCACAAGTACTGACTTCACAGACGTGGGCTAAACCTTCAGAAAAGCTTCCTGCCATATATTGTGCATACTTTGGTTGAATTTGAAATTTTCCGTCTATGTTAATATAGCCTCTATTTTGTCCATTTATCCATGCTAATGCCAAATTCTCTGGTGCAGAAAAATCAAGAGCACCGTCAAAATCTTTCTCTTTCATTGTCGGTGTTTCCTCTAAATTTTTATTTATGTAAAGTGATTTTCCATTCTTTCTTACAGTTGCTAATCCATTAGAAAAATTACCCAACATAATATATGTATGATCATGGGGTATTAGTAATTGGAAATTCGGAGGTAATTGGAAATTTGAAGGTTTATTGTCATCTGTTGGTGGTTTTGTTGCTGTGGCCAGTAAAAATAATAATGAAGTGACTCCTGCAACAGTAATTCCTCCAAGAACTACTGGAAAAAAATTGTAAGAATTGACAACTTGGTTATGTTCAAGATCAGATTGAATATGTTTTTTTAATTTACTTAAAAACTCGCTACGTCCAATTAATAATGTAATTGTTTTAGTCAACGAATTTATTCGTATCCAACTAAATATTCTTAAAAAATCTTTAATTTCATTTTTTGTTTTATGAATATATACATCATTAATCTCTTCCTGTTTAATCTTTAATTCCTCCTTTAAAGAATATATAACATTTTTAATCTGTTCATTATCTGGCATTTTAACTTCATCAACATCTTTAATGTTAGGCATAAGGATTGGAATTACTTTAAAATCAAATTTATGAACTCCTTGACTTTTATCAAAATCATACCTATTTTTTAATTTTAAAATTTCACGTATTTGATAATTTCCTATTCCATATTCACTTAAAAAAATGACGCAGCAATTAGTTTGATTAATTTGATGATTAATTTCTTGATTAATTTCATCTCCAGGCTTGAATTCATCCTCGTCTAACCAAGTTTGTTTATTCTCTTTAACAAATCTTAAGGCCTGAAAATAACTTTTTTTATTAATGTATGTATGTACTTTTTTTACAAAACTTTTGTCGTGCGAATTATGACATAAAAAAATTTTTTTCATGAGATTAAAATCCTGTATTTTTTATTTAACTAACACCTTATGTAAATCAAAAATGCCCTTGCTATTGCTAGGGTTTCAGGCTGTGGTTTAGCCAAGATGTTTAACCATGTTGACCTATATTTATGCCTTTCCAGACTCAAACTCACATAAGCCGTAACTAATAAATTGGTACAAAAGTAATGAAAAATCCAAAAATTTTGGTTTTTCTAACTTTCAGTAGACCGAAAAGTTTTGAAAATTGACCAAATCATCAGGGTTTCAGCCGCAGATTTTGGAGGGGGAATCATGGCCAGTTGCGATCGCTCTGAAGTTCACCCAGAACAAAAGTTCTTCAAAGGCAGATTACAAGATGATTTCGGTGGATTGTATTCCAAAGCATAAATGAATAACTGGTAAAGCTTTTGGAAAACTTTTCGGTCTACTGACTTTTATTTACTTTTATAGTTTATAGCAACATTATTACAACATAAACAGTAAAAACATATCTGCCGAAAGAGAGAACTTATCTTGAAAATCTCTCTTTAGGTCATTCCCAACAATTTAAAAATGAGTAAATTTTGTCAATATATCTTTAAGTAGAAATAAGTTTGCCATTTGACAAAGAGTGCTAGCATTAACCCAAGCGTATTGCACTATAAACAACACAAGCAATATGGAGATTTTCGCAGAGTAGGCAGAGAATAAATGATTACTCCCCGTTATTTTGAGTTAACAAACAGTACAAACCCTGTACGCTGGAAATTCTACCCTCTCTAGTGCCAAAGTTAAGCTAGTACGCGTTTAAGTTGCAGATTTTTTCGTTAAAACTGTCATTTGTCATTGATTATTCACAAAAGACAACTGATAAATGACTAATGACAAAGGACGAATTTCCCGGAAAAATAAGCAATTAAAGTGCGTAATAGCCTAGCAATAATTGCAGTTTGCTCGAAAAGTTTAGTATGACAAAGGCATTCCCAAGCATAGCAAGGCGCTTGAAAAGTACAAGAATCAAGTTGTTGAAGATGGGAACCTTCCTAATAACCCGTTTTATCGAAAGCTGGAAACGCTACTTCCTGGGTGACACTGTTAACGATGTCCGTCATTCCCCCTCTGCCTCTTTTGACGATGCTAGACCCTCCTTAGCAGGCCCAGTCCTTAGCTTAGGTGGAGGTGGCCCCGATGTCGAAGATGCAATCCAGTGGATGATCAACCAAGTTCGGGGAAGTAGTAACTCTGGCACTAAAGTTAATGTTGTAGTTCTCCGCACGAATGGTAATCACGATTACAATCGGCTAATTTATGCCATGAAGGGCGTAAACTCTGTGGAAACTCTTTTGATTCGTAATAGACAAGAAGCAAACAAAGCTGAGATTTATGAAAAAGTCAGAAATGCTGATGTAATTTTCTTTGCTGGCGGCGACCAATGTCAATACATCCGCAACTGGAAAGATACCAAGCTTGAGGCTGCTGTTAAGTCAGTTTATCTTAAGGGAGGTGGTGTTGGTGGCACCAGTGCGGGTGCGATGATCCAAAGTGATTGTGTCTATGATGCTTGTGCTTCTTCTGAAAAAGGCATTGAAACTAGGGATGCACTCGAAGATCCCTACCGGGACATTACTTTTACTTACAATTTTTTCAATTGGAGTAATTTGAAGGGAACCATCGTAGATACGCACTTCGACAGGCGGCGAAGAATGGGTCGAATTATGGCTTTCATTGCCCGTCAAATTAAGGACGGTGTAGCTAGCAGTGTTTTAGGCATAGCGGTTAGTGAAAGTACATCGGTTCTTATAGATAAAAACGGTTTGGTGAAAGTTATGGGTAGGGGTGACGCGTACTTTGTACTTGGCAATCATATACCGGAAGTATGCGAACCCCGAACGCCTTTGACTTTTTCCAATTACAAAATTTGGAAAGTTCGCAGTGGCAACACCTTTAACTTGAGAAACAGACCAACCTCTGGGTACTATCTCAGGAGTGTCAAAAGGGGACGAATTGATTCAAATCCCTATTAAACATCTCCAGAAATTAAATATGCGTTATCTAGAACCTTGTAGAGACGTAGCATTGCTACGTCTCTACATTCTTTTTCACTTTTATGTCTATTAAAATTTGAATGTTGACCTTCTGAGGTTCAACGTTGACCTTCTGAGGCTCAATGTTCACCTTCTGAGGCTCAATGTTCACCTTCTAAGGCTCAATGTTGACCTTCTAAGGCTCAATGTTGACCTTCTGAGGCTCGACGTTCACCTTCTGAGGCTCAATGTTCACCTTCTGAGGCTCAACGTTTAAGTTTTTACTTCCCCTTGCTTCTACCCAATGTCCTCTAATTCCTACCAAGGAACCACGCCATTCTCATCAAAAAACCCTCCGCTAGAACCATCATCAGGTAGAGTGGCAAGTCTCACTGCTGCGATCGCTCCCTGCTCAACAGTGCGGTATCCTTGGTGTTGATTAATGTCAGTTGCTGTAAAACCAGGATCAGCAGCATTGATTTTAATCGCGGTATCTTTAAGTTCAGCAGCCAACAGAACTGCGATCGCATTTACTGCTGTCTTTGATGAGTTATATGCAAGATACTTAAAATCAGCAAACTCATAATTTGGGTCAGAGTTTAGAGTCAGAGAACCTAAACCACTTGATAAATTAACTATTCGCCCTGCTTTTGACTTCTTTAAGAGTGGCAACAGCGTTTTTGTAACTGCAAAAACTCCAAATACATTTGTCTCGTAGGTGTGTCGCAGTGTTTCAAGATCAACTTGACTGGGTGGAAGGCGATCGCCATCACTTATTATCCCAGCATTGTTTACAAGGATGTCAAGTTTTTGGAATTCGCTCTCAATTTGTTTACCCGCAGAATCGATTGTTTTTTGGTCGGTGACATCAAGTTGAACTGATCGGGCATCGATCTCATTTAAACGAAGTTTATTCGCCGCTTCTTCACCACGTTTGATATCTCTTGCACCAATAAAAACTGTAGCGCCTCTAGAACCTAGTTGGCGTGCAATCTCATACCCAATACCTTTGTTTGCACCAGTGATTAGCGCAACTTTGCCTTTTAAATCTTCTGACATATTACTTATCTATTTTGATAAACGCTCAGAACTGTTACTATCTTCGAGCAAGTCTAGTACACTGTGCCGGAAGACAAGGGGGTTGAGCCACTCGTTTTGTTAATTGAGATAGTAGCTGAATTTACACTGTGCTGTACTAATGTATAAGTAGTATGTGTCAACACAACATTCATCCTACATAAGTATTGATTCGCTGTCGTGTTTTCGCTAGTAGTAATTCATACTTCAGATAGCGGTTGAGAAAATATTTGCCACCTAAACTAGCAATTGACTCAAAAATTCTTGGAGAAACATAGATATGCAAACCAAACAGCTCGGGAATTCGGAGCTTCACATTACCCCAATTGGCTTTGGAGCCTGGGCGATCGGTGGAGGTGGGTGGGCTTTTGGTTGGGGAGCGCAGGATGACCAGGAATCGATTGAAGCGATCAATCACGCTCTCGACCTCGGCGTTAATTGGATTGACACCGCAGCTGTCTATGGTCTGGGGCATTCCGAGGAAGTTGTTGCTAAGGCGCTCAAAGGTCGATCTAATCGTCCTTACGTTTTTACTAAATGCTCATTGATTTGGGATGAAAAGGGCAAAATTGGTAACAGCCTGAAGGCGGATTCTCTGCGGCGGGAGGTTGAAGCTAGTCTGCGCCGACTCGACATTGAAACTATCGATCTCTACCAGATTCACTGGCCCAACCCTGACTCAGAAGTTGAGGAAGGCTGGACGACTCTGGCCAAGCTCAAGGATGAGGGTAAGGTTCGCAATATCGGGGTTTCTAACTTCAATGTAGAACAGTTAAAACGTGCCCAGGAGATTGCACCAGTTACCTCATTGCAGCCGCCTTATTCACTGGTTAAGCCCGATGTCGAAAAGGAGATTCTACCTTTTTGTAAGGAAAACAACATAGGTGTGATTGTTTATTCACCAATGCAATCTGGCTTACTTACAGGAAAGATGACACCTGAGCGGGTTGCTAATTTCCCAGATAATGATTGGCGCAAGAATAATAGTGAATTTCAAGAGCCACGTCTATCTCGTAACCTGAAGTTAGTGGAGTTATTGCAGCATATTGGTCAACAACACGATCGCTCCCCCGGTGAAGTGGCGATCGCTTGGACTTTAAACAATCCGGCGTTGACAGGGGCGATCGTTGGCGGACGCAATCCCAAGCAGGTGGAAGGAATCATCGGTGCTGGGGAATTTCGCCTCAATCAGCACGAGCTAGATCAGATTGGTGCTTTCCTGGGCGAGAATCCATAAAGGAGGTCTTACGTAAACTTTGAATGGTGGCGATCGCATGTTTCGCCACAATATCAATTTCCTCTTGGGTATTAAACCGGCCAATCCCAAACCGCACTGAGGCATAAGCTAGCTTTTCTGAATGTCCCAGTGCTGTGAGAACATGGGAGGGTGCAGTACTTGCTGATGAGCAAGCAGAACCAGAAGAAATCGCCATCACTGGTTGCAATCCTAGTAAAAGTGCGGCTCCATCTACCCCCTCAACGCTGATATTCAAGTTTCCCGCCAATCGCTCTTGAGGGTGTCCGTTGAGATGAATTCCTTCAACTTGGGAAAGCTGTTTCCACAAGCTTTGCCTTAACTGGGTGAGACGTTGGGTTTCTGTTGCTTGTTCTATCAAAGCGATTTCTACAGCTTTCCCAAAGCCGACAATTTGCGGTGTATACAATGTCCCAGACCGCATCCCCCGTTCATGTCCGCCGCCGTGCTGCTGGGGAGCTAGTTGCGCTCTAGGGTTGCGCCTGCGGACGTACAGCGCCCCAATGCCCTTTGGCCCATATACTTTGTGTGCGGTTAACGACATCAAGTCAATTTTCATCGCTTGCACATCTAAGGGAATTTTACCAATAGCTTGGGCTGCATCAGTATGGAATATGATATTGCGCTCATGACACATTTCCCCAATTTCTGCCAATGGTTGCAACACCCCAATTTCGTTATTTGCAGCCATCACCGATACCAAAATCGTCTCAGGACGGAAAGCTTTTTTTAACTCAGTTAAATCAATCAATCCATCTTGTTGAACAGGCAGAATAGTAATTTCAAAACCGAGAGTTTTTAAATAATTACAAGGGTCAATAACTGCACTATGTTCAGTAGCAACAGTAATAATATGCTGACCTTTTTTAAAATAAGCTTCAGCAACACCTTTAATAGCTAAATTATTCGCTTCTGTTGCCCCACTGGTAAAAACAATTTCTTCGGGAGTGGCGTTAATTGCTGCTGCTAAAATCTCTCGCGTTTGCTTAACAGCAGCTTCTGCTTCCCAACCATAAACATGACCGATACTAGATGGGTTACCAAAGTTTTCTGTGAAGTATGGGAGCATTGCTGCTAATACCCGTTCATCTACGGCTGTAGTAGCGTGACAATCAAGATATATAGGACGAATAGACATAATTATTAACTCAAAATTTGACTCAATTTTTTTAATATACTTAGAACCTGATACGATACAGTTCACTTTTTCGTTTCAAAAGTGTAAATCGGTCAGAAATAGCATACTTTGGCTGATTTTCTGTGGTAATTTTCAGGAAAATAAAATCACTACCATTGGTTACTAATCCAAAAGTAGGTTTGTCTTGACTAGGATTAGCCAACATATAAACAAGTGCTTGAGGTACAGCTTCTAAAAGAGAAAAGCTAGACCTTTTAGATTCGATTACTAACAACCAGAATTGTTCTTGAATAACTAAAAAATCAATTCTACCTCTAATAACTTCTCCTTCATCCTCCGCAGAAATCTCTATTGATTGCTCGCCTCTCATGTAAAAAGGCTCATCATAAAATCCAGCTAAATTGAGTAAAAGAGATAAAACTACTAATTTCACCGTTTCTTCTGACAAAGGAGGACGCTTGACTAAACGGAGAAAATGAAATTTTATTTTGTCTAAATCTGGCTTTTCTAAATCTGTCACTTCCGGTAAATTTTCAAACCATTCTGTGAAGAATGCCTCATCTTGCGCTAGCTGTAGACTAAATTTTTCCTCTAAATAGGCAAGCCCGACATTTTGTGCTTGGAGAAATTGAACCATAATTAATTTAAAAGATGCAATATAATTATTATGGTATTATTTCAGTATTAACTTAGATAAGAATAACAAAAATAATTAACTTCTAACTTGATTTATTTATTTTAATCTATTCAAAAATTAATTATCATTTTTGCGTCTATATAAAGTGAATCTATCCAATAAGCGTACATTAATAGAGCAAATTTTTCTTTCAAGTAGGCAAGAGTGACATTTGGGACTTGGATAACTTGAATCATGTTTATTTAAAATTGCTAACAGTTTAATTCCTCGCTTCAATCATCACGCTGGCAGTTTTTAGAGCAATTTCACGTAGCATTACTCTAACTATACTTGCATTTAGTCACATTATGTGGCTATTAATTCCTGTAATTTAGTTAAAACTGCCAGAGCATGACCTTTGGTTTTCACATTCGACCAAGCATAGACAATAATTTTATCAGGTGAAATTAGAAAGGTTGACCGAGCAACACCCATATATTCTTTGCCCATAAATTTTTTTAAGCGCCAAGCGCCGTAGGCTTCTGTCAAAATATGTTCTGGGTCACTCAAGAGAGTGATTGACAAGTTATGTTTGCTGATGAATTTACAATGGGATTTACCCAAATCTGGACTAACGCCTAAGATTTTCGCTCCTAGTTTGCTGAAGTCTTGATACAACTCGGTAAAATCTTTCGCTTCGGTGGTACAGCCAGGTGTGTCATTTTTTGGGTAGAAGTAAAGGACAATCCACTGACTGCTGAAGTCGTCGAGAGTGACTGAATTGCCATTTTGGTCAGGGGTGGAGAAATCTGGCGCTGGTTGTCCGACTTGGGGAATATTGCTCATGATAGGAGTGTGAGAGATTGCATAAGCGTAGCTCGTCATAGACATCGCTTTAGAATTGTATAGGACTTACGCAAAAAGTGCTAAAAAGCTTAATTTATCGAACCACCAAGAACGCCAAGAATTGTAGAGTTTGCGTAAGTCCTATTGTACATATAGCAATGCAATTTGATTCGGTGAATTACTCGTAGAGACTCAATACTTGGGACACAACGACTAGCGGTAGTTGAATCTCGACTCCGCTCGATTACCGCGTAGCCGAAACTCGATTACCGCGTAGCCGAAACTCGATTTTTGCAGGTCGAAACTCAGTGCATTGCTGGGAAGAAGGAATAAAGGTGTACTGAATTTTTTTCACGCAATCAAATATGAATCCTATAGATTGAGCGATTGTTATTATTTATTGAAAGTGATAGTAAACTCAATTCCCTTGAGTAGGTGTAGAAGAATAGTCGCCCCGTTGCTTGGGGCATTGGGCATAGTGGCGGTACAATCTTACCTATGCCCCATTCCTCATGCCCAAAAACTCCACCCATAAGGGTATGGAGTTTTTCATTAGTGTCTAAAATTATTGTTTTATCTCTTTCCCTATTACAGATGCAAACTTTAAATACAGCATAATTCAGAATTCAGGAGTAAAATACGCTTTATATCTAGGTAACAGACTTACCTTGTGTACCTCACCAACTTGAAATCTGCTCTAAATTATTTCAGTTGAAGTTGCATTGAAACTTCTGATTATTTAACTATCAAAAAAGCTCCAGAAATAAGCGTGCATACCAAAGCGAATATAATTGCATGTTCTACTTTACTACTAATAGCATTTATTGCCATCGCTAGAAGAAATATAAAAACAAAGATTAATACCTTCAAAAGGTTTTCAGATTGCCAATCAATTAAGGAATCATCAGGAGATGTTGCCATTAAATGTATTAATAAGTTTTTAAGTTGTACATTCATTTTCTTTTGCTATTTTTTAATTTATTTGATTTTCATAGAAAAAACTAACTTTAACTTGGTTCTCAAGTCTTCTATCGTCAGATATATAAATTAGCAGTGTCACACTACTAGTTTTAATGTGTTAAATTAGGCATAGTATTGTCATAATTTTGTCATGACACTGTCACCCTTATATGAAATAATAAAAAATTACCTTTGATACATGGAGTGCTATCTTTCTTTTTTAAACAGTAGGTGGTCTGACAAATTTCCGTCCAACAATTTGTGATTAGACACAAGGAGAAAACGATGAGACAATTTACCCTGTTTACGCTACTGTATCTAGCAACAGGAGTTTGTCTAATGGCGATCGCGCTTCAGTATCGTGACATAACTCCAGACCTGAAAGCAATTCTGCTAGTCAACGCCGGACTGTCATATATTTTCACTGTACTCAGTACCTTTAGGTTTTGGCGTCAAGCCGCACGCCAAAGCCAAGCTAGACTGCACCAACAGGCAGCTTGGAAACAGAATTTGATCGCGATCGCACCCTGGCTTGTAATTGCATTGACGCTCGTTACATCCCTCTCCAATCTGCTGTATTACAATTGGGCCACGGAAGCCCTCATGAAAGTATCTTTAGGGTTACCAATTATCTTGCTTAGTGCAGAACAACTCTTGATCAGAAGCCAACTTCGGCAATAAATTTATAGACAAATCATACACATTAAAGTTCTCCCATTAGGTTGAGAGGGATGCCTGCGGCAACCCTTCCGGTGTACGCTTATATTTATCCGCGATAATAATGACTTAACCTACAAGTATTTTTGTTTATCTATTCTCACCCTTCAAAGTTCACATGTCTAAAGATATGCAACGCGAATTTACCAACCGTGATCAGTTGGTAGCCTACCTGCGCGAACAATTCCCAAATGCGGCACAACGCGATGACCACATCACTCAAACCGTAGGGGGACGCAAAGCTGCACAAAAAGCACTGCAACAAATCGACCCAGTAAGCTACGCGCAAACACGTAATTTTTTTACAGGTGCGGTGACGCGACTTTCGCCTTACATCCGCTATGGCGTTTTGAGTTTGCGAGAAATTCGAGATTATGTCCTTAAACAAGTACAGCACCAAAATGATGCTACAAAATTAATTAATGAGTTAGGTTGGCGCGACTACTGGCAACGGTTATATGTCAAGTTAGGAGATGGAATCTGGAAAGACCAGGAAGAGTACAAAACTGGTTATACTGTGGCTGAATATGCACCCGAATTGCCGCAAGATATCAGACAAGGAACCACAGGTAGGGTTTGCATCGACAGTTTTAGCCGTGACTTGAAAGAAACTGGCTATCTACATAACCACGCCCGAATGTGGCTAGCAGCTTATATTATCCATTGGCAGCGTATTCGTTGGCAAGCAGGAGCCAAATGGTTTCTCGAACACCTTTTAGATGGAGATCCTGCCAGCAATAATATGTCATGGCAGTGGGTTGCCAGCACCTTTAGTCAGAAACCATATTTTTTCAATCGTGAGAATTTAGAACGCTACACCAAAGGGATTTATTGCCAGAAATGTCCGCTTTACGGTCATTGTGATTTTGAAGGCAGCTATGAAGAATTAGAACAGCGACTTTTTCCTAAAGGGGAATTTAGCAAACAAGCCAATAGCCAAAGTTGGCAGCGCAAAAAGAAAGGTAAAAGATGAATAAACCAATTGTTTGGATACATGGAGACTGCCTCAGTCCATACAACCCCGGACTAGAAAAATACCCAGATGCGCCAGCTATCTGGGTTTGGGACGAGGCTTTGATAGAGGAATGGCAACTGAGTCTCAAACGCATCGCTTTTATTTACGAATGCTTGCTAGAGTTACCTGTTGTTATCCGTCGTGGCGATGTGGCACAAGAAATTCTAGCTTTTGCTAAAGAACATGATGCAAATTTAGTCGTCACAGCTAACAGTCCGAGTCCCCGATTTGATAATATCTGCAATCAAATAGAGGATTTTATGGCAGTCCAAGTGCTAGAAGTAGAACCATTTTTTGACTATGATGGCTATGTTGACCTCGAACGGTTCTCACGCTATTGGAAAGTCGCTCAAAATTATGTTTTTCACTCTAACAAATAACGATAAGTTGCTTTGATAATTTGAGCCAGTGCATAAGCTGTTTCCGGCTCAAGACGTTTGTCGCCTAAAAGCAAAGT
>NZ_JBALFV010000116.1:0-73758 GCF_036916735.1 Nostoc sp.
CCCTAAGCGTAGCTATGCCGCAGGCTTTACGACTACGCCCAACTCTTGAAGAGGCTGCGCCCTAAGCGTAGCTATGCCGCAGGCTTTACGACTACGCCCAACTCTTGAAGAGGCTGCGCCCTAAGCGTAGCTATGCCGCAGGCTTTACGACTACCAAGAGGACAAGCTCAGTACAAGTGCCCGATGACCAATGCCCAGCCCAAACCCTTGATTTTTTCTTACTGATGTAGTATTTGCTATGAGAATTGTAAAGCTGACTTTTTCTTGACTTGACGAGTCAGAACTGAAGTAGCACCCACAAAACCAATTACAAAAACTCCTAATACAGAAGAAGACTCAGGAACTGCTTTAATAACTACATTACCGGTGATACTCTTATAGCCAGTGGCGACTGTGTGGTTATCTGATTCAAAACCACTTGCGCCAATATTGGTGAATTGAATCTGATCAAAAGTTCCGCCAACATCGTAGAAGTTGATGAAAGCATAGGGTTCTCCAGTATTTTGATTTGGCGAATTAGGATTACCGTAATAGCTGGCTTTATTTGGTAGCTTTGCGATATAATTAACCACATCAGCAGTGGTCACACTTTGTACAACCTGACCTTGTGAAAGAAATGTAAGTTTGTTATTAGCATCTCCCGCAGACCACCAAAGTCCAAAGTAACTTTGTGCGGTTGTTAAATTTAAGGTAGAAACCGTTTGCTTACCACCCGATCTGCTCGTATCTACATCAAAATATTTACCTGTTCCACCAGCACCACCATATTGGTCCTTATCCACAATCAGAGTATTCGTATAACTACCAACATTTGTTGTTCCATCAGCCCATGTAAAGCCTGTTGCACTGTAACCTGTTGTTAGTGTTGAAGCATCAAAATTTTGTACACGAGCATTAACAAGATTTGAGTAATTTGCAGTTTGTAAGGTTGGGTCTTCTATTGATACTGCAAAAGACGCAGCCATTACAGGGCGGGTAAAAGTAGCTAAAGACAAAACAACACCAGAAGCGATCGCAGACTTAATTAAAAGACTTTTCATTTGACAAATCCTTCTCGTTTTTAAAATTTTTCATGTTCATGCCTTATTGTGCGATGTGCTTATAAATTCCAACATCAGAGAGATTACTACTTTTTTTTATTTGATTTTACTTAGATCACAATGTAAGTTATTGGACTATATTTAGAGATAATCACTGATATTATGTTCTGTGATGTTTATTGTTTTATATAGAAAGCGCGAAGTTATCAGTAGTGAATTGTAAACAAGCTTTATTTATAAAAATTGCCACCTTGTGATTTGCAGGCAGTTCATATTGTTAGGGTTCTAGGTTAAGAAAGCATGAGGCATTGTGCTATGCCAATTTCTTGAATTTTTTGACATGGGTAGTAATATGAATTAAACTACCTCTTGCAACAAAAGAGTCTTGATCAATGCATCCAACTAAAGAAGCTGTCCCTACTCGTGTTATCGGTTTAATTAGTGGCACATCTGTAGATGGCATAGATGCTGCATTGGTAGAGATTTCTGGTACAGAATTGGATCTCAAAATTGAGTTGCTAGCTGGGGCAACATATCCCTATCCAGCCGAACTCAAAGAAAGAATATTGGCAGTTGGTGCAGGTGTTGCCATCTCAATGGCAGAATTGGCAGAAATAGATGATGCGATCGCTCAAGTCTTTGCCCAAGCCGCCCAAAATATTCAAATTGGTCATCAGCCAGCCACTCTCATTGGCTCCCACGGTCAAACAGTTTATCATCGACCACCTGCGGATCGGGAAATGGGAAACAAAACCACTCCCTACTCCCTACTAGGTTACAGTCTCCAACTAGGGCGCGGTGCATTAATTGCCTATCTTACAAGCATTACAACTGTAAGCAACTTCCGCGTTGCTGATATTGCTATTGGTGGTCATGGTGCGCCTCTCGTGCCTAGAGTAGATGCCTATTTACTCAGTCATGCTGAAGAAGGGCGTTGTATTCAAAACATTGGTGGTATTGGTAATGTTGCCTATATTCCGCTTCGGCATGGCGACTGGCTCTCAAAGATTCGTGCTTGGGATACTGGCCCAGGAAATAGTCTGTTGGATCTAGCGGTCGAGCATTTAAGCGCTGGTGCTAAAAGTTACGATGAAGATGGAAATTGGGCAGCGAGTGGTACTCCTTGTCATCCATTGGTAGAACAATGGCTCAACCAAGACTATTTTCATCTGCCGCCGCCTAAATCCACTGGTCGAGAGTTATTTGGTGTGGATTACCTGCATCAGTGTTTAGAAGATGCCCAAGCATACCAACTCAACGCCGCCGACTTACTGGCAACTCTCACGGAACTTACAGCTGCTTCAATTGTTCATAGTTACCGCACTTTTTTGCCGGAAATGCCACAAAGAGTACTATTATGTGGTGGTGGTAGTCGCAATCTCTATTTGAAACGTCGATTAGAGTTGTTGTTGCCATCAATACCAGTCTTGACTACAGATGAAGTTGGTTTGAGTGCAGATTTTAAAGAAGCGATCGCCTTTGCAGTTTTAGCCTACTGGCGACTTTTGGGTATTCCTGGCAACCTACCTACTGCGACTGGGGCACCTCAAGAAGTGCTTTTGGGAGAAATTTACTAAAATCAGTACTCAGTGCTAAGACAGGAACAATGAATCAATTCAAAATTCAAAATTCAAAATTCAAAATTAAATACAGCCACGCCACTTGCGGGTGGGGTATCTAAGAGCCTTGTGAGACAAGAATTCTTCCGCGCCACTTGCGGGCGTTAGCGTAGCGCGACGAAGTCCGGTTTTAAACCTATCTTTTTTAATAAACAAGTTGAAGAAGAATTCAGGAGCAAAGCCGGAGATGTTTCCGTTGCTTTGGTCAGAATCAAGATGCTCGTTCATCCCTAACGCTGTGCTATCCGCTTTTTTGGACAGAATACCAACTGAATTCTGAAGACTGACTCCTGAATTCTGCTTGATAAAAAATTTCCTCAT
The DNA here is from genome assembly GCF_036916735.1 of Nostoc sp. Lineage (GTDB taxonomy): Bacteria > Cyanobacteriota > Cyanobacteriia > Cyanobacteriales > Nostocaceae > Nostoc. Next base: position 2,981 of record NZ_JBALFV010000116.1, read on the forward strand.
TCAGCATGGGCTAAACGCCCCGCTATCGCTAACGTAACTTAGCACTGCTATAACTGTAATTTAAACTCCAGTCGATCAAGACAGGGAATTATAGAAGGTGGCTCATACTTTTTTATTGGAACCAGGACGCTGGACAATGCAAGGAAATTGGCTAGAACGTAATGGTATGCTAATCAGTGTCAAGGGTATGACCTTGGTAGCTTGGAATCGAGATAACTGGTTCACTATGGCTACAAAACTGATCTTTCCTGGTAGCGATCGCTCAGAAATCTCTCTGCAATACAAGGGGCGGCTGCATGAGGGAGAGCGTCAGTATACTTTTTTACTCCAGCATAATATTTTGGGACAGGTTGAAGGTGAAGGTTGGATTGGTTTAGATACTATTGTGCAGCATTATTGGGTAATAGGCGATCGGCAGCGTCGTAGTGGCTTTGAAACCCTGCACCGAATTTCGGAAGATAGATATTACCTCAGTAGTGGCATCTTGGCTGGTCATTTTTTAACTAACACAATGGAAGCTAGCCTAGAGCGTCAGTCAACCTAAAGGTAGTGCTGCTTGCTGTCCGTCTAGGCTAGAAGCTTGCCGCTCAAACAATGCCGATGCACTGCTTCTGCTTCTTCAATGCCCAATGTCTTATGCCTGATCTTAAGGAGTCATCGTTTATTCTCACTGACCTACTGAGTTGTATACTAAATAAGAAATTATCAAATTATCGTTAGACTTTTAGTGTTTTTACCGAACCGTGTAGTCTGGAGTCCAGTTTCATGAATCCGAAAGTCTCTGTAATTATCCCTGCTTACAATACTGAAGCTTATCTTGCGAAGGCAATAGAGTCAGTCTTAGAGCAAACGCTCACAGATATTGAAGTTATCATAGTCGATGATGCTTCAAGTGATAAAACTGTAGAAGTCGCTAAAAGTTTTACTGACCCACGTCTCAAAGTAATAGTTAATCAACAAAATCTTGGGGCTGCTGCTGCGCGTAATCGTGCCCTTAGAGCGGCCCAAGGAGAATGGATTGCTGTGCTTGATTCAGATGATTGGTATGCTCCTGAAAGATTGTCCAAGCTTGTGTCACTGGCAAACGAAAAAAATGCAGACATGATTGCTGACGATCTTTATTTAATCAATGATGGCGAAACATCTCCTTGGAGCACATTAATTCAAGAAAGTGAAGAACGTATAGATAAAATTTTACAAATTGATATCGTTTATTTTGTAGAAACTGATGTCTATGGACAACCAGGGTTGCATCTTGGTATAAGCAAGCCTTTATTCAAACGAGAATTTATGGTTAAGCATGGCATCGAGTACGATGATGCCATCAGGATGGGTCAAGATTTTTGGATTGATATGAAATGCTTAATCAAAGGAGCTCGCTTTTTCCTTGAGCCAAAACCTTATTATTTCTACCGCTCACGCCCCGGGTCTCTTGTACATAAAAGCCAATTGTCACGTCTAAATCAATATTTGAATGCTAGTAATTCTTTCATGCAACAAGAAGTTGTGAAAAAAAATCCAGCTTTAATGCGCGCTATGTCTCATAATAATTCAATCTATAAAAAAAATCTAGCTTACCTTCAAGTTGTAGAGCCTCTTAAGGAAGGTAAATGGTTAAAAGCATTGACAGAAATGGGTAAAAATCCGTACTTTTTTTATAATTTTATTTTACGATTGAACAATATTATCGAACGCCGAATTCAATACTATGTAATGGGTAATAAATCAGTTTTTGGCATTTCTTATAACATACAGAGAGAACGAAAAACTATCAATTAGTATAATCATATTTTTCTGAATAAATTATCCATCCTTATGTAGTCAGAATTAGCCTTAAGGTCAAAATTATGGTAAGACAATAAGTATCTTTAATTATCTCTACTTACAAAACAAACGCAGAGGACAGCCTTAGTGGAGGTAGGAGGAAAGTACTAAATTAAGCAAAACTAAACTTTAGTTGTAGACCATTGCTCAGTACAAAAAGGGACTTCCAACAAATAAATTGTCCAATATTGTGGGTTAGGCAGCTTACCTGCCTTAGACTATTGGCGGCCGAGACGCCCACCCCACAATAAATTGTTGAGTATTTTTTATTTAGAAGTCCCTAACGCTCTCCTAAGAAACAAGGCAGGAGGCAGAAGGCAGAAGGGAAGAGGATTTGACTTGTTTCTTCCATCGATAATGGAAACGAGCGCGTCCGTAAACAGCTTCCATCACTCTAAGCAGAGGAAAATAAGAAATCCTCAGAAGATAAGGTGTCTAGAATAGCGCCTTGCATTCGATTCATCATCGGTCAGCCAATGGTTCAATTGGGAATGCAGATTTGAACGCAAGCGTCAATATTTTGCAAAAAGTAGCCAACTTTTCTTCGCTTAGACTTAGGCTTACTGGGTAGACGTTGTTTGACGAACCTAGCGAGAGTTAGACTTTGGATTCTTCAGAATTCTCCTGTGTCTGTAAAATATCAGTGTCTTTAAAACTTGAGAGTGTCAATACTCAGTTCTTAGAACTCTGTACTGAGTGTGGTGCTACCTAATTAAATGTTTTGGCAGATCCTAGAGTTATCTATTTAGTCAAAATTGGGCAAACTAAAATTACACCACAATGAAAGTGCAAAATGGTACAAAGTGTCATTATAAATCTACCCTTTCTGCTTGTTTGATCTGACATGTTGCACTAGTTGTAATAACCGCGTCAGTTGCAAACGGCTAGATCATGCTTTCAATCTTCTAAAAGAGGACTGAAAAAAAGCTAGTACCACAAGGGGGAAGTCAAAAGTCAAAAGTAATATGGAATAAACTCTTTAGAGATTTTAAATGGCTGCTCTATTTTCACCGTGGCGTACTAGTACAGCAGCCTGTAAATAGACCAACGATTGGAAATCGCCAAAAAGGCTAGTATATAAGCTTTTTACCTTTTGGCTTCCATTTTTCCCTTGCGGTACGAGCCTAGAAAATCATTTTTGGGCGCAATAGTTCAAATATCAGTTTGAATGCACTCTTGTTCCTAAACACTTACAACCTGCTTTTGGATTCAAATTCTCTATGTCAGACCCCAACATTGGTCGCTTACTCAACAAACGCTACCAACTCCAAGAGTTAATCGGTACTGGAGCAATGGGTCGGGTTTATCGTGCTAAAGATACTTTGTTGGGAGGTGTACCTGTTGCGGTTAAGTTTCTGGCGCTATCAATCCAAAATGAAAAGATGCGATTGCAAGACCGATTTGAGCGAGAAGCAAAAACCTGTGCTTTACTAGGGCAAAAAAGCATTCACATTGTCCGAGTTATGGACTATGGCGTAGATGACAATAATACCCCGTTCTACGTCATGGAATACTTACAAGGACAAAGCTTAAACAATATTATTCGCAAGCAAGGACTGCCTTTACCAAGATTTGTGAGTATGACGCGTCAACTTAGCCTGGGGTTACAGTGCGCTCATGATGGCATCCCAGTTGAGGGCCATATTTGCCCAATTATCCACCGCGATATTAAGCCAAGCAATATGCTGGTGATTCAAGATCCCAGTTTCGGAGAATTGGTTAAGGTTCTAGATTTTGGTATTGCTAAATTATTACAGTCAGATGGCGATCATACAAAATTCTATTTGGGGACATTGGCTTATTCTTCTCCAGAACAGATGGAAGGTAAAGAATTAGACAATCGTTCTGATATTTATAGTTTGGGCGTCATGATGTTTGAGATGCTTACAGGTAAAATGCCACTGGTGCCACCAACTCACTCTTTTGGAGCATGGTATAAAATACATCACTATCAAAAACCACGTTCTTTTGCTGAGGTTGCGCCCAAATTAGAATTACCAAAAGAAATCGAAAATTTGGTGATGAGTTGTCTAGCTAAAGTACCACGCGATCGCCCCCAAAGTATCACTGAAATCCTCAAAGTTTTAGCATCTCTAGAAAAGCCTGAGCATTCACGCAAAATTAAGCAAGACAGTCAGGCGCTAGTTCCTGCTACTAAAGTAAGCAATGAGCTTGAACAAAAAACAAAAGGCGATTTGCGGGTATCCTGGTCAAACGATGAAATCGCTCGTGGCATTTCCTGGCCTAACAATAAACCAGTTGCCGATATTGTGTTTCCCCAGCCCATTCATACCAATGGGGAGGTTTTACCAGCTTTGTGGGTGATGCTACCGCAAAAGGAAATTCAAAAGCGTTTACTCTGTACCCGCTATAACCAATTTCTCTTCATCTCTGTTCCCCATCCCATGCTGCTATGGATTACTGTTATCTACAACCGCAAACATGGCCCTAAATGGTTACCTTACTACCTTGATCTCAAAACTAGTCTTGGTCAAGAAATTGCCCGCTTATTACAGCACACAGGTTACTACCGCCTGTTGTTCTTTGCACGAGAAACACCAAATCGCTGTACCCATATCTTACTTTCTAGCGTCGCTTCTGCCCAGCGCCAACGACTGCAAGAGTGGCTCGCAATGAGCAACACATTGATCTCCTCTGCCGACCCGCAAATTAGTAAAAACTTACTCAAAAGTGAGTATGAAAAGATTAAGCCTCAAATTCTCGCAAAACTGGAAAGTATTGATACAGATTCTCCATACGATCTTTCCAACTAAGAATAATTTCTTTATGTTACATATAATATATGTAACAAACGGGTGATTTCTTGAATAATGTAAACTTTTATAAACAAAATATCTATAAAGATGTAAGTTCTAGTTATATGTATAGAGAGTGAAAAAACTAGCTGTCAAAATCACGGCTATTTAAATTTTCTTTGAGTCTTCCTGTGTATATATTCACGGAGATTGCAAGTTTACGCAGTTTAATCCCACACTAGACGAACCAAGAAAAAGTCTTGCCAAAGCAAACAGTGGATTTTTAGTACAAATTTAAAGTAAATCTAGACTTTAGCAGGCAGAGGTGTCGTCGAAAAATTTACTATTTGTTAGTCTTTTGAGTTTGATTGTTGTCCAACCTTTGTAAAATTGGTTATCGAAGTTGACGCCCCGACATCCCCAGCTCTTTTCCTCCTTGGAACCAAGCAAGAGAAGGAGGTCGCCCACTGCGACAGTAGAACGACTCTATGCCATAGTGGAACCTGAATCTAAGCCCCACTGGTGCTTAAGAAGCTCTTGATAAGTTGCCTCGCGTACTACCATTTGCTCATAGAGCTTTACCAAAAAGTCTTTAGCTTGATCGTGGCTCATATTTTGCACTTGAGTAGCAAATGAGCAAATGCTAAATTGCTGTTCCAAGGATAGTTTCATTGGTTGGTTCATAATTAACTCCGAAAAAACAACGAGTAAAGGTGATATCGCTTACAGAAGTCCAAATTGGATAGTAATTGGACTGATATCTGTCCAACATTTGCTCCTCCGTATTAAGAAAGATAACAAGTGTTTGACAAACTGCCCACATCCGAAGTATGGACTTTTTCTGTTCTAATATCTTGCACCTAATCCTAGTGATATACTACCCAAGTCAGCCGAGCCATATTCCGGAAAATATTGTCTGTTTTGTCTTGGATAGATATAATTACCTCTTGACTCCTTTTTGCTTTGCATAACTCTCCTTTAAAGAGATGAGCAAATTTTGTCATGAATCCTACATAGTTTCCCTGTTTGAGAAAAACTAAAATGTTGTCTCCTCCAATATGGAGGAAGCCTGGGAGGGTTGAGACTTTCAGGAGGTTGGAGAATGGATGGTAATAAGCGTGAATTATAGTCGCATTATCTTATTACGTGCAAGATGTAAATCTACCAATTAATGCAAATTTAGCCTCTTTTAGGCAACTTTGGAGGCTAAAAATATTTGTATCAAATTGTAAAAAGTAAAAATGCTCGTGCTGAACAAATTGCTGAGTATATCTACCAGATTTGTCATTTGTCCTTTGTCATTTGTTTAAAGTTACTAAGCATCGACTAATGACTAATGACTATTTTCTTCAAGTGATACGATAACAACTGTGATGTTATCATGCCCTCCGTGGTCTTTGGCAGCCTCAACTAAAGAGATGGCGGCTTTATCAAGCCAAGGACTGTCTTGGAGGCAGCGAGCAATCTTCTGTTCGACAAGTTCTTCTGTTAGACCATCACTACATAACAACAAGCGATCGCCAGCTTTGACATTTAGTGGTTGCACATCAATTTGATCCAAGTCTTCACGCCCCAAACAGCGCGATAATACATGACGAAACGGATGTAATCGTGCTTCATCTAAGGTGATGTCACCGATTTTGATTGCCCGTGCTACCCAAGTGTGGTCTTGTGTTACTTGTTTTAATTGCGATTCTCGGAAGCGATACAGCCGGGAATCGCCAACATGAGCGCACCAGGGTGTCTCTGGGGCGCGAAAAATAACTGCTACAACCGTTGTACCCATGTCGGCGCGTTCGGGATGATTTTGCTGATCGTGCAAAATCGCTTCATTAGCACCCCACAAAGCTTGCTCTAGTAATTCTTGGGAAGATTTTGAAGAATCCCAATTTGCGGCCAAATAGGCTTGAATTTCTCCAGTGGCAATGCGGCTTGCTTCCTCACCTCCGGCATGACCACCCATGCCATCGGCTACAATGAAAAACCGCCCTTCTGGGTCGATATAGTAAGCATCCTGATTATTAGAACGAATAAGTCCCGGATCGCTAAAACCCGTGAAATTAAGTTTCATAAATTAATTTTGCAACAATTAATACATACGATCGTTACGGTCAAGGCGTAAAAGTAGTCTGATTAGGATCACTGAAAGCACTGCTGCAATTAAACCAGGCGCTAGTGCCCACCATACATAATTGGTAACCACTAAGATCGTAGCTGAAAGTGTGAAACCACTGATTAACAGAGCATAGCTTATTGAGAGCTGAATACTGCTCTGTCGGCGCAATAGGCGTTCAGTTTCGATAGACCGAACGCGCAGGCGCATGTCTCCCCGTTCTAGCTTCTCTAGGGTATCCTCTAATCTACGTGGTAGACCAAGTGCGGTACTACTTACCTGAGCTGCTTGACGACTTAATTCGTTAATAAAGCTATTCCCCTCAGAACCATTCATATCGGTCATAAGCTGCATTGCATAGGGTTTGGCAACTTCCATAAAGTTAAACTCTGGATCTAAACCTTTGCCTACCCCTTCTAAAGTAGAAAAGGCTCGCATCACAAAAGTGAAGGTTGCTGGAAATCTAAATGGCTGATTATAAGCTATTTCGTAAAGGTCGTCACTAATTGCTGCCACCGATTGGTTTTCAAAAGGCTTATCCATGAAATGATCCAGCATATACTGGACGGAACGCCGGACTGGACCCATGTCATCGGTTGGGGCGATCGCGCCTAAATCGATCAGAGATTGAACAACGCGATCACCATCTTTTTGAGCAATGCCGAACAGTGTTTCCATTAGTCCTTCACGGACGTTGGACTTAATCCGCCCCATCATGCCGAAATCGTAGAATATCAAAGCACCACTTGCACTAATGGCAATATTACCTGGGTGAGGATCGGCGTGGAAAAAGCCACTATTGAGCAATTGTAGTAAGTATGCTTGAGCGCCTTGACGGGCGATCGCTTTTCGATCTAAACCTGCTGCTTCTAAAGCTTCGTATTGGCTAATTTTAATTCCAGGGAGATATTCTAAAGTCAACACTCTGGACGAGGCGTAACGCCAGTATACTTTTGGGACGTTTACCCAATCGTAGCCGCGAAAGTTGCGGCGAAAAGTATCAGCATTACGACCTTCGTTGAGATAATCAATTTCTTCCCAAAGAATACGACAACATTCTTCATAAATACCTAGCCAATCTCGTCCCCGTCCCCATTTGGGATGGTTTTGAAAATAGCGGGTAATTCCCTTAAGAATTTGTAAATCTATTTCAAATAACTTCTTTAGTCCAGGACGTTGCACTTTGACGACAACCGATTCGCCACTATGTAGCACAGCTTTGTGTACTTGCCCCAAGCTAGCAGCAGCTAAAGGAATCGGTTCAAAATTATGGAATAGTTCAGGAATTTTTTTGCCTAGTTCTTTCTCAATGGTTGCTTCTACTTGCTCATAGCTAAATGCCGGTACTTTGTCTTGTAACTTGGCTAGTTCTTCTACATATTCGCCAGGGAATATATCAGCACGGGTAGAAAACAATTGCCCTACTTTGATGAAAGTTGGCCCTAAATCCAGCAGGGTATTGCGAATCCACACCGCTTGGGTTTTGCGTCTTGTGGCTTGCTTTGCCTCAGTCACACCACCCGGATAACTCCAAGATTTGTTGTATAGCCAAAGTTTAAACAATATGGTCAAGACAAAAGACCAAATGTCCACAAAACGCCGTCTGCTTGAGTATTTTTCCCGATTCCAACGGTATGCTTTATCTGAATAACCTTGTTCCATATACTTTGTTTACCGTTGGTTTGCAACCGAATCTCTTGAAAAAAAAAGACACTCTGATTCCTAAACTGTTTTTTCTTAAGTGTCCTTTGTCATTTGTACAAAACTTTTGACGAATACTTTGACTACGCCCTTCGGCTACGCCCCTCAGCTTTGCTCGGGCTGAACTTAGGACAAGCTCAGTACAAGTGACTAATGACAAATGACTAATGACTAAAGAAATTTATGCAGAAGTTCTACGATAATGTTGCAATTCTGTTCGTAACAGGGCAATTTCTGCTCGTAATTCATCAATATCTGCTTGTAAGTCACCTGATTCAGAACTGGCTTGCCCACCACCTGTACTAGCTTGACGACCAGTAGCGGCTTCTGCTGCCCGATTTGCCCGCTCTATAACTTCGTCTGTAAACTGGCGTAGCTGCTCTCTAGCTTCCGCATCAAATTTGCCCAGATCGCTCAAAGCATCGGTCAAGGCGACCTCTAAACGCTCATTAACTACTTCAGCTACTGCTCTGCCTACGAAAAAGGCTTGCACGAGGGGGTTACTCATAAATTTTTGTTACGTTGATCCGCAAGAGAATTATAACTTGCCTGTATGCTTTACGGCTTCTGCTGAAGAGTTAGAGATTTATGTGACGCGATGTGCAACTTCAGCCCTGGCGATCGCTTTTTCTATGTCCCTATGTCCATTTTTCCTTACAAATAGTTAAATAACTATTGTAAAAAATATTGATTAGTTAATGTCTCCCTGATAGCTTAAGTGTATTTTTGTATTACAAAAACAAGACCGAACGACTGGAAGTCGCGGCTACACAAACTCTCGTTTGCCTGCGCGAACTAAATCTTCTAGCTTGGATCAGCAGGCTTTGTACCCTACGGGAAGCAAGCTATGGATAGCCGGGATTTTAATCGTCTGCTGCAAGATGTGAACATACCATATCCGTGTCTTATATGGGTTATTCCGTACTAAAGAAAGGACTAGGACTGTCTGTGAGTATTGCTATGGGTTTGGTTGTGGGTTTGGTTGTAGGTGGGGTTGTGGGTTTGGTTGTGGGTTGGGCTAGGGATTGGGTTATAAATTTGGCTGAAGACTCATTTACAACCGTACTAATACTACTAACATTAGGATTTGGAGCTAGTGTAGGATCTGGGATAATAGCGGGCTTTTTAAATCCATTTATTTTGTTAGCACTACAGGAACCAGTTTACCCGCACTTTCCATACTGCTTTATTCACCTCTAAAAACACGTAAGTTAATTACTAAATATTGCCAGTCTCAAGAATCTTTAATCAAGCCGTAATGAAACAGATTCCCACTTCATTTAATAATCGGGGATCTTGTCTTGTTTATGAGGAAGATAAAATTGCACTCTCTTTTTTTCTACCTAACTTAAGAATGCGATCGCCTTTTTTGGAAAGCGTTAATATAGTGCGGTAAGCGATAGCTATGCCGTCAGGCTTATCACTAACTATAAGACTGCTAAAATAAATCCATAACTACTTGATGCCGTATCCATTCTATGACCATAGCTCAAGAATTAGAATCTCAACAAGGCACCTGCGAAGATATTATATTTCCCCCTGGTGATTTATTTAGTGATGAACCTCCCTTGGAAACAGAACTGCATCTACGACAAATAATCCTACTTTTAACATCTCTGGAATGGTTGTGGCGAGATAGAAATGATTTCTATGCGGCGGGAAATCTGACTATCTACTATAGTCCACACCAACGCAAATCAGAATATTTCCGAGGGCCAGACTTTTTTGTAGTGCTAGGAACTGAACGTAAAACCCGTAAAAGTTGGGTAGTGTGGGAAGAAGATGGCAAATATCCAAATGTAATTTTAGAAATTTTGTCTGACTCAACAGCTAATACTGATAAAAGTTTAAAAAAAGAAATTTATCAAGATACTTTCCGCACGTTGGATTATTTTTGGTTCGACCCTTACACACAAGAATTTGCGGGATTTCATTTAGTAGATGGAGAATATCAACCTCTAGAATCAAGTGAGCAAGGATATTTGTGGAGTCAGCAACTAGGATTATATTTGGGAGTTTCTCAGGGATTATTGCGGTTTTTTACACGAGATGGTCAACTAGTACCAACACCTGAAGAAACCGCAGAACAGGCAGAACAGAAGGCAGAACGTTTGGCAACAAAACTGCGCGAGCTAAATATCGATCCAGATACAATTTAGATTACTTTAATCGCTTACAAGATTCTGTGCGAGCGCTTCACTATTTCATTTAGGATAGTGTTGTGCTAAAAACTCCTCAGCTTCAGCCTTATCTTTAATCACTTCATCCAAGGTAGCAGCAACTACATCATCTAATATTTGCCGATACTGCGGCCCTGGTGTGTAACCAAGTTTTTTTAAATCATTGCCATTCAATAGTGGCTGCACATTAGCCAAAACAGTTAAATATTCCCAAATCTGATGTCTAAGCGATCGCAGACTTGGCAAAGCAATTAAAATCAGCATTGGTAAGTCGTACTGTCGCAGCAACTGCACTACTTGACTGGGACTTTGACACTTAGGCAAAGATTCCATCACCTCAGTTTGAGCAGAAGCCAAGTTTTGCAAGCGTTTAATGCTATCCTCTTGCAGTTGCAGATTCTTTGCTACTTTCGCCCGATATTGTGGTGTTAGATGGGCGATTAATGCTTCTAAGCGCATTTCCCAATGAATGAGGGTTGGTTGCGGGTCAAATCGCCGCAAACAGCGTTCTAGCAAACGTAATTGTCGCAGGAGTTCTGCGTCTAGCTTCAGGGTAGGATGGACACATTGCAATGCCCCTAAATTATCGAGTAACTCTAAAGCCGATTTCCAGTAGGGCGCTTCTAGGATGTGTTTTAATTCTGTTTTCAGTCTAGTTTGCAGGGCTGGAGTTTTGCTATTCTCTTGAGCAGTGCGATCGTAAACACCACTGTTGATGGCATAGCGGATAAACTCTTCTGTTTGCGGTTCTATCTGAAATCCAAAGCGCACAGCAAAGCGCACGCCACGATAAATCCGGGTGGGGTCTTCGATAAAGCTGTTGGGGTGTAAAACCCGAATTTGCTTGGCTTGTAAATCGATTAATCCGCCAAAGAAATCGAGTAATTCACCAGCACGGGGAGTAGTAAGGCGCAATGCAAGAGCATTGATCGTAAAATCTCGACGATACAAGTCTTGACGAATAGAACTCGCCTCAACTTCTGGATTTGCTGCTGGATAAGGATAAAATTCTGTTCTAGCAGTGGCAATATCTACCCATAAAGAATCTAATTCTGGGTCTTTGTGCCACAGCAAAGCCGCAGTTTGAAAAGCACCGTGGATTTCTAAACGAGCCGCAGGGTAAAGTTGTTGGAGTGCTTTTGCTAGTTCTACACCAGCACCTACATCTGCTGATTTGTGAAAGCCATCAACCACAAGATCAATATCTTTAATCATCAAAGTGCCTGATGCTGCATCATTTAACAGTAAATCCCGCACCGCACCCCCGACAATATAAAGATGCCAACCTCGTTTTTCTGCCTCTTGCGAGGCTGTAGTCAGTAATTCCCACAATTGCAGTGTAAGGCAATTTTGCAACTCAGTGCTGAGAGGAATTTTGAATTTTGTTAGCGCCGTGTTAGCGAGTCTGAAAGCGTCATTTTGAATTTTGAATTTTTGTCCCTCTTCGTCTTCATGCTTTGCTTGATGTAATTCTCGTAAGACATCAGTACGAGTGACCAGACCAACTAACTGTTCATTCTCCAATACTGGTAAGCGCCCGATATCATAAGTTACCATCAGCGACTCAATTTGTGGCAGTGTCGTATCTGGTGTGATCGTTTTAAGATTTGTGGTCATATAGCCTTTGACTGGCGCGTGACTAAATCCGTGGTGCAGCGCAACATCAAGATCCCGGCGCGAAATAATACCTACTAGTTGCCCTTGAGGATCGACTACAGATAAACCAGAGTGTCCATAGCGTAATAAAATGCGCTGGGCTTCGGCAATTGTGGTTTCAGGCAGAATTGTGCGAACAGGAGAGGACATCAAGTCCCTAGCGGTGAGAGGATGGGGAATTTGCGCTTTTACCCCGTCAAGGAGTTGTTTTAATATTGCCTGTGAATCAACTCCTCTTAGGTTTAGGGATGCGGCTTGTGAATGACCGCCGCCACCTAGAATTTGAAATAATACATTAAGATTTGTTTTGGGAATTTGCGATCGCCCAATTACAGTTAAGCGTGAATCCTCTTCACCCAAAGGATACTCATTAGCCAAGAGTAGGGCATCAATTTCGGTTAATTCCACGAGTTCCGATGCCAAACTCGATAATCCAGGCACAAAATTTTTAGTTTTTAGAGTTACCCAAGCAACCGTATATCCGCGTAGACAGAGATATTCTAAATTTTCCAGCGATTCAGTTAATAACTGCTGCAATTGTACAGACAAACCAGGGTCACGGTAGGTGGAAATTACTGATAAACTAGCACCTTGTTGCATCAACCAAGCCAAAGCTAGCGCATCCCGTGGTGTGGACTGGTCATAAGTCAAAGAGCCAGTGTCAACATGGATACCCAAAGCCATCACAGTTGCTTCAGCAGGAGTCAGGGAAATTTCCTGTTGTTGCAATTGCTCCACAATTAAAGTTGTGGCTGCTCCTACTGAGGAAATATATGATTCCGTAGCCGGAATATCTGATTCTTGTCCTAAGTGATGGTCATAAATTATAATTTTTCCTAGATGGGGTAAATCTAACCACTGGGCAGCTTTACCCAAGCGATCGCGTTGTTGCGTATCCACCACAGTCAGAGAACGAATTTTTTCTGGATTCACCGAACGGCGTTCAATTAGCGGATATTCATCCCGATGCAATGTTAAAAAATCCCGTACAGTAGGGTGAGAACCGCCAGTTAGCACAATCTTACTTCCCGGTAGTAAGCGCGTTATTCCTACTGCTGCTCCTAGTGCGTCAAAATCTGCTGTTGTGTGGCAAAGAATTAAATCCATAATTAAGAGTCATTAGTCATTAGTACTTAGACAAAGGACAAATGACAAAAATGTTGCAATTTCTGCTAGCTTAAAAATAATAAGAAAGTGTCAGTGTCGCCCTTTAGGATATTCTATCCTTAGTATTTCGCTGTATTGGGAGAAGCAAAAATGACCATAATATTCCAATTTGCCTTGATAGGCTTAGTCCTATTGTCTTTCGTCCTGGTTGTTGGCGTCCCCGTTGCTTACGCCACTCCCCAAAATTGGGTTGAATCTAAAAAACTGCTCTGGGTTGGTTCCGCCGCCTGGATTGGTTTGGTATTTTTAGTTGGTTTGTTAAACTTTTTTGTCGTGTAAGCGACGGCTTCACTCTGGCGCAGGCACATAATATAAGAACTAGAGGGGCAGGAAAGCCAAGGTCAAATATCAAAGGAAAAAAGGAGAAATTTTTTCCGATTTTCTTTTTTCTGACCGTGCTTTCCTGCTCTTCTACATTTTAATAAGAAATGTATATTGGCTAGAAATATAGTTGATTAAGAGGCAGTCATGGCAGTTTTCGAGGGAACTTTTACCCAAACGGAGCCTTTGCGGTTTGCAGTGGTGATTGGTCGATTCAATGACCTAGTTACCGGAAAGCTGCTAGAGGGATGTCAAGATTGCTTGAAACGCCACGGTGTAGATCCTGACCCCCAAGGTAATCAGGTGGACTATGTTTGGGTTCCAGGAAGTTTTGAAGTACCTTTAGTCGCTCGCCAACTAGCACTTTCCCATCGTTATGATGCTGTAATTTGTCTAGGTGCAGTCATTCGCGGGCAAACACCCCATTTTGATTATGTATCTGCCGAAGTTTCTAAAGGCATTGCTGCTGCTAGCTTTCAAACTGGAGTGCCAGTAATTTTTGGCATTTTGACAGTAGACACTATGCAGCAAGCCTTAGAACGGGCAGGCATCAAAGGTAATCATGGCTGGGATTATGCCCTGAATGCCTTAGAAATGGCAAGCCTCATGCGGCAACTGCATTCTAATTTAGCAGAGCCATATTCTCGTAACAGCCAGTCTTTGCCAGCCTCGTTTCAAAATGCCAGCATCGGCAATTTAACGGCGGAGTCAGAAGAACTGGGCTAAATGAGTCATTAGTCATTTGTCCTTTGTTATTCACCAATGACTAATGTATAGACGCGATTAATCGCGTCTCTACTGACTAATGACAAATAACTAAATTTTGGGGTTGACAATTAGGAATAAATCTGAGATATTAATGTATGGTTAAAGATTGCGGGTATAGCTCAGTGGTAGAGCGTCACCTTGCCAAGGTGAATGTCGCGCGTTCGAATCGCGTTACCCGCTTCCAATTAAAACCTCTTGGAGTTAAAAACTGCAAGAGGTTTAATGTTTTTAGGGTGCATTGAAGTGTTTGGCGATTCGCACTACACTCTTGTAAATCGCTGCCAATGTGGATAAATCGAGCAAACAAATCGTTTATTACAGCGCGGTGTAAATCAAGCTACCATTTTCAAACTTGCAAAAGCCTTGATATAGAAAACTTTTGAATGCGTGACTTTTAACTTCTGCCTTACGGTACTACTGTCTCAATTTGAATATCGCCCACAATAAAGAAGAGTTTCCCACTTGCTAAGAAATATAAAACCCAGCTTTAGACTGGTGTAGATATACATTAGCTTGGCTACAATCTTTGTGTGTCATCACAATAAATGCCCAACCGCACCACATTACTTTTAAAGCGATAAATGAAAAGAAGGAAATTTTTACATAAGATTGCCAGCTATGGAAAAGATTACAAATAGAGAACCTCGTACTGATATGGCAATTAGGATATTTAGAGTCTGCTGCATCTACTGTTTGCAATGATGGTGATGTCTAAATCAGTGAATAGTGAACAGTTATCACGGTAACTCTCTCGGGTATTTGACACTTCGGCTACGCTCAGTGACCACCCCGACTGAAACACACCACTTGTCAGTTATGGGGGACTCTGACTCCCAATTTTTCACTGATAACTGATAACTGATAACTGTTTAATCAGAGAAGCCTGATCAGGCATTTACCAAGGGATCATATTCTCGCAGTTCGTGTAAAACACGCTCAAGTTACTAGAACGCTTGTGCAATCTCAAAAACCCGAAAAAATAGATTTCAATACCGAATATCCCTGTCCCTGTCGTCGCCGGGGTCAGTTAATTCCGATTACGTTGACAGAAGCATTTGGTTGCGATCGCTGTCAGCAAATCTTTGTAGTAGAAGATAATGGTCATGTCCTAGAACAGCTTTCTACCACCTATCCCTACAAGCGGGCTTGGCGTTGGATGGGAAATAGTTGGCATGTTGTCCATCCGCGCTTTGGAGAAAGCTATCTGCCTATAGCACTTGGCATTATTTTCGTGCTAGTGATTATATGGCTACCATTAGCACTGCGATTGGCAAATAGTTCCAGCATTGTTGTTTGGGCAATGGTGGCTGTGCTATTGGCTATTCTGCCAGCGCTAATGGTCTGGCTTACCTACAGACGTTAACTCAATGACTGTTGAAGTTTTGGATGATTACCCCGAACCAATTACTAGTGCCCAACGCGCCTACCATGCTTCCCTAAAGTTAGGGATTACAAAGGGAGCAGACCGGAGTCGTGCAGTACTGGCAATGGCACAAGCCCTTGAGCGCTCATTTGACGACATTCTAGAAGCCAATACCTTGGATTTAGAAGCCAGTCGGGAAATGGCAGTGTCTGAGTTAA
The DNA here is from genome assembly GCF_036916735.1 of Nostoc sp. Taxonomy (GTDB): domain Bacteria; phylum Cyanobacteriota; class Cyanobacteriia; order Cyanobacteriales; family Nostocaceae; genus Nostoc. The sequence goes on from NZ_JBALFV010000116.1 coordinate 19,048, forward strand.
TCCTAGACTGGCTGAAACTGACTCCCACAAGGTTAGAGATGGCCGTGGACATTTTACAACGGTTGGGGGAATTATCAGATCCACTGCGGCGCGTCAGAACGGCTGATTATCAACTGGAAGATTCCCAGAGTTATACCCAGTTAATGCCCTTGGGAGTGATTGGATTTATTTATGAGGCGTTTCCAGATTTAGGAGCGATTGCAGCAGGTTTTTGTATCAAAACTGGTAATAGTATAATTCTCAAAGGTAGTACTGAAGCTAGCCATTCTAACGCGGTCATCGCTGAGGTACTGCAAAGTGCGATCGCTCAAGTTGGTCTAGCCCCTGGCTGTCTAGAATTGATCACAGCAGAACATGGTGCTTCGATTCGGGATTTAGTCACCCAAGACCAGTACGTGAATCTAGTGATTCCCTACGGACGTTCTAGTTTAGTGCAGCAGGTAGTCCGACAGTCAACTTGCCCAGTTTTAAAGTCAGCGATGGGTAACTGTTATCTCTACTGGTCGCTCAATAGTAGCTTAGAAATGGTGCGCTGGATGATTCTTAATAGCCATCAAAGTGAACCCGATCAGGTCAACGCCATTGAAAAGGTACTAATTCATCGTCAAGCCTTGCCATCATCTTTAGCAGTTTTATGGAATAGCTTGATAGAAAAAGGCTTTGAAATTAAAGGAGATGCAGAACTAGTACAAGCTTTTCCCCAATTGCAGCTGGTGAAGCAAGGCGAATGGGGAAACCCTTATTTAACCAGGACAGTAGCTTTTAAACTGGTGGATAGTTTAGAGGCTGCGATCGCCTGGATTAATGAATACAGTAGTGGTCATGCTGACTCCATCGTTACTGAATCCTATCAGGAAAGTCGGCAGTTTGCCTTGGGAGTTACCAGTGCCTCTACCTATATCAACACTTCCCCGCGTTTTTCCCGCAACCCCTCGCGGGGAGATTCAGTGTTTCTCGGTATGTCTAACCAAAAAGGTCATCGTCGGGGATTTATCAGCCTGGAAACCTTGACCACCGTTAAGCACATTGTTCAGGGAAATGGCAGATTTTAAATAATTCGTAATACTCGCCTCCGGCGAGAAGCAAGCTACGTAATGACGCTCCTGCGTCACTGTAAGCCTACCCCTGCTCTTAAGCAAGCTACGCGTAGCGTCTCTAAGAGTTGCTATACCGTTGGCAAAGCCTCTCGTTCGCGTTAGCGTCTCTGGAAGAGAAGAGAAGGCTTTACGCTGCGCTAACGTAATTCGTAATTAGAAGAAGGTTTGCCAAAAGTGCCAGTAGCGGCGGTTCTGTTTCTGTTAGGGTCTAAATGCCCCACAAAATTCTCCCAATGTCTAAACTTAACACAATCTTAATTTCTGCTTGATCCTGGGTTGATAAGTTTTTTATGTTTGGTTGAGCAGCTATTAGGAGACAAGTCAAATCCACATAATTAGTAATTACTAATTCATAATTCATAATTATTAGATGATTTACAATCTGCTGTTTCTATTAAATAAGAAGCAGCCATATTTTGTTTAGCGTCTAAATCCCTATACAAATCCCAATTACGAATTACGAATTACGTAGCTTGCTTCTCGCCGGAGACGAGTATTACAAATTATTTAAATCACTGTTTGTGCTTTTCACAACTGACCCTCCTGAATGCCAACCGTATTTACATCTAGGTAGGGGTGAATATGGAACTTATGGATGGTGCGCGTCTGCTAGCAAATCGGTGCAGACGGCGGAATTTTTTGCTGGGTGCAGGATTCTTAACGGGGTTAACAATAGCTAGCCAATGGCATCCGGTATTGGCTAACTCAAGGTTTTCTAGCTATCCGTTCAGTCTTGGTGTTGCATCTGGCGATCCTTTGCCGGATGGTATTGTTATCTGGACCCGACTGGCTCCTAATCCACTGTCTGGAGGTGGAATGCCACTGGTAAATGTTCCAGTGCGGTGGCAAGTTGCCCTTGATGAAAACATGAAACAGGTTGTGCGGCGAGGAACAGTACTAGCGACACCAGAGTTAGCCCACTCAGTCCACGTTGATGTGCGTGGGCTAAACCCTGACCGTTGGTACTGGTATCAATTTGAAGCGGGTAGGGAAGTTAGCCCCATTGGACGAACTCGCACAGCACCAGCATTTTATGGCTCTATCTCACAATTGAATTTTGCTTTTGTCTCCTGTCAAGACTGGCAAAATGGCTACTATACGGCTTATCGGCATTTGGCTGAGGAAAACCTCGACCTTGTAGTTCATCTGGGTGACTACATCTATGAATACGGCCCACAACCTGGTGGACCTCGCCAGCATAATAGTCCAGAAATTACCACTCTTGCCGACTACCGAGGTCGTTATGCCCTATACAGAACAGACCCGAATCTCCAAGCTGCCCATGCTGCTTTTCCCTGGATTGTCACTTGGGATGATCATGAAGTTGACAACAATTACGCCAACTTAATCCCCGAAGACAATCAAACCCAAGACGCTTTTAAGAAACGGCGAGCTAACGCATACCAAGCTTATTATGAACACATGCCTCTGCGTCGGTTTTCATTGCCCAATGGCCCAGACGCGCTACTTTATCGGCGGTTGACTTTTGGTAATTTAGCTGAGTTCAATGTCCTAGATACAAGGCAGTACCGCACTAACCAACCTTGTGATGACGGACTCAAGCCTCGCTGTTCCCAAGCTTTTGATCCAAATGCTACTATGACCGGCTCAGAGCAAGAGCAATGGTTACGAAAAGGGTTAGATCAGTCGCGATCGCGCTGGAATATAATTGCTCAACAGGTGATGTTTGCCGAGTACAATTTTAATAGCAGTTCAGGTTCTGGTGTGTTCAATATGGATCAGTGGGACGGCTACGTGGCTGCACGTAATCGGCTCTTGAATTTTCTAAACCAGCGCCAACCTTCTAATCCAGTGGTGATTAGCGGAGACATCCATTCTAGTTGGGTACACGACCTAAAGCTTGATTTTAGTAATCCAAACTCACCGACAGTAGGCACTGAGTTTGTCGGAACCTCAATTACCTCTGACTTTCCCACCGCTTTTATCGCTCCAGCTAAAGCTGCCCTACCTAATAATCCCCATACTAAGTTCTTTGACGGTGCTTACCGGGGATACGTGCGCTGCAAGCTTACTCCACAATGCTGGCAAAGTGACTACCGTGTTGTATCAAGCATCATTGACTTGAATGCCTCTGTCAAAACCCTAGCTTCCTTTGTAGTCCAAAACGGACAACCAGGAGCGCATTTAAGTTAAGGTAAGTTCGATAAAGCTTTCCCTGAGTTAAACTAAACAGGACTTAGGCATTGAAAACTTGAAACCTCGATCCCCCCTAACCCACGCCAGTCGCTCATGGGGGAAACCCCCAAGACCGCGCTGGCTTCCCTTAAAAAGGGGGGATCTTAAAAGCCCCTTTTTAAGGGGGTTGGGGGATCTCTTGTGCGTAAGTCCTAACTAAAGTTCAAGTCTTTCTTTCTCCGAGTCGGGGAGGGAAAGTTTTGCCTAGTAAAACTACGGAGAGGTCTTTATAGTATGAGATATGACTTTAACTATTAGAACATCCGAATTCAGATGCTGCGATCGCACATTCCTCTGATGTTCGGATATAGCAATTCTATCTGAGTTATTAAAACTGTAAAAGACTTTAAAAAACGCACAGAATAGGGAAAATGACTATTTAAGCCAGAAGCGATCGCTGGTAAAGCTTACAGAAATAAATCTTTCCGAAGAGTTATTTTGGCATTTCTTTGCAATACTTAACTAACTTCTAATAAAAAAAGTGAATATAGATTAAAAGTGATAATTAACATCATAATTTATTAAGTTATTCAGACTGAATTGAGATTATGCTTAATAATTGAAGTCTAGTCGATCATCTTTAAGTAAATAGGTGCAAATGAACTTAAACATTTGTTGAGCTTTTTGTACTTTGTCATTTGTTTGAGTGTTAAATACTAAAAAATAAAGTTTATTTGTGCCAAGTTACTGACTAAGTTGTTGAGCAAGACAGTAAAAATGCGATCTAAGCCAAGTAATAACAGCGACAACTAAAGTAAACTTAACAACAATCACGTAAAATGATAAAAAAAATTTTGCTGGCTGTATCGGGATTGGGACACGCAGAAGAAATGCTCAAAGCCCTGAAAGAAATTCCTTCAATTCAATCTGCAAAAGTGACAATTTTGCATGTTGTTCCTGCACAAAGTACTGCTACTACCATGACAGCTAAATGGGAAAATGGCGGTAAAATTTTAGCTAATGCCATTCAAACTTTGAACTTAGATCCTAGCCAGGTTTCTTCAATTTTGCGCGAAGGCGACCCTAAAGATGTAGTTTGTCAAGTAGCTGATGAAATCGACGCTGACTTGATTATTATGGGTTCACGCGGACTTAAGCGGCTGCAATCCATTTTATCGAACTCAGTCAGTCAGTATGTTTTCCAGCTATCTTCTCGCCCAATGTTGCTAGTAAAAGATGATATTTATGTCAAAAGAATTAAGCGCATTATGGTGGCAATAGACAACTCTGATTCTGCCAAAAACTGCTTGAAATTGGCACTGTTTTTACTGCGAGATATTCAGGGTGGCGAGTTAATTTTGGCAAATATTGCCACAGATTTAGGCGGAAAAAAATCGGAAATAAATGAAGTTAGTTCAGACAAAAATCCAGTTTTAGCAGCCGCAGTTGCAGAAGCCCAAAAACAGGGTATCCAATCTCGTTCTTATGTTAGTAGTGGAAAACCTGGTGAACAAATTTGTCGGTTAGCAGAGGAGTTGAATATAGATTTATTATTGCTCGGCTCTCCAGATCGTCGTCCATCTATCGCTAAGAGTTTTGTTGATATAGACCGACTTATCGGATCTTCCTTGTCTGACTATGTTCGAGTCAATGCCACTTGTCCGGTATTGTTGGCGCGGACGATCGCTTAAAGTCAAAATAGAGTTAGTGGTTGATAATAAAAACCCCTGCACCAGTAGTGTAGGGGTTCTTTATTTGATACACAAACTCTTAACTATCTTTTCCACCTTGGCGGCTAGCAGTTTGGATGTACAGAATTAGTAAAAACACAGTGGGGACTAGTACAAACAAAATGCTTGCTACGAACCCCAGGTCATTAACTTGCATGGCAAGAAAGCCTCTCTTAAATTTCCAATCAACAAGATTAGGATAGCATCATCGACGACACAGTTATACCAATTCAAAATTCAAAATCAGGAAACTTCATTTTGGTAAGTATTTTGACTACTGACTGGATACAAATTGAAGCAGTGGCAGATTTAACAAATTAAGGCTTCGTAACTACACTAACTGAGCCATTCACTAAAGTTTGACAGGCAAGGCGGTAATTTTCCGGCTTTTTTTTGAATTTGCGGTTTTCTACGTCTGTGCGGGGGGAAAGATTTTCTAATCCTTCAACTATCTCGACAACGCAAGTACCACACTGACCATTACCACCACAATTGGTCATCTTGCCAATAAATTTATATATATCAATGTCATTTTGCATGGCTTTGAGCCGGAGATTTGCACCATCTGCCGCTACTACTTCTTTATTCTCTTTAACAAATTTGATATTACCCATAACTGATTCCTCCTTGACTCTAAGCTTGGCTTTCAAGGCTTCATATTGACATGGCTTGATTCATATCTTATTTATTATATTCAATTATTACAAAATATTAATAAATATTAAGTTTATAAAATATAGCGGCACAAAAAAAATAGAACAGGTATAGTTCCTGTCCTATAAATTGAAAAATAGATTAACTTACCTAAATCCCACGGCTGCTTGCCAAACAAAAGCAAGCAACAAGAAGAATACAGGGATAACTGGGAGAACGTCCACCAAAGGATCAAAGATTTGGTATGCTTCAGGCAGTTTTGCTAATAAAAGTGCTGCTTCCATGTTTGTTTAAATCCAACTATCCAACACAGCTTTCATAATTGAGAAATATCTTAACATGGTTTGGGTCTTGCTAATTAGTCAATAATCATTTGTAATTTCCTCTTCATCTGGTGCTGATTCAGATGAGTTGAGCCAGTGACCAAATTCTGTGACAAAGCGATCGCTTAATATTGCTTCTCTAATATGCTGCGTAAAGCGAATTAGTTCGGTAATGTTGTGAATGCTCAACAAGGTATAAGCTAAAATTTCTTGCGATCGCACTAAATGAGATACATAAGCCCGGCTAAAGTTTTGGCAGGTGTAACAAGGACAAGTTTCATCTAATGGCGTAAAATCTTCACGAAACTTAGCATTTTTTAAATTCCAGCGTCCGCCCCGGACGATTGCTGTACCATGTCTCGCCCAACGGGTAGGAATTACGCAATCAAATAAATCTATACCAGATGCGATCGCGATCGCCATTTCCCGATAAGTACCGACACCCATCAAATAACGCGGCTTTTCAGGCGGTAGAAGCGGTGCTGTCACTTTTACAATCTCAGCCATCAATTCTGGCGGTTCTCCCACACTCACGCCACCAATGGCATATCCCGGCAAATCCAACTTAGCCAAAGCTTCGGCCGCACGGCAACGCAAATCTAAATACACGCCCCCTTGCACAATCCCAAACAACGCTTGCTCACTGCGTTGATGAGCCGTTATGCAGCGTTCTAACCAGCGATAAGTGCGCTCAGTTGCAGTTTCAACCTCTTGGCGAGTCGCTGGGTAAGGCGGACACTCATCAAAGGCCATAATCACATCAGCCCCCAAAGTATTTTGAATCTCAATAGATAGCTCAGGGGTCAAGTTAATAATTTGTCCATCATGGGGTGAGCGGAATGTGACGCCTTCTTCTGTAATTTTCCGCATCTGGCTTAAGCTGAACACTTGAAAACCACCCGAATCTGTGAGCATTGGGCCATTCCAACCCATAAATTTGTGCAACCCACCACCCGCAGCTACAATCGCTTCCCCTGGTTGTAGGTGAAGATGATAAGTATTAGATAAGATCATTTGCGCCCCAGTATCTCGTAGCTGAGATGGGGTAAGAGTTTTGACATTCGCCAGTGTTCCCACTGGCATAAATCTGGGGGTTTCTACAACACCGTGAGGAGTGAAAAACACTCCTGCTCTAGCTTTGGTTTGGCTACAGCAAGCAAGACATTCAAAGGAAAAATTCGCACTCATACCATTTTGGATTTTTGAAGATGCGCCTATAGCAATACAGTTCGGTTAATATGTTTGACTCTTGGAGATCCCCCCAACCCCTCTTTTTCAAGGGGGGCTTTGTCTCTTGTTTACCCCCAATTTATCGGGGATCGCCGCAGGCGGGGGGATCTTAACCGAACGGTATTGGCGCTTATAGGACTTACGCAAAACTATACGATGTAGGGGCAATTTTGAATTGCCCCTAGATCAATAAAGCGCAACCTCAGATAAATTTGGTATAATAGTGGCTATTTTAAAAAGAATCAGAACAGTCATCGTCAATTTCTGCATCCCACCTAGCTGAGAGGACTTGCTCCATCATCGCTTCTATGGCGCTGACATTGAAGTTTCGCTCTCGTCGCTCTTGTATGGGGGTTGAGCAGGGAATCAACCGCAGACACACTCCTTCTTGGATCAAATCAAAATAGGTTTCTTGTTGCGACGACTGTTTTAGTTCCAAGTAATCAAAACTACAAACGTTTAGATATAGGGCGTGGTTAGCCACTAAGGTAGACCTTTGCGGATTGGCGAAAACTTCCATCACATCCCCTTCACCCTCGCTCAGTACCTTATCTTCTTGGGTGTAGATGTAGTGGACTCGACCTAAGTCTGTCAGCAATCGCCGGATATCGAGCTTATTCACAATGATGCCCGTGTTAATAATGCACGGAGCTGGTATCCTGATGTCGGGTAGATGGTGACTCATAGGAAAATAGCGATTGAGCTAAGGAGAGCGACAACATAGCTAAACTGTCATAATTGAATAGCTTGTTTACTTCCTATATTTAAAAAAATATCAATTTTGTGGGGCAATCGTCTAATAATTTGAAGTAAGTTTTTAGTTAACGAATACAAAACACTAATTTTGATCCCTAATGGAATTTTAATTTCCTGAATCATTCGTTTTTTGTATAAAAAGTACTTTTAATTATTTATTTACCACTTAGAACAGCATAACAAAATATTGAAGAAGAATCTTTAATAGAAGTAAATCTTATCTAAAGTTTTAAAGTATGCTCATGTTGGTTTTACTTAACCCAAATCTATTATCCAGCAATTAACCATATATTAATGTTACTAAGATGACGAAACAGCAACAGTGGTGGAAAAAGCTGCTGTTAAAGCTAGCAGCAGCTGTCATATTTTATACAATTATTCCTATCCCGAATTTGGAGGGATTAGACTTTGGGAGAGTGGCACGTCTTGCTTTGGTTGTAGGGTTAATAATTGGGGGAATTTTAGGATTACTGGATACGGGGATGGATTATCTAGGTATGCCAGTGTTAACTCGTAGTGCTTTAGTAGTCAGCGTTTGGATTGCGATAACTGGAGGACTGCACTTAGATGGGGCAATGGATACTGCCGATGGTTTGGCAGTGGGTGACCCAAATCGGCGACTGGAAGTGATGACAGATAGTGCTACAGGTGCATTTGGGGCAATGGCAGCGATCGCCTTAATGATACTAAAAATAGCAGCTTTGACGGATATGCCAGAAAACCGTTGCTTATTGCTGATGGCTGCTTGTGGCTGGGGACGTTGGGGACAACAGGTAGCGATCGCGCGATATCCTTACCTGAAACCAACTGGTAAAGGTGCATTTCACAAACAAGCCATTCGTTCTTACAAAGATTTGTTACCGGGATTGTTGTTGCTGTTTGGTTTGAGTGGTTTACTTTGGTTGATAGATAGACAGCAGCTATTTCTCGCACTGGCAATGATAATTGCTGGAAGTGCGATCGCTACTTTAACTGGCGCGTGGTTCAACCACAAATTAGGTGGACACACAGGAGATACCTACGGTGCAGTCGTTGAGTGGACTGAAGCTTTATTTCTCTGTGTATTGACTGCTGTAGGAAGTTAGGAGTGAGGAGTGAAAAGTGAGGAGTTAAAAATCAAACCCCAAACCCCAAAACCCAAACTCTTAACTCCTAACTCCTAACTTCATTTAATCAGTTGCAGCAAAGTGAGGAGTTAAAAATCAAACCCCAAACCTCAAACCCCAAACTCCTAACTCCTAACTTCATTTAATCGGTTGCAGCTTTGTCACCTTGAGTTTAAAAGCCCCAACTCCAGTTTCCCCAAAAGAGCGGACACGAATCACATAATTCCCTGTCTCTACGATGCGAGTAAATAGTAGGGAATTGCTACTACCATCAGGGCCATCATCATTTTCTGCCAAAGTCGATCCATCAGGTGCTAAAAGAGTGATAATGCTGTCAAAGTTTTCGGATGACAGGTCAATTGCTAAATTATCGCCCTTCTGTAACTTCACTGTATAATCACGGGCAAACCCACCTTGACCTGTGGGAATGTCTTTGTTTGAGAGGGTATCAGAAAATTCAGTACTGTTAGATAAAGGAATTGGACTATACAACTTATTTTGAGCAAAAGCTGCACTTGTACTTATACTTATTGCCAACAATGTGGCAGGAATAATCATGAGTTGTTTTAAACCTGCTGCAAAAACTTTATTCATACATTTCAAGCAATTTTTTCTACAAAGATAGGGTAATTCGGTCAATTTATGCACTTATCTGCTAAAGCCTGCCTATTACTTATTGATTTATCTGTCTTTGACGGCAGTAGCTACTGCTACTAATCCTAAGACGACAATTCCATACTGACGAAGTGTTTGCACAGCAGACCTAGCAGTAGCACCAGTAGTATAAATATCGTCTATTAACAGCACTGGGACATTTGGGGGACGATGGCAAAATTCTTGGCCAACAGCAAAAGCGTTAGCCAAGTTTTTTTCTCGTTTAGATACCGATAAACCGAATTGTGCTTCAGTTTCTCGCACTCTTGCTAAACCATTTAGTTTCAATTTTAATCCTGTTATTTCGCAGAAGCTTTGGGCTATCAGTGCGGCTTGATTATATTTACGTTGCTTTTGCTTGCTAGGGTGGAGTGGGATGGGAACCACCACAGGCTGTCTATCTTGTCTGGGTGAATTTAACAACCATGCCTCTCCTAACCAGTGACCTAAAGGACGAGCTATTTGGGGTTGATTGTCGTATTTCATCGCCGCAATCGCTCGTTTCACCGGGCCACCATACTCTCCCCAGCCAAATACTGGTATTGGCTCTTGCCACAGAGAAATCGGGTCTTGACGTTGACATTTTTGCAGTTGTCTGGTGCAGTTATGACAGAATTCTTGCGAGGTTGCACGTTGGCAAAGAGGACAATGGGATTGGAGAAAAAGATTTAGTAAGCCTGTAAGATTTTTAATCAAAGTGTGCATTTTAAGAGTTAGGAGTTAGGGGTTAAGAGTTAGGAATTCATAACTTATAACCCTTGACTGTTGTGGAGTAACTTAACATACACGCGATCGCACCTTGTTGTTTCTACTCCCGTTGCTGGAGTGTAGCCGTTGCTTTCATAAAGCTTGACTGCTTCTACTAAAACGCTGGCGGTTTCAATCCAAATTTGCTCAAAACCACGCTTTGCGATCGCTGCTTCTAGCTGTTGTAACAAATATTTCCCTAATCCTAAACCCCTGATGCTGGGCAAAAGATACATTTTGCGGATTTCTACAGCTTTTTCGCCTCGGTGTATGGGGTAGTATGCCCCAGTACCCACTAACTGGCTTTGGTGTTCAATTACCCAAAACTCTCCCCCAGTAGCTAAATAATATTCCTCTACTCCCAGCACATCTCGGTCAGCGCCCTTTGGTTCCCAACCCAGACCGTATTCTGATAATACATAACTGATGACTTCGGCGGCTCTTGTGCGATCACTTTGCACCCAATCACGGATTAAAAAATCTTGATAATAGTTTTTCATTACCATTTGCTGGTCAAGTTTACACAGAAAAATTTTCCGCATCTATATCCCAATTTACTCAGCAAATAGCAATTCTTGCAGAGTCCGTTTCAGGTGGTACTCTCAAGGTGTCAATGAAAAGACTTGGAAAGAAGAATTGTTTTCCTCTCCCTAAGTCTTCTTACTAACGACAATTCAACGATATAGTAGCGATGCCTGCGGTGGGTTACACCTACGCTGACATTGATGTTACGACTTGATATCAGCCTTTATTACTCTTCCAAAAGCCCCAGATAGCTAAAGTGATACCAGGAGTTAAATATTTGTAGAATGGGGCAAAACTGAAGACCCGCCTTTTGTTAGGGGCGGGTGAAACGCCTGGATAATTTATATCTTGGAAATCACTAAGCTCTTTCATCACTCTGGTCAAAGAAAAATTTTAGCCAACTTCTAAACAAGGCATAGAAACTGGGTTTGTCGCTTTATTTTCTAACATTATGGCTAAAATGATATCTTTTGTCTGAAAGTCTTGTGTAATAAGGATTATTGTTTTATTCTCTGGTGAGAGTGATGAAAGAGCGCTAAGGTTTAGTTAACTGACAATTCCCAGATTGTTGTAGATTTCGATGAGATTGCCATCAGGATCGCGAAAATGAGCTGTGCGGATTCCCCAACTGGGGCGATCTTGTGGTTGAGTTACAACGATCGCATTCTGAGCTTTTACTTGCTCATAGACTTCATCCACGTTATCGACAGCGAAAATCAAGGCAATTTTATCTCGATTGACAACATAAGAAGGCTGTTCGATTCTTGGAACTACTTCAGCCATTAATTCTTTTTTGAACAAACCGAGCTTGAGATATCCGGTATTAAACTCAGCATATCCGCTATTTTCATCGCCCCAATCGACATCAAATTTCAGCAGATCCCGGTAGAACAGAAAAGAATCTTTGTAGTTGGAGACAAGCAGTCTCAGGTGTGTTAACTGAAGCTTCATATCTGTTGGGTTAGTCTACTAACTGTGAATTCTAGGTTCTGGGTGCAAAGTCGCCAGCAACTCACTTTCAACAATTGCTAATTCATCAAGCCGTTGCATGACAATTTCTCTGTTAAAATAAGTAGCAGCTAAAACCCAATATATACCGTAGTGACGCGCTTCGGATGCCATAAGTCCACGATAAAATTTTGCTAACTCTGGCTCTGGACAGTGAGCGGCTAATAGTCCGAGGCGTTCGTGAGAGCGAGCTTCAATTAAACCAGTGACTAGTAAGGAATCCAGAAATCGCTCAGGTTCTTTAGCGCGGATACTAGCTTTTAAACCAGCGCCGTAGGGAGGCGGTGGTAGGGGAGCTAGGGGAATATTACGGCGTTCTAACCATTGGTTAACTAGCTCAAAGTGTTCTAGTTCTTCGCGGGCGATCGCAGTTAGTTCCCGAACCATTTTAGTATTAGAAGGGTAGCGAAACATCATGTTTAAAGCTACGCCTGCTGCTTTACGTTCACAGTGCGAGTGGTCAAGTAATATGATGTCTAAATTAGCAATTGCTTGTTCAACCCAAGCAGAGCTAGTGGGTTGTTTCAAGGCGTTGATAGTTGGTAACTGAGTAAGCACATCAATCAATATTTGGATTTTAGATTTTTCCATAGTTAAAACTCATGGTCTGTCCCCAGACCCCAGTTCAACGCAGACAACGAATCGCCTCTAATAGACCTCTAGCTTTATTGAGCGTCTCTTCGTATTCTTTTTCTGGTTCAGAATCAGCTACCAAACCTGCACCAGCTTGCATGCTTACTGTATTATCATGCACTACCATTGTGCGAATTGCGATCGCAGTATTTAATTGTCCTTCAAAATCGTAATATCCATACACACCTGAATAAACACCCCGACGGCTAGACTCTAATTCGTGGATAATTTCCATCGCCCGAATCTTGGGTGCGCCGCTTACCGTACCTGCTGGGAAGCAAGCTTTCAATAAATCCCATGCTGTTTTACTAAGTGCTAATTTACCCACAACATTGCTGACTATGTGCATCACATGGGAGTAGCGCTCAACTACCATTAATTCATCAACTTTGACGCTACCATTTTCACAAACACGCCCTAAATCATTGCGCCCTAAATCTACAAGCATCACATGTTCGGCAACTTCTTTAGGATCTTCGAGTAAATCCTTTGCAAACGCTGCATCTTCCTGGGTGGTTTTACCCCGTGGACGTGTTCCGGCAATTGGGCGTACTGTTGCTATTACTCCAGCATCTGCATCAGTTTCGGCTTTCACCATTACTTCGGGACTAGAACCGATGATTTGCCAATTTTGGAAGTTAAAGTAAGCCATGTAAGGCGAAGGATTTATCTGACGTAAGGAGCGATAAAGGGCAAACGGGTCACCTGTGTATGCTGTTGATAGTCGCTGGGAAATTACTACTTGAAATATATCGCCTGCTTTGATGTAATCTTTGGCTTTTTGGACGCTAGCACAAAAATCAGGGCGGGTGAAATTACTATTGTACTCCTCTGCTGCTTTGCTCCCTTGCTCCTCTGTTCCCCTGCTCCCTGGCGGTTTCCATTCCAATCGAGTTTTTTCTGGCGATAGAGGCAGAGATAGCTTTTCGAGCATTTGGGTGACGCGATCGCACGCTTGTTGATATGCTGCGTGTAAAGACGTTACATCTAACCTCTCTACGTTACGTAAATCAGCATAGGCGATCGCCCAAATTTTCCGCTTCACCTGATCAAAAATCAATAGGTGGTCTACCTGCATCCACAATCCATCAGGGATATTTCGCTGATCTGGTGGATAAATTGGCACACGCGGCTCAATCCAGCGAATTAATTCATAGCCCCAAAACCCAAATAAACCGCCAATTCCTGGCGGTAGCTGTGGTAACTTGACTGGGTGAAAAGGTTCTAAACACTCGGCTAAAGCTGTAAAAGGGTCGCCTGCAAAAACTACCTGTGAACCATCACGGTTTTTCTGGGTTGTGCGATCGCCCCTTGCTTCCAAAACCCACAAAGGATCGCAACCTACTAAACTATAGCGTCCCAGTTTTTCCCCACCTTCGATCGATTCCAACAAAAAGCTATAGGGTTGACCTGCACAGACTTTATACCAAGCAGATACGGGCGTATCTAAGTCTGCTACCCATTCTTGATATACCGGGACGAAGTTGCCTTGTTGTGCTAGGTTGGAAAACTGGGAGAAATCCGGAAACATCATTATTTTTCAAAGGTAATTGGTAATTGGTAATGGGTAATGGGTTTTTACTTACCAATTACCCATTACTAATTACCCATTAGCTACTAACAGCTAGTTACGGAGCGTCGTAGGTATAAACACCGCTAAACTTAAGTTTAGCGGGACTGGGGTTTTGTCCGATACGACGGTCTACATAACGCACTTTGTCACGACCTTCATTCACTTTTTCAGGGAATACACCATCAGCTGGGTGAAGTAAGGTGGTTTCTCCGTTGGGTAAAATCCGGTAAACTTTGTAATCTGTAATTTTGAGTTTCCGGAGTTGCTGACCGCCCAAAAAGATTCCATATTCTTTACGAGCTATATACAGCAGGTTTTCACCTTTGCGCATAATAGCAGCACCACCTGTAGGCAATTCAAAAACTTGCTCTTTCGGGCTAGTCCAAGTGATAGCGTACTTTTCTTCAACTTCTGCTTTGTTTAGCAAGCCACCGGTGCTGCCACCAAATAGCGGGGTTTGTCCAGAGAGTGTTTCTGCCATAAGTGATCCTCTCAACGTTTTTAGGGAATCCTAACACCGCAACCAGGATCATATTGCGATCGCGTCATAGACTGTAACAGTTTTTAGTCATTTATCCTTTGTCACTTGTACTGAGTTTGTCCTCTTAGTAGCCGTAAAGCCTGCGGCATAGCTACGCTTAAGGCGCAGCCTCTGGTAGAGTTGGGCGTAGTCGAAGTATTAGTCATTGGTTATTAGTCCTTTGTTAAAAACTAATCCCCAATCCTCAATTCCCAATCCCTATTTACTCTTGACTTTTGTCCGCTTTTCCTCTTGGCTACTTTGAACAATTGGTATGGTGAAATGAAACTGACTACCCTGGTCTTTGCCTGTTGACTCTGCCCAAATTTCCCCACCCCAGCCATTAACAATTTGACGGCAAATTGCTAAACCAAGTCCAGTGCCGCCAGTGGTGCGGCGCAGCGCTCCCTCCTCCTGATAGAAGCGGTCAAAAACCACTTCTAAACGATTTGGTTCGATGCCGCGTCCAGTGTCTGCTACAGTTACCTCGACCATTTGATGGTTGTTGTAAATTGCTTTAATGGTGATTTCTCCTTGGGGTGGCGTAAATTTACAAGCGTTATCTATGAGTTTTGCCAGTACCTCCACTAGCCAATCACCATCAGCTCTAACCAAAGGTAGATTTTCGGCAATTTCAGTCTTGATTTTCGGCGGCTTTTCCATTGAGGAACGTGTGCGATTGCGGCTAAGTGATAAATCTATACACTCTTGTAAAGTCAGGGATTCTGGATGCCATTCCACCCGACCGCTTTCCAAGTTGGAAAGTGTGAGGAAATCTTGTACCAGTTTTCGCATCCGTTCTGAGTCGGAAAGAGCAGTATTAAGCATGACCTGCTGCAACTCCAAAGGCATGTCAGGCTCACTAGCAAGGCTTTCTAAGCACACTTGAATGGTGGATAGGGGTGTACGCAGTTCATGCCCGGTGATGGCTATGAGGTTGCTGCGGGTGCGGTCTAGAGCTTCTAACTGCTGGTTAAGCTCTTCTAGGTTGGCGTAAGCTTCCGCTTGGATCAGAGCTGCTCCCACTTGGGTGGCGATCGCTTCTACCAAATCCAATTCCCCAGGTTGGCACTCGTGGGGTGGCATTCGACAATAGTGCAACTCCACAATGCCCAATAATCGCCCTTGATAGAATACTGGTTCTATCAACCAAGAACGAATGGCAAACTTTTTGGCGATCATGGAAAGTGCTGGCGAACTGGTAACGCGAGGGTCACTCAGTGTATCGCTTACACAAACCCCTTCGCCAAGTTCGACTATGCCCCGAAATAGAGAATTTTTTTCTAACTCCCAGATTTGCCCACGAACAGATAAAATACCAGGAGTTAAAAACTCGTGTTCAATTATGGCTTGGCTATCTGTGGCTTGAGCGCGGTAAATTAGACAGCGACAGGCTTCTAGGTGTTGTCCTAATTCTTGTGCCGCCACTTGGAGAACTTCGTGTGGATCGAGCGATCGCCGAATGGCTGTGCTAATCGAGTTGACTAATCGTTCTTTTCGTGCTTGGGCAGCAATGGAACGGTAGGCTTTGTGCAATTTGTACTGACTAGCTTGCAAGTAAGTTACTAAGCGCTGCACAAAGGGATCTGTATCGATGTCACAAGCATATTCATTGATCTGTTCTGCTCCAGAGTGGCTTCGCGGCTCTCCTATACCAAACCTCTGACGTGCCTCCTCAATTTTACTTGCCAGTTCTGGTCTGTAAACCAAAATCCTGTTTAACAGCAGTTCAGCTGCTTTGATACTAACTCCTCTTTCCGATGTCCAAACTCCCTCAAATCTTCGCGCTGCGTCTATATCCAGATTAGGGCTTAGTTCCGGTAATTGGTTGTTTTTGGTAATAGAACCAAGGCTTTCCCGGCAAACTAGACAAGTAGCATAATTGTCAGCAATCACTACCAAATGCCACTCATGGCTTAAGCCATCCGTTGGCTCAAAAGCTATCTTTTCGTAGTATTCTGAACTGTTGACAAAATCCGTTTCAGGAGCAGCCAAAACGTATATTTGGTTACTCCGTAAAGCAAGTCGTTGGTAGCGATGAGCTTCTTGGCGGTAGAATCGCTCTCGCTGAAAACTAGCAATTACAAGGGGTTGTGCTAAAGTCGCAGCCAAAACTTGATCTTCCATCGCATGGGAGAGCGCCGTTAATGAAGCCTTAAAATATAGCTGGGGCCGCAAGTATGCTAGGGACTTTAGCAGATCACTCAGCACAGAAGTCGAAATGCTCATGAATTATTGTTAAACGTTCAACCTCGACAAGATCCACGTCACAGCTGCATTGTACAAATTCCAAGGGACTCTCAAGCTAAATAAAGAGTTTCAATATGTAAAGAACACGCTTAAGCACTTTCTGCCAAAGCAGGCGCAACACTTTGTTACCAATTAGAAGGAGTGCATACAACTTTATTTGTTGATTGACAACCTACTACGCCCAATATACATTCTCGACCGAGTTTGAAATATGCTTGCACAATCAAAATATTTCCGTACTAAGTACTAAATTATTAATTTTTGTATGCTTTAAACTATTTTTATTGATAACCACTGATGATTGATTGATAGTCCAGGTGTAAGCAAAGTAGGCGATGTCTAAGCTGTTAAGCATTTAAGCAAGCACATTGAGGCCGCAGGGGGCAGTTCTTGCTGACAGCAAGGGAGAGGGTTTGCAGCTTTTTTTGACAATGAAAATAGTGTAACTTGTAGGCGCGACAGCTTACAACAGGCTACTTTGCTTACTGTTGATTTATGGTCACTAAATAAACTTTCTTATTCAAAAATCATTACTGCTACATTCACATAATTTAATCAATAATTATTGATTAAATTTAATCAATTAATGAATTCTCATAAATTAGTCTAATCAAATACCATAGATATTTAAAACAAAATCGTATAATAGTAGAAAACAAATAATCTCGGCCCTACAAGTGGGAAAAGTGTCAATTTAGAGTTATAAAATGTAAGTCACGTTAGACGTAACTTAAGTCTTGAAACACTTGTAATTTCGTGGGTAGTCCCAAAACTAAGATTTTGGGCGAGTCTAGAAACCCTTATGCGATAAGAGGCTTTTCTAATTCACATCAGGCGTAAGTCTATAAATATCTGCTTCTACTGGTTTGAGCGCTGCTATGTTGTCAGCAGTAGTTAAGTGTTATTTTGGCTCCAATGGCTCAAGCAAGTTTTAGAAAGCGTCTTTTATTTGAAAGTTGTGAGGGTCAGCAACCTCTACTCAGAAGACCACAAAAATATAGACCTGTACACGGAACTTTAGCTAATGACACCGGATACGCTAATCACCCAGGAAAAAATTTTCCTGGATGGAAAAACTTTTATTCCTGCCGAACAATTACCTATCCCGGAGTGGCCTTGTGTTGTGAGTGAAAGACCACAACCGACACTGACGGTTAAAGATGATGATTTATTTTTTGTGACGGATACTATTGGGAATATTTCTGGCTGTTCCCTCAATGATGGCAATTCCAGCATGGGACTGTTTTGTTGTGATACGAGATTTATCAATCGCTTGGAGTTGCAAATTGAAGGGCGATCGCCTGTACTCCTGAGTAGTACTGCTGAAAAAGGGTTTTCACTCTCAGTTTTGTGTACCAACCCCAGAATCGACGAACGCCTAAGAGCAGAAACTGTGGGAATTCGCCGGGAAATGGTTCTAAATGGGGCACTATTTGAAGAAATAGAGGTATCTAACTACAGCACAACAACTGTCAATTTTGAACTAAGCATCAGCTTTAATGCAGATTTTGTTGATTTATTTGAAGTCCGGGGCTATGACAGAGAAAAACGAGGTCGGCTCTTACGTCTAGTAGAACCAACGGCTGAAGAAGGAACAGTTTCTCTAGCCGATAGTGTTTCGCCTATACCCAAAGAGCCACCAACTTTTAGGGAAGAATCTTTAACACTTGCCTATCAAGGTCTGGATGGCTCAATAATGGAATCCCGTATTTTATTCCAGCATCACCAACCAGACTATTTCAAGGGTTACACTGCGGTTTGGCAGCTAGAGTTAGCTTCTCATGAAACTCAAAAGCTGGGCTACCGAGTGAGCATGTTCAAAAACAACCAGTCTAGTTCAACTGTAAGCGCCGCCTTTACTTTAGGACAGGCGAAAGCTGCTGAGTTGATGGAGGAGCAACACTGGGTAGAACAAATTACCCGCATTAGCTCAGATAAAAACACCTTCAATCGCGTGATTGAGCGGGCCGAGCAAGATATGTATTTGTTGCGTCAGTCTTTTGGTAAGCATAAGACAGTTTCGGCTGGAGTGCCGTGGTTTTCGACACTATTTGGGCGGGATTCGCTGATTACAGCTTCTCAAGCCCTAATGTTAAACTCGCAAATCGCCAAAGAAACCCTAATATTGCTTGCGGCATACCAAGGTAAAATCGACGACGAATGGCGCGAAGAAGAACCGGGTAAAATTTTGCACGAGTTACGTATGGGAGAAATGGCTCGTTGTCAAGAAATTCCCCATACACCCTACTACGGCACAGTTGATGCCACTCCCCTGTGGTTGATGCTGTATGCCGAACATTATGCTTGGACTCACGATCACGAACTCCTAGAGCAACTTTGGCCGAATGCTCTAGCAGCAATGGACTGGATTGATCGCAATACGAAAGAAACCAGCTACCTCAGTTACTTCCGTAAATCCAAACGCGGTCTTGTTAACCAAG
Source organism: Nostoc sp. (assembly GCF_036916735.1). GTDB lineage: Bacteria > Cyanobacteriota > Cyanobacteriia > Cyanobacteriales > Nostocaceae > Nostoc. The sequence continues at coordinate 38,431 of NZ_JBALFV010000116.1, forward strand.
GTTGGAAAGATTCTGGTGACTGTATCGTAGACCACAAGGGAGAATTAGCCAACGGCCCAATTGCCCTTTGTGAAGTGCAAGCTTATGTCTATGCTGCAAAAATGCGCCTAGCAGAAATAGCTAGGATGAAGAAGCGGCTTGATTTGGCAGATCGCTGGCAAGAAGAGGCCAGAAGTCTCAAAGTTCGTTTTAATCGAGATTTTTGGGTGGAAAACCAGGATTTTTGCGCTTTGGCTTTGGATGGAGATGGCAAGCCAGTAGACAGTATTACCTCAAATCCTGGTCATTGCCTGCATTTGGGTCTTTTCAGCCACGAAAGAGCTTATAGTGTAGCAGAACGATTGCGGGCACCAGATATGTTTAATGGTTGGGGCATTCGTACCTTGAGTAGTTTGTCACCCGCTTATAATCCAATGGGTTATCACATTGGTTCGGTTTGGCCCCATGATAACGCTCTGATTGCAATGGGATTGCGATCGCTTGGTCTGATCGATCAAGCCTTGGAACTTTTCCAAGGTTTATTTGACATGACCAGTCAGCAGCCTTATCAACGTCCTCCAGAACTCTTCTGCGGCTACCAACGAAACGGTGATAATGCCCCAGTGCAGTATCCAGTTGCTTGTACTCCCCAAGCTTGGGCTACTGGTAGTATTTTCCAACTACTGCAAATGATGGTTAACTTAGTGCCTGATGCTCAAAATAATTGCTTGCGAATAATCGACCCCGCTTTGCCAGAATCGATTAATCGCTTGTCATTTCATAATTTGCGAGTCGGCCCCACCATCCTCGATTTAGAATTTGAGCGTTCTGGGACTACGACTGCTTGTCGCGTTGCAAAAAAACGAGGTAATTTACGGGTAGTTATTGAAGCCTAGAGAAATTAGGGAGTGGTGAATGGCTCACTCCCTATTTTATGATTAGTGCGTAGGCGTAGCCCGTCGTAGACATCGCTTAGTAGCATAACCTGAAATTCAGCACCACGGCTTGTCCTACTATCTACTACCAAGCAAAGCAGTGTTAGTCTGCTTCATTGCCAGTGTGTAGAGTTCTCAATAGCTGCTCTGTAAGCTCGATCAATTCAAACACATAATTTTGCGTAATTTGTGTAGTTTTGAAGCCATGAGCAATAGAATTACGCAATGGGAGTGCATCCATTAGTAACTGATACTCAAATTTTGAAATTATACCTTCAGTTGCTAATTGCTTTATTAAGTAGAGTGGATCAAATCTTTGTAAACTTAGCTCTTCCTTTTGGGCAATAAGTCTCAAAGTTGCTTCTACTAAAGACCAGGAATATAGGATAGCTGATTCTGGATGTTGCGTTATAAGTTGCCTTGCTAGTTGCAACTGTGATTCTATTTCATGTTCTTGAAGAGAAGCCTCTGCTTTGGGAGAATACATTGTATCCTCTGGGTTGGTCATTACTAATTCAAATCTCCAACCAGGATGTTTTTCTACCGCTTGAGCTAAATTACCTAAGTATTGATTAGAAGAAGAGTTTAGTGAAGAGCGTGACTTAACTTCAATAACTACATTTTCTTCTCCCCGACGTACTATCATGTCAGGGCGATAGTTATTAAGGAAGTCAGGCAATTCTTCTGGATTTGGATGAAAAAAAACTTCGTAACCCTTTTGGCGATACTCCTGTGCTAGTTTCAGCAATCGCTCTCTTTCTAAGTTTGCGGTTGAAGTTTCCATCAGGTAACTACCTCCTGGTTAGGAGCATTAATTACGACAATATGTAAGAACTCATTGCCACGGGCAAAACCTTCCGCCAATGTCGAGGTCATGTTTTCTATTCTAAAGTTACCTGACAAATTCCTCTTTCTAACTAGAAGATCGCTTACTTGATTGTCATCGACGTAGGCTAATCCTTTAATTGCATCTTGAATAGGCTTCACTATATTGTCTACATCTATTTGAACAGAATCATAGAAATAGGTTATCTGGAGCATAACCAACCCAGTGGCTGTTTTTTGTTCCGAAGACCAGTATTTTTTAACCTCTTGTCGCACTGTCTTTTTCCAATCTTGAAGTCGATTGCCCTTACCGCGAGTACGAGTCTGTTGTGATACTGGTGGGCCATCTACTATGAACTCAAATCTAGTCAATGCACTTCTAAATAATAGATCGCATGTTATTTTATACTAGTAACCTAGAACACAAGCAAATAACTCCCGCTACTCGTGACAAAGGAATACTGCTGTTACTACTGTTGCTGTGTCGGCCAGTAGCTTCGCTGAGTGCTTCACAAATTATCTAATCACTCACACCATGCCCTTTCTGGCTCAACCGATGCCAAGTGAACAACATAATGTTAAATTACCAGCCTACCTACGCGATCACCTCAAGTTCAAAGATGGTAATAAATTTATTCTTAGGTAAGGGCTAAGGATGTAAAAACCACAATAATTTACACCCATACTCTTAACTCCTGCACAGACGCTATTAATCGCGTCTCTACTCCTAACTCCTAACTTTTTTTATGCTTCTTCAGAATTATCTCTTTTGTGTCCTGGGGATGCTTCGTAAAGTGCATCAAGATGTTGACGCGCATCTTCAACGTTAATCGAACGCATTACCAAAAGTGGCTCTTTAATTAAGTTACCCGCGTTATCTAATAACTCTGGATGGGGTACAAACTGTTTTTTTGATGAATAATAACCATAGTTGCTTTGATTATTTATTGGTGAGGAATTCGTCGGGTAAGTTCGCTCCCGATCAAAACTAAACATGATCAGGTTACGAATTAAGTTGCCAACAGCTATAAATGCAAGGATTGTAAAAGCAAGAATGTAAAGCAGGTGTAACATTGAATTTTCCTCCAAGACAGCAATTTTTAAAAGTTTATTTTGATTTTGTAACTCTTTGTTTCGCCGACACTATGACTCACAGTTAAGACGAGTATTTGACGCACTCTTTGTGTAATTACATTTATATGAAGCTATTTTTCATCCGTTATTCAACTTGTTACAGTATCATATGATACATTATTTTGTTAATCCCAAGAGTGTTAAGAAAGTGTTAAGAGTTTTTTACTATTTTTTTGACGGCTGATTTACCGTCTTGTGTAGATGCAAAGGGGCTAGTACCGCAAGGCAAAAGTCAAAAGTCAAATGTCAAAAATCAAAAAGCTTGCTTATAGGGCAGACTTTTTGGCGATTTGGAATGGGTGGTTTATTTACGCCAGACTGTACTAGTCTTGAGACATCGCTAAGTAGACTGCCAAAATTTAGCAGATGCTTCTATGTGTTGCTTAGGCTTCACGCGTTTGGCGAAAGCGCATTGCGACATTCCAACATTCTGTTACTAATTGATGCCAAGGCATTAACGTTGCCATATCAATTCCGACTTGTTTATCAGTTGCAGTAAACAACATCTTCGCCGTATTCAGTTCATCTTGCGCTTGCTTAACCCGCAAAAGCAAGTCAGATTGCTCTTGGTGACTCATAAATGATAGTTGCTCGGTTTCGAGTAAATGACGCGATCGCGCAAACCAATGCTGAAAATCTTCCAGCAGGGGTTCTAAAACCGTTTTCAGCAAATTAGTCCCTGGTAAATTTGAGTCTGACATAAATGGGAGGATATTTCAAACTTTCTTACTAATATTAACGTTATTTACGTTTCTTAACATTTTTTTTCTTTTTCTCATAATTCGAGGATAATAAAATTTGTAACAAATAACACAAATTTTATTATATAGTCTTGATCCCAGGTTTGTACAGTTCCTTTGGAGAGGCATCTATAGGTATAGCTGACGCTAAGTTGCAATTCATAAGATAATTTAGCGATCGCGTGGAATCCTGAATTTGATACTCACCGAACCGATCAAAAATTTATCTTTATCCCCTATCACAAATTAAGTCAGTAGTTAGAAGATAAAGCTGAAAAAAGCAAAAATTAAAGTCGTTATAGTTGAATAAGCCGAAAGATTCAGATAAATCACTTTTTGTAATCACCTCGCCAATGGTTCAGCAGCCAATGTCGCCAAATTCATCAAATCAGTCAGAACAAGTTGAAAAAATTTATTTACCGCGTACCAGCGAATCGGAGAACCTAAAAAAGATTCGCCACACTGCTTCCCATGTTATGGCAATGGCAGTACAAAAGCTGTTTCCCAAGGCGCAAGTTACAATCGGCCCTTGGATTGAAAACGGTTTTTACTACGACTTCGACAATCCAGAACCATTTAGCGAAAATGATCTCAAAGCCATCAAGAAAGAGATGGTGAAGATTATCAATCGCAAGCTGCCAGTAATTCAAGAAGAAGTTAGCCGCGAAGAAGCCGAACGTCGGATTCAGGAAATTAAGGAACCTTACAAGCTAGAAATCCTGGCAGATATCAAAAAGGAACCAATCACGATTTACCACCTGGGGAATGAATGGTGGGATTTATGTGCGGGGCCTCATCTGGAAAATACCAGTGAATTAAACCCCAAGGCAATTGAACTAGAAAGCGTTGCTGGTGCTTATTGGCGTGGGGATGAAACTAAAGCCCAATTACAACGCATCTACGCCACCGCTTGGGAAAGTCCAGAACAACTCGCTGAATATAAACGGCGCAAAGAAGAAGCGCTACGGCGAGATCACCGAAAACTTGGGAAAGAACTGGGATTATTTATATTTTCCGATCTAGTAGGGCCAGGTTTACCTTTGTGGACACCTAAAGGTACTCTGTTGCGGAGTACTTTAGAAGACTTCCTCAAACAAGAACAAGTAAAACGGGGTTATTTATCTGTAGTAACACCTCACATTGCCAGAGTAGATTTGTTTAAAACCTCTGGACATTGGCAGAAATATAAAGAAGATATGTTCCCCTTAATGGCAGATGATCAAGAATCAGCTGCACAAGAACAGGGCTTCGTTATGAAGCCGATGAACTGCCCTTTCCATATCCAAATATATAAGAGTGAGTTACGCTCTTATCGGGAATTACCGATGCGACTGGCGGAATTTGGTACTGTTTATCGCTACGAACAATCAGGGGAATTAGGCGGTTTAACGCGGGTGCGCGGTTTTACTGTGGATGATTCTCACCTGTTCGTCACCCCAGAACAGCTAGATAGCGAATTCCTCAGTGTAGTGGATTTGATTTTATCGGTGTTCAATAAGCTGCAACTGAAGAATTTTAAAGCTAGACTCAGTTTCCGCGATCCTGCTAGTGATAAGTACATCGGTTCAGATGAAGTTTGGGACAAAGCCGAAGGTGCGATTCGCCGTGCAGTTGAAACTTTGGGGATGGAACACTTTGAAGGGATTGGAGAAGCGGCTTTTTATGGGCCAAAACTTGACTTTATCTTTAGTGATGCCCTAGATCGGGAGTGGCAATTAGGAACTGTGCAGGTTGATTACAATTTGCCAGAACGCTTTGAGTTGGAGTACGTTGCCGAAGATGGTGTTCGCAAACGCCCAGTGATGATTCACCGTGCGCCTTTTGGTTCGCTTGAAAGGCTGATTGGGATCTTAATTGAAGAATATGCGGGCGATTTTCCTTTGTGGTTAGCGCCAGTGCAAGCTAGATTACTACCGGTGGGTGATACACAGCTAGATTTTGCTAAAGATGTGGTGACGAAAATGAAAGCGTTGGGCATCCGTGCAGAAGTTGATACTAGTGGCGATCGCTTGGGTAAACAGATTCGCAATGCAGAGAAAGAAAAAATACCCGTGATGGCTGTGGTGGGAGCTAAGGAAGTGGAAACCAACACCTTGAGTATCCGTACCCGCGCCTCTGGGGAATTGGGAGTCATACCTGTAGATGAGGTAGTGGATAAGATGAAGGATGCGATCGCTAAGTTCGAGAACTTCTAAAATCTAACCGCAGACGCACACTAATTATAATTGGTGTGCGTTTTGTTTAGTAGATCAGAATTAATTTGAAGCACCCTTTAATTTACTTACCACAAATAAAGGATAGTAATTATTATGATAGTTAATTTTATATTTACGTTAGTTCCGTTAGGTAAAGGTTCCACATATTTGGTGCTGGGAAATTTATATACCATTCTGGCTACAGGAAAATATACAGGCGGATAGTATGAGGTGAATTCATCCAGTTCAAAGACTCATTTTAAATTTAATTTTTCACAAGATTTGGAAAATAAAAAAGTATCAAAGACAACAAAACAGTTCTCAATCACCGCACCCAATAAAACTTTTTGAGTTATTCAACACTGATAGCATTGATTTAAACACTTGTGGAATCTGCTCTTCTTAAACAGATTGGACTTACATCAATTACTATCAACAATTTTTGACTTACATCATGAACCGCTTTACCTCTATTTTGTTCGCTGGCTTGATAGCATCTGCTTCTGCTTTGGCTATTTCTCCAAAAGCTGATGCTAATACATCAGCGTCTTATTTTGCTGGGTTAGATAGCTACGGCTATCAACGCAACGATGATGGTTACTACGAACGTTACAGTCGTTACCACAGAAATGGTGATTATGACCGCCAAAATAACCTTCGTAACATTCGTGACAATAACTATCGCTATGAGCGCAATCATAATCGCCGCTATGAGCGTGACAATAACTATCGCTATGAGCGCAATCATAATCGCCGCTATGAGCGTGACAACAACTATCGCTATGAACGCGATCATAATCGCCGCTATGAACGCGACAATAACCTTCGTAACATTCGTGATAATAACCGTCGCTATGAGCGCGATCGCGACTGGGGTCGTGGTTAATTTCTTTGCTTATTTATACGAGTGGGAAGCTGAAAACTCTTGAGAAACAAGTGCAAAATTTCTGTATTTCCTATTTCAGAGCCTTTAGCCTTAAGTCATAGTCCTTTAAAACTAGCCGTTTCAAGGTGACCAACGAAGATACGGTGTTTTAGTGTTGCCATCCCAAATCTGAGTTAGGATTTGGGATTTTTTGAAGGTTGAAATAACCAATTTTCGTTTTAAAGTGTCACCACCTTGAAAGGGCTGGAATCTAGGACTTATATATTGACAATCAATGCAAAATATGGTTAAGGTTAAAAACCATATCTTTGGTAAGGGCGCAGCATAGTCTATTTACGATCGCAGCTTAAGAACAGCCTGCCTCAACCAAGAAATTCCTTAACTGAACGGTATTGAAAGCTGACTTTCACAATTTTGAATGACGTTAGCGAATTAGTAGAGTATCACGCTACATGTAACAAGCTCTAAGAGAGCGTTATAGCAAATTGATATAGGAATTTGGTATATAGTAATTTAAATACTATTTAATTATCTAAGTATAATAAATTTTTTATTCAGTAAGCAATTTACGTAAAATTGACTAAACTTGAGAAAATCTTCAAAGCATTTCCAGCAAAAATTACCTGGCAAGAGTTGATTAATATCTAAATAATTGAAAGAGAGTATAACAGCTCACCGTGATTATTCGTGCAGCGAGTTGACAGTGCATGAGCTACTGCTTAAATCCTACCTGTCCCAATCCAGAAAATTTGCTATATTCCCAAAAGTGCCGCTCTTGTGGCTCGCAACTACTGTTGCGCGATCGCTATCAGGTGATCAAACCATTAGGTCAGGGTGGTTTTGGAGCAACCTTCTTAGCCAACGATCAAGGCTTACCAGGAGAACCAAGTTGCGTAATCAAACAATTACGCCCATCAGGAAGCGCCCCACACGTTTTACAGATGGCCAGAGAACTCTTTGAACGAGAAGCCAAAACTTTAGGTAAGATTGGCAATCATCCCCAAGTACCAAGATTGTTAGACTATTTTGAAAATCACGAGCAATTCTACTTAGTTCAAGAATACATCAGTGGTGATACCTTGCAGGAAGAGATCAAACTTAACGGCATTTTAAGCGAAACTGGAGTCAAGCAATTTTTGAGTGAGATTTTGCCAGTACTGCAATACATCCACGATCAAAAGGTAATCCACCGTGATATCAAGCCAGCCAACTTAATTCGCCGCACTCAAGATGCCAGAATGGTACTCATCGACTTTGGTGCCGTCAAAAACCAAATCAGCCAAGGTGCGGTAAATCAATCAGGACAGACAGCATTAACTGCGTATGCCATTGGTACTCCTGGTTTTGCACCTCCAGAGCAAATGGCTATGCGTCCAGTCTACGCCAGTGATATCTATGCACTGGGGGTGACATGCATTTATTTACTGACTAGCAAAACTCCTAAAGATTTAGATTACAATCCCAACACTGGCGAGATGATATGGGAGCAACTTGTGCAAGTGAGTGACCACTTGAACCATGTATTGCGAAAAATGTTAGAAGTGTCTGTACGTAATCGCTATCAGTCAGCGACAGAAGTTCTCAGAGCATTAGAAATAGAACCATACTTAGAAAGTTTAGCAAAGGGTTTATTAATTAAATCAGATAGTGGGTCTAAAGAACGAACACACAACCATTTGGAAAATTCTGCTGTTTTATCTAACAACTCTTCTGCTGCTAGCAGTACAGGAGTGGCACAGGTAGCGGCAGCAATTCGCGCTAGACGAGCCAAGGCAGCAGCGGAAGCAGCTGGATTACACCAGGGTTCTAGGATGGCCAAATCAACGACTTTTGTTAACAGCAACATTAATAGTTCACAAGTTAAAACTTCTAAAGTTGAGCGTAAATTAGATACCCAAGGTTTATTAACTGCTTATCAGAAGGGAAGACGAGATTTTGCTCTACATAATTTAAGTTTGCTGAATCTGCAAGGTGCTGACTTATCCCAAACAAATTTCCATTCCACTCAATTGCAAAAAACCAATCTTCAAGGAGCTAATCTTCACAATAGTGATTTTGGAAGAGCTAGCCTGACTCGAGCAAATCTCAAGGATGCTAATTTGAGCAAAGCATACCTTAACCATGCTGATTTAGAAGGGGCAGACTTGCGAGGCGCAGACCTCAGTAATGCTTGTCTTAGTAATGCTAACCTCCGAGGAGCTAATTTATGTGGTGCTAATCTCACCAGTGCTAAAATTTCTGATGAGCAGCTTGTACAAGCAAAAACAAATTGGATGACCATCCGCCCTAATGGAAAACGAGGCTTGTTGTGAGTTGAAAGTTTAAATTTGAGAGTTACTCGCTTGCCCTGCCTGCCAGACTAGTACCACAAGGCAGAAATAAACTTATAATTTTCCTGATCGCTTTATTGATTGTTATATCCGGTAAAATTTAACTTTGTAAAAAATATTTTAATTGAAAATCAAAAATATCAATAATAAAAAAAAGCTCTCAACTAAAAGCTGAGGGCTGTGATTTAATTAAGGTGCATCTACTATTTATATATCCGCCTTAGTAATTGGTGCATCAGGAAGAATTGAAAAAAAATGAATTGCTGTAGAATTAATTTCGTTAGCTACAAAGGTAGTACTGAGATCATCGAGGATAACATACAGTATTTAACTAGGTAATCATTAACCAACTTTATAGTAATTTTATAATTACCCGAAATTTCCCTTGGATACGCAAAGTTTCTGTTAATATCTCTGAAACTATATCCGCAATGGTACGAATATAGTTTATTAGTTGGGTATATGACTATAAAAGTTAGACATACCCAATTTGATGAAGCGATCGCAGTTTCTATTAGCCCTTGCTAGTTTTAGTATTGTCGGGGGAAGCTTTTTTCTGAGAAGAACTCTTAACAGTATTAGGGAACCTAAAATAATAACTGATACATCACGTTACAAAGAAATTCGTAATCAATTATGGTCTGATAATGACCAGGTAAAACATTTTCCTAATGAGATTCCCACTGATGCCAAAGATGTTCGCATTGCTTACTCTCCTGAATTTTCGCAAGGAAGTAGTTTTTTTCAAATTAGGCTGAAACAGCAACCAGAAAAAATAGAAAAACTACTTTCACAATACAGAAGTACTGCAAAGCACAAATATCTGGGTGGTAACACAAATGACCACATAAATCAACCTAATGGTGTGCCAACAACTTTTTTCTACACCAGTGACTCTCATACTGAATCTTTTCCACCTACTTATGAAATACTGGTATTAAATACAGAGGATAAAGGTAGACCTGGCTTCAAGTGGAATCATGGAAATAGCTACGGCGTTGCTATTAATACTTCTGCCTCAGAAATTATCTATTGGTCTGAAAAATGGTAATTAACAATTTCATTTTGATTTAAAATCGTCATGAGAAAATCATTATTTTGGTCACAGTTCCACTTCAGTACTAAATACTACTTTTCACCTTTTGGATATATCACTTTGGGCAGTTAAAACTTCTAGTCAGTATCGCTAAGATTTTAATGGTGCTTCAAAACTATCTGAATATGTAGAATGCCAACTGCTTTAATTACTGGTGCTTCTAGTGGTATTGGTAAAGCTTTTGCTCAAGAACTAGCTGCACGCAAGACCAATCTTGTACTCGTTGCTCGTTCCCAAGAGAAACTAAGCCAATTAGCTAAACAACTAGAAGAACAACACAAAATTCAAGTAGAGGTTATAGTCAAAGACCTCACAGAACCTAATGCAGCTGCTGCTGTATTTGATGCCACTAAAGAAAAGGGATTAACCATTGACTTATTAATCAACAATGCTGGTTTTGGTTACTATGGCGACTTTGCTGAAGGGGATGGAGAAAGACAAGTTAAAATTATACAATTAAACATTTTGGCATTGGTAGATTTAACCCATAAATTTCTTCCCTTGATGCGGCAACGTCGTTCTGGAAGTATTATTAATGTATCCTCGATTACTGCATTTCAACCGATACCATACCTTTCTGTTTATGCTGCCAGTAAAGCTTTTATTCTCAGCTTTAGTGAAGCTCTATGGGCAGAAAATAATCAATATGGTGTCCGTATTTTAGTCACTTGTCCAGGGCCAATAGAAACAAACTTTTTTGCAGAAGCTAATTTTCCTCCAGCGCTGGCAAGTACTACAGATAAAGTGTATTCTTCCGAAAAAGTTGTTTGGGAATGTTTAGACGCTTTGGAAAAAGGCTATCCAACTGTTATTAGTTCTGATACTAGTACTCAAATTAGAAGCAAATTATCTCGACTTGTACCGCGCAAACTTCTGTTGAATATGTTAGCAAAACACTTTAAAGCCTAAGTATATTTAGGAGTTAGGAGTTAAAGAAAGTAGTGAATTTAAAACTCCTAACTTTTCACTCTTAACTTTTAACTTTTAACTCCTCACTCCTCACTTATTACATATATCTTATTAATTGAACTCGGTAACGGTCTTTTTTTGTCACAGCGATTTCCCCAACTTCTAAACGTCCTTTAGAGCGAATGGCGATTAAGTCGCCTGATTTGACTTGAGAACTAGCTTGCGTAACTTCCTTCCAATTGACGCGAACATCACCAGCATCAATGAAATCAACCATTTTGCTGCGGGACATGCCAAAACCAGCAGATGCGATCGCATCTAATCGCAAAGAAGCCTCTACAGTGGTTAATTCTTTTTTCTTTGGTTCCCTAACCCTTAATTCACTTACTTCAATTCGCTGAGTTTTCACAGGAACCGATCGCACCTGTTTGAGACTCATTTCCAAAAATTCTACCAACTCTGGTGCGACAATCGCCTGTGCTCCCCGTTCTCCCAAGACAATCACATCTCCCGTCTTTTCACGAACAATTCCTGTTCCCAACATTGCGCCTAAAAAGTCGCGGTGAGAGGCGGTATCAAATAGGAAATTACCAGCAATTTCTACAGCAACAAGGCTGACTTGAGATTGATCTAAGGGAAGTTCTGAACGAGCGATCGCTATTCTTTGGCGTTCAGCTTGCGGATATCCACCCCACGCCACCAATTGCACTTCTGTTAATCGGTTAAACACTCGTTGAATTTCTGCCAATTCTGGGGGAGACAGAAAATCAGTTAAAACCACTTCCCAAGTTTTGATGGCTTGTTCTGCTTGGTCAATTACACGAGCTATACTATCTCGATTTTCAACACCTTTTAAAAGTTCTTCTCGTGGCAACATTCTTAAAAATTATGAGTTATGAATTGAGAATTAATTTGCTAAAACTATCTTGATTCTAGCTTTAATTCTCATTTCAGCCATTAGTAACAAGTTAAGGCTGTAAGGCATCAGAAGCACTAGCACTATAGATGACTTATATCAAATCTGGTGCTATCACTTTTCGCAAGTTTATCACCAAAGGGAAACATAAAACCCCGATTGTGGATATCCCACCAGCACTAGCGGCAATACTTGATCAATACCAACCCAAAGCCGAGGCAATGTTTCCTGGGATGCGCGGTGTGACTGAGTATCTGACGATTCATGGCAGACATATTTTACCTGATGCCTGCAAGCGCATTGGCGTAGAAGGAGTCAGCACCCATTCGTTTAGGCAAACTGCCCTCACGCAGGTTCTGAGGTAAACTACCGATTTTCTACGGTAAATGTTAGCCTATGTAAAAGCTATTACTGAATTTTTTATACAATCTCTAGTTATAGAAAATATTTTATGAGTAAAAAAGCTGACGATAATATCTGGGGTTCTAAAACTATAAATACGTTTATGTATCTTAAAAAAGCAAGCCAGCTTCTCCTCAAGGAAGCAAAAGAAAATCCAGAAGGCTCTGCTTACAAATATATGACAAGTATGCTTACTTCAGCCTTCTTTTTGGAAGCATATCTAAATCATCTAGGGCAAAAAATAATTGATCAAGATCAATGGGATAAGTGGGAGCGTAAGAGTTCATTCCAGAAACTTAAAAGTTTAATAGATAAAATAAATTATTTAAGAGATGAAACCAGCAGACCTTTTAAAACTTTTGAAGAAATTTTTGAATTCCGAAATTTATTAGTTCATGGAAAGACAGCAAAATACACAGTTAATGGAGTTCAAAAAGTAGATGTAGAAGAACCTATATCTAAGCAAATTAATGAAGCTGAGTGGAAATCTCAAAAACCTAATTGGAAAGCCATGATTGAGCAAGAAACTGCCGAAAAGTTTTTTGAGGATGCGACAAAAATGATTGAAATCCTGCATGCTCAAGCTGGTCTTACTGAAGCTGACTTTCATAATCTTGAATGGTCTGAAATCAGAGGCGCTTTACAAACCAGGGATGGTTGAGTGTATCCTCCATCCAAATAGCACTACATGATTTATAAAATATGGAAAAAAATTATATTATTTACTTCAACTTTACTGTTAATTTTCACTTTACCAGTATATGCAAAATCTTGTTATGATACTGAAAAACCACCTATACCAGCTTCGCTAAAGTTTAGATAAATAATAATAAAAGAACATAATATAAAACTAAAAATCCCTGATAATTATAGATTGTTACAATGGAATAAAAGTAAATATAACGTTGTAGAGCCTAGTGCTTTTGAATTTATTCAGTGCTTTTTACGTAATCCAGAACCAACGGAACTTGATCCTCGTGGCGTAGAGATTGAAGTTATAACAAGTTTAGAAGTTTTTTATGAACTTATTAAACAAAGTGATGGGAAAATATTTCAAGATAAGATAGAAAACTACAAAGCGTTGATTTGGAAATCTCAACGTATGTATAACATAGGGTATATTGCAATTCAATCTCCAGATACTAGCAAATATATAATTTTTTCAACTATCTTAGATGAAGATGATAAAACACCTTTAGAAGCGTTGATAACGCTTGTGACACATACATTAGAATTCTTACCGCAAAAGTAAGTTTAATTAGATTTTATTACTTAATAAGTGCATAAAAATAAAGCTATACAAAAGCCCCAACTTTGCAAGAAGGTTGAGCCGCACTCCCTGTTTAAAACGTTTATAAATAAGGCACTTTGAGAAGTGAGAACAACTCCCTGCTTAGTTCTTGCTTACTGATGTTGAACTATGACACGGCATTTTCTCTAGTCTAAAAATCTTTCATGCTTTTTTGGAGATAGTTCCAGCATCCAGAGTTTTAATCTCTATTGACCCCTGAGGAATTGTACGTACAATTATACGTAGGTACTAATAATTTTCTTAAATCGGCGTTGACTAAAAACGCATAATCTATGTCTATCGGGACTTTTGGCAATATCTACTCAGATGAGTTAATTACAGCCACTGAGTTGAATCGTCAGCCTGGGCGAGTTCTGGACAAAGCTTTAAAACGTCCAGTGACAATTACTCGCAACGATCAGTCTTTTGCCTTGTTGCGCCGGGAGGAAGTAACTTTTCTCGTAAAGGCAGCAACACAGAGTAAAGCTGTTTTTGAGGCGTTAACTGTCGCCTTCTCTTTGTTACTGGTAAAAGAAATCGGTTTTGAACATTTTTATGGATGGCTGAGTGTGTTTGAAGAAGATGATCTACAAGACTTTATAAACGAGCTGAGTGAAGCTTTTCGGTTGATAGATTCCTCAACTACAGCATGGGAGATAATTGACGCGATCATCCATGAATGGCATGAAAGCGCCGTAGCGATCGCTAGTCCTAAACTGGCAGATGCTTTTAGTGCCGAGACTGATGAAGTACCATTAAAGCCGCCATCTACTCAGAGTGCTGTCTGAATCAGAGTATGTCAGATAACTAACAAGAAAATCCAATAGTGGAGAATGTGGAGCCGCCATTCGTTAAACTGACAGCTCCAGAATTATCTGAGATAGAAAGTACTTGGTTAGTGGTAGCTAAAAATCATCGGGTGAATCGGGACTGGGAAGCTTTAATGCAGCGCCATCCAGAAAACACACGTTGTTGTTACGAGGATTTATCTACTGCACCAACCGCCAGACAGCCTGGGCGTGTTTTCCTTTAAAGGGCAAACCCTACAAGGGGGCATGGGAATATGAGGTGACAAAAGGGGACAGAGTGTTTTACGTTCCTAATAAAGAAGAGTTGAAAGTCGTTGTCTACTACGCAGGAAAACATCCAAATCCTTCACCCATACCGTAATTTCTGCCAATAAGAAAGAGTGGGCTACAAATTAAAAGTTCTTTTCGTGGCAACATTCTTAAAAATTATGAATTAGTCATTAGTCATTAGCCATTTATCTTTTACCAGTGCCCCATTATCTAACACCTCAGATCCATACCAATCATCAGGAACTCGTACCCCCCAAAGCCTCTCTACTTCGGGTTTATTTCTTGTCACAACGGCTTGCGCCACCTCCAAAGAACAGGGAAGTAACTCAAGTCGCTGTGTCGTAATGTATAAACTATGATTCATTCATTACACGGTACTTGTGTCAGCATAACCTTGGATATTTTCTGGATCAAACTGACGTAATATTCGAGTTGCTTGCCGAGTGAGAGTTTCGGAACCTTGAACGGCAACTAAGTATTTACCCGCATCTAAGCGGTTGCGATAAGGTAAAGCATCACCACTTCCTACGAGTAAACCGACTCCGCCACCGACAAGCACACCACCCATAGCACCACTAGCAGCACCCAGCAGTCCGCCAACGATGTGATTGCCAATTTCACCCGCCCAGGCAAAAGTATCTAAACCAGTGATGAGGCTAAATGTAAAACCTGCAAAAAAGCCAAATGGTATGAGCCAGGTTGCCATTAGTTGTGCTTGCTTTTTGGCTTGGTCTTTGGGGTCAATTAAGCCAAACTCGTCAGCTGTTTTATATCCTTTCCCCAGAATAGTACTGTTTATGCCTTGTTCTTCTAGAGCTAAGTAAGCAGCTTCGGCTTGAATGCGGTCTGGTAATACGGCAACAAGGTAATTCATTGATTGAACAATTTGTCTAATATAAGTTTTGCCTTAATTAACAGCGTATCAGTCCTGGTCGAATCATCTTGCATTGGGTATGAATTTGGAGTACAGACGCGATTAACCCTTGTCTGTACAGGAGTTAGGAGTCTTACTCTCCAACGCTAGCTCTTAAGGGGCTGTTCTTGTTAGGTCTATATTAAACTCAACTGCAAAGTGCATGGGCGTAGCCCGCACTTCTGCTGCCCTCAGTGACCACCGCAGGCATCGCACAAGTTAGCACAAGTTAAATGTACATCCGATCACTTTAGCGAATCTAGTGGCTCACAAAAATTGTTCACGCCTTGCTTGAGGACATAAATCAAAACTGGTGTTGCCAAAATTTTAGGAAACGTGGGCATTGCTTTTAAATGTTGCATCATCTTTTGAGGTGAAGTATCAAGCAAATCTTCCCGATATTCTTGTTCGCAAATGACCACACGCCATTTTCTAGCCAAGGCATCTAACCACTCGGAATTTGCTCTTTCTGGTTGTTGTCCCGCCCGGATAGCTAGCGTCATCGCTGCATCTTCTAAATCTCCATCACAGTCTTCAATCAAATCTAGCGCTTCCATATCGCTGGGATCATCTGCCAATTGAGAGCGAAACTGTGCAATTTCTTGAGATGTTACTTTAGTCATGAGTCTTTGACAAGGCGAGCGATCGAACATTCAGTTATGCTACATCATTTCACAATATTGCTGTTACAAATACGTTTTTTGGGGCACTTTCAGAATCCAAAATCTGTCTTGGAAGGTTGAGTTACTGCCTTGCACGGGTCTTTCGGCTTGTTCGCTCTTAGCGTTTAGCAAGTGGTGACTGTTTTAAAAAAGCTTTTTTAATAGATGAAAAAATAGCCTAAAAGCCTCATTATTCAATGTAATTATTGAAAAATCAGGCTTTTAGAATTTTTAATTGAAAGATTAAGTCAGCACTATTAGTACAGGTCGGCGGAAATAAACCTACTATTTCATTACAGCCAGAAAGCCCAAAATTAAAGCATGGGTGACTTTTGACTTTTGACTTCCCCAAAGGGGCACTAGCGTAATGCTCTGAGGGTAACAGACCGTTGTAACTGAGCTAAAGCACGGTTGTAATCCAAAATTGCTGTAACTCGATTACCTTCAGCTTGTGTGAGGTCGTTTTCAGAGTTAATCACATCAGTTTGAGTACCTACACCAGCTTGGAATCGCAAACGCGCTAAACGTAGAGCTTCTCTAGCTTGTTCTAAAGCGGTATTAGCGGTTTGAACATTCTCTAATCTAGATTGCTGGGTAGAATAGGCTTGTTCTACCTGAAAGCGAATTTGGTTGCGCTGTTCGGCAAATTGAGTTTCTGCGATCGCAATATTAGTTTTGAACTGAGCTGCCCTTGCTCTTGCTGCTCCTCCATCATACAGATTTAGGGTTGCCCTAACTCCAACTGAATAACCATCAGTAATGCTGGCATTATCATTGAACTGATCTAACAGATTGTAGTTACCTACCAAACTAATTTGAGGTCCTAGCTCCCCAAGGGCTTGTCTACGCTGTTGCTCATAAGTATTACGTTGTGCTAACTGCTGTTGCAATTCTGGACGATTTTGATAAGCCAGCACAATACTTTGTTCTAGCGTTGGGTTCCAAAGACCAGCTAATTGTACAGGGTCGGCTGCACTGATATTTACCGCCTGCGGCAAACTTATCCGAGTTGCTAATTGACGACGGGCAATTTCCTGCTGCGATCTAGCATTAGTCAAATTTTGTTGGGCATTTGCTAAATTCACCTGCGATCGCAACACATCAAACCGCGTACCAACCCCAGCTCGCTCTAAAGCTTCTGCATCACGCAAACTAGCCTCAGAGTTCACTACAGCCGACTGGCTAATGCGTACTTGTTCATCCGCTTGTTGCAGATTGTAGTAATCAGTGGCAACATTTAGACGGATTGTCTCAGACTGAGTTTCTACAGCAAACTCATAGTAACGTACCTGTTCTTCAGCCGCTCTGATGCTAGCTTGTACTCTCCCAGAAGTATAAATATTATATGAAAGTTCTGCTTGACCAGAAAAAGATGTACTGGGTTGATCTGTTTTAGGGGCGAACGGCCCACTTAATTCGTCTTGAAGCTGACTACTAGCAGACTGAGTGCGAGTAATATCCGTACTAACATTAAGAGTGGGCAATAAAGCAGCTTGCGCCTCGCGTAGAATCGCTCGATTGCGTTCTAACTCCAATAAAGACACCTGTAAATCTCGATTATTGCGCCGTGCTAGCTCTAGAGCCTGTGCCAAAGTAATCGGCTGATTTCCCTGAAGTCTCACTTCCTCCGGTTTGGTGGGAAATTGCAGGGGATTTGAGCTAGGAATCAGGTTCTGTGGAATTTGCACTGACCCTGATGGTGCGGGAATTATGGTTCTCGGCACTGTGGAAGGTTGCACTGAACCCCCTGGCGTAGGAATTATAGTTTCCGGTCCTGTGGGAGTTGGCGTCGACGAATCCCCCGGCGTAGGAATTACGGTTTCCGGTGCTGTGGAAGGTTGCACTGAACCCCCTGGCGTAGGAATTACGGTTTCCGGTGCAGTGGGAGTTGGTGTCGAATCTGTCGGAATCGGGGTATTACTCTGAGCAATGCGATCGCCAACAGCATTTTGTTGTGAGCAGGTACTTGAAATCATTAGCAAAGCAGCTGAGGAATCAGTTTTGCTTTTCCCCAACTCCTGTGGACATTGTTGCGCTGACAACAGTTTTGCTGATCCTACACCTGTAGCTGAAGTTTGTAAAAATGTCTGCAACTGAGTAACAGTATTTATCTTTTGAACCACTGGCTGCTGTGCAGAAGATAGGGACAAAATTTCTTTTTGGACAGAAGAGGGTTTTGAAGTGTAGTTGGGAACTACTATGCTCTTTGATGCCTGCCCATCAGCGCTTGAATTACTGTTTTTTTGGTTATTTTGAGCAGAACGGCTGACAGTAAGCTGTTGGGAAACATTAGAGGTAGGTGTCAAACTGAAAAATCTACCTTTATCTTTCTTAAGTAGTTGTTTTATTGGCATAACAGTATTTTCAGCCGTAAACACTGGAATACTGTTATTACTTAAAGGTTTCATACTAAGTTTAGTGAAACCGAAAGCAGGTACTAGGGTTGGAACACTAACATTTGCACCGTTATGCAATTGCGTATTCACAATGTCCCCAACTAAGTCTTGACCATAAGTAGAAGTCAAAACACTAGGAGAAGAGGCCAGCTGTACCCCAGTTAGTTTTACAGTACCAGCCAAAGCTGGCTGAGTTGTTAAGACCGCTGCTGTCACACCAGGCAATAAGCTATGGAATAATTGCTGTCCTTTCACCGCATCCCTCACACGAAAATCAATCTAGCGGCAGAAAACCTTTCTTCACCACAGAATATAGCACGATACTAAATTTAGGAAAGAATATACTACGATACTAAATTTAGGGTTCGGAACTCTGTTTGTCTTCAAAACGTCTAACAATGCGAGAAAGTTCCGCCTTTTCATCGATACTAACGCGAGTAGGAGCACCGCTAATAATTCGTTCGTAGTTTCGGAAAGAATCTTTAATATCGGGCCCGTCAGCAGTGATATTATACTCACGAATGCCCTTGTCATGCCAAGAGCCTCTCATTTTAAATACATTAATTGCCCGCGACATTTCTCCACGAATTTCTACGTACTGTAACATGAGAATTGTATCGGTAATCGTGGAAATATGAGAATCAGTAATGGAATGCGCTCCTAGAAATTGGTCAGTTGTGTTGGTAAAGAAACCAGTAATTTCTTCTTGTTTAGCATAACCCGTCACACCAATTACAAACTGCCGAAATGCATTATTGCTTACTCCTCTAGCTAATGCTGATAGGGAATCAATAGCGATCCGGGCTGGTTTGAAGATAGCAATTTCTGATTTTATAATTTGTAAGTGGTCTTCTAAACCAGTTGATTCAGGATAGGTACAAATTATTTTGAGTAAACCTTGATCCTCTAATTCTTCAAAATCAATTCCCCAAGAGGAAGCATTACGAGATAGTTGGGCGCGTGATTCTTCATAAGCAAATAATATTGCTTGTTCTCCATTCAGGCAGCCATCTTGAATAAACTTACTTACTAACAGGGTTTTACCAGTACCTGTAGCTCCTGTGGCCAAAATAATCGAATCTTTAAAGAAACCACCACCGCACATTTCATCTAAGGTTTTGACACCAGAAGATACCCTGACATTAGAAGATCGTTGAGTAAGGCGCATTGCTCCCAGTGGGAAGATGTTAACCCCTTCATTAGTAATCGTGAAGGGATACTCGCCTTTCATGTGAGTTGTACCGCGCAACTTGAGAATTTCAGTTGTGCGACGGCGGCGTTCTCCTTCTAAAACGTTGCGAACAATTACTACATTATCGGAAACAAATTCTTCCACTCCAAAAGAGGCGACGGGGCCATACTCTTCGCTACGTTCAGTTGTAATAATAGTGGTGACATTGAGTAGTTTGAGACGTGCTACTAGGCGAAAAATCTCGCGCCGGACTACTCCCATCGCTTCATACTGCTGAAATACTGCTGTTATTGAGTCGATTGAAACTCGTTTAGCTTTGTATTTGCGAATGGCATATTGCAGTCGCTCAATTAGTGCAGACAGGTCAAAATTACCAACTATATCCTGTCCTTCAGGATCGGGGGATGCATCGAGAATAAACAATTTGCCTTCCTCAATTAGCCGTGGCAAGTTCCACCCAAAAACATGAGCGTTTTTAATAATATCACTGGGTGATTCTTCAAAAGTAACAAATACTCCTGCTTCGTCAAAGTAAGTGATGCCGTTATAAAGAAACTGAAGAGAGAATAAAGTTTTGCCTGTGCCGGAAGTGCCACTGATTAAGGTAGTTCTACCAATTGGTAAACCACCATGACTAATATCGTCAAACCCTTCGATCATCGTGCGAATTTTTTCCACACCCCCAATTTTTGGTGTATTTTTTGATTTTACTTGCTCTGTTTCACTCATTGTTTGATAACAAAAGGGTATTAACAACTGTTTTTTATTACTAAATTTTTGACTCTCTTTTGGCGAGGCTATTGGTAAACATGGCTCCCCGACACAGTTAAAACTTTGGTTTATTAATTATCTTCCTCTTCAAAATCTCCTTCACTTAGTTCTTCATATAGCAAATCTAATCCAATCAATACTCTTTCCCTATCTGAAAGATCCCCGATAATTTTGCGAATCGGTGGAGGCAACATTTTAGATAATGTTGGTGTCGCCAATATTTTATCTTCTTCTGCTAGTTGCGGGCTTTTCAATACATCAATCACTTTTAAAGCATAAACCCCTTTAAACTCCTGCTCTAAAATATTTTTGAGTGTTTTTAATGCTCTGACTGAATTAGGGGTATTTCCTGCTACGTAAAGTTTGAGGACGTAGGTTTTTTTGGCTTTATCCATATACTTACAAGCTAGTCAGAAGAATATAAATACAATATTTTTTTGCAGATTGTGAGTGATTAACAGAGGTAGTTTGTGCTAAGTTAAACATCAATAATTTTAATTTATTTAGAAATCGAACTTCTGTATAGTTCGCATAGATGAGCTAGGATATCTATCAACGTTAGACGGTAATCAAGTAATGCTTCGTTGCTCCTTCCTTCTAATTTTAGCTGGTTAGAAAATTCTTCAATTATCTCCATGTGAATTTCGATGATTTTGGGTACAGGAATATTGGCATAAAATATAGTATTGACAAATTTATCAATTTTTTCTTTGAGTGTTTTATCTGTGGTAAAATAGTTAATCAGAATCATACTGTAATCTGATTTAAGGTGTCTTAATAATCCTTGCTTTTCTGCTGGAGTCATCTCCTGAAAATGCTGTTGGCTTTTTTGGGTCTGACTGGCAAAAACATAGGTGTACTTGTCAGTGTATGTTTTATTTAAATTTTGTTGAGGCCAATTTGGTAAATAGTTGATTTTTACAGAGGTAGTTGCAACAACAGGTAGATAGCAAAATTGGGCAAGAATCGCGTCAATAACTTTCCACACCCATCTGCTCCAGCCTTTTTGGTAGTCTAAGTCAACTAGATTATCTAAACATTTCTTAACATCAGGTTGCAGAATCAATATCGGTAATAACATTTATTCTTAAATATATCTCCTTGATCACCTTGACCAAGAAACGTGGGCTGATAAGTTTGGCTAACGCTTCTAAGGGAATACTAGGTGTGCAGTAAACTGGTGATTCCACTCAAAACAACGCTCTATGTTAGTTAGCAGGTAGTGTTAGTAAAGCTTGGCGTAAATCAATCTACCATTTTAAAACTTGCAAAAGCCTCTACATACAAAAATTTTGACTTTTGACTTTTGCCTTGCACTTCCTAGCCACTCAACAACTTAGTGCAGTAACTGAGTAATTAGACTTAGTAGGTCTTTGATGATGAGGTATTTGTCGGCATAGGAAGACACAGTAGCTAATTTATTATTTACATTATTTACATATCTATGTAGATAGATTTTTTAATTTTGCTCCTTGATAAGATACTTAAACGAACTTAAAGGATTGTCCCATTCTAAATCATTATAATTCCTCAAGGTTCTAAAGCGATTCTTTGGGGCCATAATTGTTTTAGCTGTCGCTATCGATGAGGAGTTTAAATACCAGTAAGACACTGGGGAGGTTAGTTGCTACAACTTAGAAACGTGGCCTCTTGGAAAAATATAAAGGATGCAAAAGTGCCCGTAAGGGCAAATTCCGTTTTTTAATAGCGTTGAAATAACCAGAGTTGCTTATATGAGTCTTCTTAGAGGATATGGCTTCAGGCGAAAACACCATCAATATTTGGCAGATGGAAATGCCGGAGGGTTCCACAGGAAGAATGACCCCAAAAGCCCTATGTTAATGCTAGATTACCCGCTTTATGACTTTCAGGCAACCGTACCTAGCTGCTCCCAAACAAGTTCTCTGGCAGTGGTGTTGGAGATTTTTGAGCAAGAGCAGTGCGATCGCTTGGTAGTAGTGAATCACCAGCAATCCCCTATCGGGTTGCTGTATTCTGCCCGTTTAATCCAAAAATTATTAGCACATAGTGACGATAAAAATCTAAATTTACACCAATCACTCTCTAGCTGGAGTCAAGGTCTAATTGATCCAATACAGACAATATCAGCTTCTGAGCGTGTAGAGCAATTAAGCTTGTACTTACGTTATGCCCAAGCCGAAAAACAGCAGAACTTAGATTGGGCACTGATTGACTCTAATGGTCAATATTTGGGGCTGCTGGATAGTTCACGCCTGTTGCGATCGCTGGCTAAGGAACGCATGGCTGGATTACAAAGTTCAGGCATTGAGAGGTCGTCTGGTGAGCAGCCGCCAAATGAACCCAAGTCGTTGGGACACCAACCACTGGTACACTTGCTGGAAAGACTGCCTTGGCCTTTGATGTTGCAAACGGGTAGTGGCGAGGTGGTAGCACGAAATCCCGCCTGGTGGGAGCAATTAGGAGTCTTGAAAGATCCAGAAGGAGTTAGGCAAGAGGTGGAGGCAATACTTGTCCCTAAGCTCTGTAAAAAACCAGAATATGTCACCCAAGGAGCAATCAAGGTTTATCCCAATGGTAGGGAGAATGAGCATGGTGGTGAAGAAGAACTGACCCAGCAAGAAGCATCACCTGATGCTGTATATAGTCGCTGCTATTTGGATAGTCAAGTAGGTACTTGTACCTGCGTTGTCGAAGTGCAAAATGGTCAGGAGCGAATCTGGCAATTTGCCAAAATTCCTTTAGATAGTCCTGAGTTTCAAGTCATGAGTGGACAAGAGGAGGTTGTACTCAGCGAGGATTTGTGGTTAGTTTTAGCTACTGATGTGACTGAGCAGCAACAGCTTTGTAAAGAATTGGCAGCAAAGAATGCTGATTTAATTCAACTAAATCGGTTGAAGGACGAGTTTTTAGCTTGTATTAGTCATGAACTCAAAACTCCCCTAACTGCCGTTTTAGGATTATCGCGCTTGCTAGTGGATCAGCAGTTGGGAGAACTTAACGAACGTCAAGCCCGTTATGCAGGGCTGATTCATCAAAGTGGACGCCACCTGATGAGTGTGGTTAATGACATTTTAGATTTGACCCGCATGGAAACGGGACAAATGGATTTGACGCTGACCCCAGTAAAAATTAGTGCTGTGTGCGATCGCGCCTTATCAGATGCTAAAGCCATTCATACTCAAACTACCAAAGCTACATCTGCCTCGCCAACTCAAAACGCCCGTTCATCTGCTCCCCAATTCTGCCTTTCCATTGAACTAGGCTTAGACCAGATAGTGGCAGATGAATTACGCTTGCGCCAGATGCTAGTACACCTACTTTCCAACGCCTTTAAATTCACTGAAATATCTGGCGAAATTGGGCTACGGGTAAGCCGTTGGGAAGGATGGATTGCCTTTACGGTTTGGGATACAGGTATTGGCATTCCTGAACACCAGCAACACTTAATCTTTCAAAAATTCCAACAACTAGAAAATCCCCTCACCCGCCAATTTGAAGGCACTGGTTTGGGGCTGGTATTAACCCGGGCCTTGGCTCGTCTCCACGGAGGAGATGTCAGTTTCTTATCGCGTGAAGGAAAAGGTAGCCAGTTTACACTTCTTCTGCCGCCCAGTCCCCCGAAAACAGGCTTTTCGGAACCAGATATGGGAATCAAAGAAGAGGAAGAAACGCGACATCAATCGACACGGGAAAACTCCGCAACCGCTCTTGGGCATGTTATTACCTCCACACAGCATCATCTTGCCAGTTCGCAACGGTTGGTTTTGGTAGTCGAGGCAGTAGCCCGATATATTGAAGACTTGACCGAACAACTTAAAGGTTTAGGATATCGGGTAGTGATTGCGCGATCAGGAACAGAAGCAGTCGAAAAAGCTCGGCGCTTGCAACCAATAGCGATATTTTTGAATCCGTTACTACCCCTGCTCTCAGGCTGGGATGTACTGACTTTACTGAAATCTGATATTGCAACCCGTCATATATCTGTAATTGTGACAGCGACGGCAGCCGAAAAGGAGCAAGCATTTGCTAACCGAGCCGATGGTTTCTTAAGCTTGCCAGTAGAGAATCACCTTTTAGCACCAGTTCTCGAAAAATTATGTACTTCACCAGCAATTTTACCGCAAGGGTCAAACAACAGCGCAATTATCCCAACTAAAACCCCACTGCGAATTCTCCGATTAGTGAATCCCCAGTTAGAATCGGTCAATCCCCACCCCTCACTTCGAGAACACCGGGTGATTGAAGTAGATGACCTAGATCAAGCAGAACTTTTGGCGCGGGTATGGCAGTTTGATGTAATTTTGCTAGATGTCGAAAGTACCACCGCCCAAACTTATCTGCAACAACTAATTCAACACCCACGTTTAGCAGCTATCCCACTAGTTACTTGCGATGTCACAACCACCCTAATAGCTTCTAAAATACCAGAGTTATCTGTATTTCCTTACTTAACATCATTTACTAAAGACAACAGTAGTCGCACCGAAAACACAGATGCCTTACTATCAGTATTGGAAATTGCTTCTGGTACTTGCTGTCCTGCTAACATCTTGGTAGTAGATTTGACAATGCTGCGTGATTTACCACAGGTAAGACGCAGGCAAGTTAAGGGTTATCGGGCAGCAAAAAATTGCTCAATTAGTAGTGAAACTGCAAAACGGGGATCTGAGTGGTTCCAAGCTTTAATTCAGTACCTACAAACAGCAGGCTTCAAAGCGGCAATGAGTCCCTGTTGGGCAGAAGTGTTACAACAAATTCGCCACCAAAGCGTTGACTTACTGCTAATTTGTTTAGGAGAATCCGCTATCCACAAAGACGTGCTAAAAGCACTGAAAACATTGGGAGATTCACCTGACAAATTACCACCAATTTTAGTACTTAATCAGCGATTAAATCGGTTAGAAACCAGTTTCCAGCCTGGGATAGCTGATAAGGAAATTGACAAGCAGAAGAAAAATAGTTTGGAACCGATAGAAACTATTGTTGGTGCGATCGCTACCCAAATATTACCGCGATCAATATCAATGGAAGACCTATTAAACCAGATCAATCAGGCTTTAGCTATCAATAGTTACAATGACAAATGTTGATGGAAATAGGGAGTAGGGAGTAGGGAGCAGGGTACAAAGGGAGAAAGTGATAAAAGTTTAGAACTTGCAACGCCGTCTTTCCCTTCCCCCTGTCCTCAATTCTCCTTGTTTCCTTGTCTATTCCCAATACTTCGACTTCCTTCCCTACGGGACGCTACGCGAACGACTACGCCCAACTCTACCAGAGGCTGCGCCCTAAGCGTAGTTATGCCGCAGGCTTTACGATTACCAAGAGGGCAAGCTCGGGACAAGCTCAGGACAGGCTCAGGGCAAGTCGCTCAGTACAAGTGCCCAATGCCCAATTCCCAATTATGAAATATCCATTTTTTCACTTCTCTTTTTCTTAAAAGGAACTCGAACCAAGTTATAAGCACCCTTGGTTGATAAATTTTTATAATCATCTGGCTGCAAGTCCATTTGTAAAAACTTTTTCTGTTCAGCCAATAGCAGCACTGAGGCAGGTTTTAGTCCTTTGGCAGCCTGGTTTTTGATATGCTCTGTAGCCTCTTGGGGAAATTTTAAATAATTTACGTGAATGTGACTATAAAATACCACACTAGGCTTTTTGAAGCCAAGCATGATCAATTCTTCATTTGGTTGTTTTGCTTCTAGAATGACCGCAGACAATTCCCTTAAGGGTAATTGACGCTCTCGATCAATAAAGAACGAAGCAGGCGTTAAGACAAAAATGAAAAACGCGACAAATCCGATTAAATTAATACTGATCACCTGGTTCCATTGGCGACTTAGTAATAAACCCGCAACTAAAATGGCACAAACCAGCCATATTACCCCGGCTATTACTGGTAAACCAGTTCGTTGAATTAATTCGTGGAAGTTACTTATAGCTGGATCACTACCTAAGATGTGGGTTATGTTAAACAGTGCTGTAGCCAGAACTGATAAAAACACTACATTCACCCAACCACTCACTCCAAGAAAAGAGGGTGAGATGGGAGGAGTGGGAGAGGAAGAAACAGGTATTGTTTGCCTAGCCTCTGTATCCTGGAAAAAGTCGCTCCACAACAGAGCTACTAAAATGGCTGCTGCTGGCATTAAAGGCAACACGTAGCTAGGGAGTTTGGTAACAGCAATGGTGAAGAAGGCAAAGATGCTAGCAAACCAGAACCAGGCAAACAAACCAAACTGCTGAAAACGTTCAAGGGATCGCCAGTGCGATCGCTGCCAAAACTGTAGTCTTACTATAGAGAGTGGTAAATAGATTGAGTAGGGCGCAAAACCCAACAGCACTACTAAAAAGTAAAAATACCAAGGTGCTGAGTGACCATTAACGACTTCTGTAAAGCGTTCCAGGTTGTGATAACCAAAAAAGGCATTAATATAATTCCAGCCATTGCGCCAAATAACTAAAGCATACCAGGGCACTGATAAACCTAAAATTATCAATACACCTAGGAAAAGGCGCATTTCCCGCAAAACCTCTTGAAACTTTCCTACATAAAACAAAAATGCGGCAACAATTAGCCCTGGTACAACAATTCCCACTGGCCCCTTAGTCAAAATTGCCCCAGCAATCAGCACATAAAAACCTAAGTACCACTTATTAAGGAATAGGGCATGGGGCATTGGGGAGCCAGTGCGTTGCGGAGGTTCCCTCCGTTGAAGCAACTGGCGTGATGGGGCACTTGTACTGAGCTTGTCCTGAGCGTAGCCGAAGGGCGAAGTCGAAGTATTGGTTATTCTTTCTCCCTTTGCTCCCCGCTCCCTACTTCCTCCCTTCCCTGCGTAGCCGAGAAAGAAACATAACAAAGCTGATGCCATACATCCGGTGAGCAGCATATCAGAGACACCAGTTCTCGCCCAAATAATAGTTTCGGGATTGAGTGCCATGAGCGCTGCTGCTATAAAAGATGTGAAGTAGCGGCGAGTAGGACGTGAAACTTGCTCTAGTTCGTCTTGTTTAGCGAAATACCACTGTATGGTGTAAAAAGCTAAACAAACTAAGGCGAAGGCTGCGATCGCTGAAGGAAGACGTACTGCCCACTCATTCACTCCTATAATTGCATAAGCGATCGCCTGACACCAGTAAATTAAAGCAGGTTTATCGAAACGAGTGTCACCATTGAAAAATGGGGTAATCCAATCACCTGTAACGAACATCTGGCGGGAAGCTTCGGCAAAAAGCGGCTCTGTCTCATCAATTAAACCAATGTTGCCTAAATTCCACCCAAAAGCTATCCAGCAAATCAATATCAACCACAAAATCGACACAGTTCTACCAAGGCCTGGATTCATTGCTATTTTGTTGAACCACTGATCAACAGTGTGCTTAACACTCAATTTCATGCTCATTAGTCAATAGTCAACAATCACTACTCAATAGTCGTTGATTATCTATCTTTTGTTCTTCAGAGTTTTAAATTCAACAATATTACACTTTTTCCCGTTCAGTAACGCCATGTTCCAAGTTGCCAGAAAAACTTCTCTAACACACTAGTACCGCAAGGCGGAAGTCACCCCTTCCCTACGGGACGCTGCGCGAACGGGAGTCAAAAGTTAACACTGAGCAGACTTGTGCCGAGCGGACTTGTACTGAGCTTGTCCTGAGCTTGTCCTCTTGGTAGTCGTAAAGCCTCCGGCATAGCTACGCTTAAGGCGCAGCCTAAGAAGAGAAGGGCGCAGTCGAAGTAGCCGAGGTAGTCAAAGTGTCAAAAGTCATGTATTCACGCATTCAAAAGTCAAAATCAATACAGCGTAAGAATTTCGTTGATTTGGCATGGGTAGTTTATTTAGCCCGCGCTGTACTAATACTAAGCTGATGCACGTCTAGATTGTACATTGCAATCGTTAATATTGTCCTTTGAAATATAAATGACTAATGACAACCCTCTCCTGAAGGAGACGCTCTTGCTAGCTTGCTTCCCCAAAGGGGTACATAAGTAAATATCCAATTTTATTTGCGTAACAGCTTACTAAATATCGATTATGGACTCAGCACTAGTTGCCATTCTCTGTTTTGAGAATTCCATTTAGGTAATTGAGTTTCGCCGACAACATAGGGTCCCCAGTAACGACGGGAACCATCTTGTGCGAAAGCAACTAAAATATCTCCCTTCTCCAGCTTTAAATTATTCTGAGGTAGGGATAAAATCAGTCCCTTTTCACTACCTTCTTGGGGAGCAAAATCCCAATGTGCCGGTACATCATACTTAGTAGATTTAGTATCAGAGCCTTTTGCTACCGACTGTCGCGCCAGTAGAGCCAACCGTACAGGCTGGTTTGTTTGATTACTCATTCGCAAAGTTCCTTGATCCTTGCTTTTGCTTGCTGATTTATCACGCTCTGCCAAGACAGGATAAGTATTTTCTTTAATATTAGGTTTTACTTGATTGGTTGAGGTAGTTGCTGGAGTTGATAGACTAGCGGAAATACCCTTTTCAAGTGAAACGGGTGTAGAGGAAGCCGTCTCCCACTGGGTAGTTTGAGTCGGCGGTTGTGAAGATGTATCTGGGTTTGTGGACTCAAAGGATACGCTCACTCCAAAGCATCCCACCAGAGTAACAAGCAGTCCCAAGCAAAAAACTGTAACACCAACGTTACGATATACTGAAGATTTCATATTGATAGTTATTAGAAATAAATATTTTGTTTAAGCTTGACCAAATAGTAGCCTATTATCCCAAAAGGGAATAATGGAAAGTAGTCTAATATAGACTTCCCTACAGTTAATGATATTTATGTATTATAATTATCATTTTAACTAGAAAATATTTAGAGGAAATAATTTCCTTAATGTCTGACAAACAAGAGTTAGAGTTGACTTTGACTTTGCGGTACTAGCTGCCCCAGCAAGGCGTTTTTTACCAACCCCTTAAATAAATCTAAGGATGCATATTTCATCTTGCGTTAGAATAAGCAGCCTTTTAAGGGGCTAGACTTTCCTAAACATGATAGGATGTGCAAATTTGAATCAACGCTGGAAACCCAGGACATATCTATAATATTAACAAACAAGCTGAGGCTAAAACCAGTATCCTGTTTTGAATATAGAAATATTTCAAGATATCTTGACTTTTCCCAAAAGTCGATCTGATGCAAAACACTCGTCTGAATAACTTATTCGATGCCATTGCTACACGCTTGGGGCAATGGTTTTTAAATCCTTGGCGGCGGCTATCGTTGCTGATCATTAATTTTTTGTTTGGTTTTTTTCTGGCAAACGTAGCTTCCACTACAGCCGGTCAACGAGCAGAATTAGACATTGTGGTAGCTGCTTTTTTAGTAATGTTGACGGAAATTACCAGTAGGATATTTTATAATCGCAGCTTTTTGGAAAGGCGATCGCTCTTGATAGATTCACTAAATCTCTTCAAAATTGGTTTCATCTACGGTCTGTTTCTCGAAGCCTTTAAGCTGGGATCGTAGGGTGGGAGATGAGGGAGATGGAAAAGCAGCAAGCAACAGAAGCGGCGTTAGCAGATGGGTTAAGGGCAAAAGCTTTTGGAATCACGCCGGAAAATGTCAATGAGGTGATAGAAAAGCGATCGCATTTATTAAAATCTGTCTTCCCAGCTTTTAGCCAATTCTGCCAAACTAGCCTCAAAGTCGAACCTAACGAAATGTTACAAGTATTGTGGGATTTTTGGTTACCTTTGGGAATCAAACTAGCATCGCAGCGCCAACAGTTAGAACGCCCCCTGATTCAAGGAATATTAGGAGGACAAGGCACTGGTAAAACCACAATGTCCAAGATTCTCAGTTTGATTCTCGATCACTTGGGATACCGAACTGTAAGTTTATCTTTGGATGACTTATATAAAACTTACAGCGATCGCTTGGTTTTAACACAGCAAGATCCCCGCTTGATTTGGCGCGGCCCACCAGGAACCCACGATATAGACTTAGGCTTAAATGTATTAGATCAAATCCGCCAGTTGCAAAGCCCAGTTATGCTTCCCCGCTTTGATAAATCTGCTTTTGGAGGTGCTGGTGATCGCACTACTCCAGAAATGGTGACGGATGTAGATATTGTACTATTTGAAGGTTGGTTTGTGGGTGTGCGACCAATTAACGCAAATGTATTTGATACTGCACCACCACCAATTCTTACAGATGAAGACAGAGTATTTGCCCGTGAAATGAATCTTCGCCTCCACGATTATTTACCACTGTGGAAGCGATTAGACAGCTTAATTGTGCTATATCCAACTAATTATCGCTGTTCTTTAGAGTGGCGCAAACAAGCGGAACAGCAGATGATTGCTGCGGGTAAATCGGGGATGAGCAACGCAGAAATAGAGCAATTTGTCAATTATTTTTGGCGATCGCTTCACCCGGAATTATTCATCAAGCCGTTGGTAAAAGATGCAACAGCAGTTGATCTAGTTATTGAGATTCATGCTGATCATAGCTTTGGTGAAGTGTATTGCGGTCGGACTAACTCCTAACTCCGTACAGACGCGATTAATCCCGTCTCTTAACGTTTTGACGCAGATTTAGAAGCGTTACTAAATAACCAAGACAAAAGATTTGCAACTGTAGCAGCCCCAAAAGAGAACAGCGCAATAATTGCATCACGAGGTAAAACGCCATCCAACCAGCTACCTTGTATTTGAGAAACTGGAAAATCCTGATCTAGACCAATTTGAATCTCTTTAGTTTTCCCAGAAAAGCGGGCTTCTATCCCTTTTTTAGGGACAATTTGGAGATGGCGTATCAGTTGAATATTTAAAGGAGTATCAGAATTTTCTCCCATGAGAAACTGATTTTGTTTAATGTCCTGTTCCTGTCCTACCATGCGGATTTTACCTTCTACAATAGTAGAAATTTTTAAATCGTCTCTGGCATCTTTACCATTTCTATCTAAATCTATAAATTTCACATCTTTGGTTTCTATCTTTTCTCTAAACCATTGCTCAGATTCATATTTTGGAGCTTTGCCTAAGGTAATAGAAATATTTGACTTTGGCGCGATTTCTAAATGAAAATTTTTATTATCTGGATTAACAATAAATTCTAACGGTGTTTGTTTATCTGGTTGATTTGGTAATTTGGAATCTAGTAATTCATAACCTTCTACTGTAACTTTTATTGGTTGTTCACCTAAATATAGGTCTAATGTATTTTGGTTATTTTTTAAGTCTAATTTAGAGTTAGATCGCAGAGAAAAAGCAAGCTGATTGCGTAAAAAGTCATAACTTAGTCCAGATACTTTTGTATTTGGTTGTAGTCGGAGTTCGTCTAAGTTAATATCACTTGTTGCTTGGAGATTAGCCGGAGCAATAATCCATCTACTCTCGCTATCTTCAAGCTGGATTTTTAAGGAATCTAACTGATTAAGTTCTGACCAAGTTTCACTTTTAAAATTGCCTGTAAAAGTTAGGGTTTGTCTGCCTTGATTTTCTAATTCCTTAATGCCGTGAATATCTTGAACAAAGAGTTTAGATACTTCTCCGTTATAGGTAAAAGTCATTTCCTTAGAAATGATATTACCTTCAAATGTATGTGTACCCGGTACAATAGCGGCAAAGGTGACGATAGCCAAAACTAAAAGTAGCAGCAACACCAACAATGAATTTCGATGATTTGAAATAGTTCGTAGGAAGCGCTTTAGGGCTGAAATACTGACTAAAAACAAAGCAACTAGATATGTTTTCAGGAAATTCAACCATTGGCGAATATTGATGAAGTTGGGAAACTTTTGTTTGGCTTTTTGCCGAGATGCCATGATTTATTTCAACCAATTTGGGTTATGTTCAAATACAATTCGCCTTTCTATGCGATCGCTAGGTTCATCTCTTCGGTCAATATTAGCAACATAGTGCAGTTCATAGCGCCCAGATGGGGCATTGCGACCATCCCAGGTAAAAATAGTTTCACCCTTTTTCGGGTTAGGGCGGGAAGTGCTATAGATTGCTGGTTGACCTTTGGAGAGGATTTCAAAGTTGGTAAATCTCACTCTGTCTTGGGAATAAAAGACAAATTCATACTTACCCGAAGTTTGCCCCAGAATGACTGGAACATATATAGGCTGGGAACCAAGATTATAGGATGCCACAGCGCGAAGGCTGTTAGCTGGTATTTTTGCTTGCCTGAGAACGTAAGTATCCCAGCTAAAGCTGAAACGCGAACCATTATTAGACAATAACAAGTCATCCATTTGATAGTGATAATTATCGCCCAAGGATTTCACTATTACTTGAGGATTTTTACCTCCATTGATGCGGGGAATTTGCACCGTGAGGGTTTTGCCAAAACTGGTTAAGTTTCGGGTAGCAATAGAAATCAGGTTCAAGCTATTGCCGCTTAATTCTTCTTCTTTGATACCTTCGCAGCGATTGGGTGGTTTGCGGTGGATATAATTGGTAGATTTTGGGTTCCCTTCTGGGCAAGAAGCAGCAGCAGGAAGATGGCTAATGCTGATAATTAATAGGCTGGCAAGAATAATTTTATAATTCATAATTTATTCAAAGTTAAAGAAACTTGTAGAGACGCGATTCATCGCGTCTATTTCATTTTCCAGGTAGACAGTTGTTTTTGAATTTCAGACATCGGATAAGCCAAATCTCGGCCTTCACCTTTCTTTTGAGCGAAGACAATACCTAAAAGCCGATTTTGCGAGTCAATTACAGGACTGCCAGAATAACCGGGTTTGAGTGCGGCTTGAGATATTTCTAATTGCTGGTTTTGATAGCTGATTTGTCCTGATTGCATAGACCAAGATTTATCTTCACCTCTTTGAGCAGAATGACCGATGATGCGAATGGGCATTTTCGGGGTGATTGCAGTTAAGGAGATGGGTAAGGGTTGGATATCTTCTGGCAGATTATCGGTAACTTCCAACACAGCTAAATCGATTTGTTTGTCTGTAGTCATTTTGAACAGCTTGGCATTTCGCCGCATTCGCACTCGGTTTGACGGCGGTGAACTGAAAAATTCAACCTGAATATTTTTACCCTGTTCATAGCCATCAAAAATAACATGACGATTGGTGAGGATTAATGTTCGGTTGCCTTCTCGCTGAATGACTACACCAGTACCAATCTCTGTTCCCTGGCGTTCCTTGATAGAAAACTCGGCAGTGATGCGTACCACAGAACGCTTAACGGGTACAGTTGGATCATCTTTAGGCAACCATTGGCGATCGTCTTTTACACTAGCTAGTTTATTCTGTTGTTCTGTCCATAACCGCCTTGCTTCTCTATTGTTGTTACTGGCATAGACAAAATTGGGATCAATCTCTTCTGCTTTGTCAAACTCATCAATGGCTTCTTTTAGTTTCTCTTGCTGTTGGAACATTAAACCCAAACCATTGTGAGCAAGAGTATGAGCGCTGGCTGGGGTTCCAGAATTATCTTCTGGTAATCTTAGGGCTTCCTTATAAGCGGCAACTGCTGCATCTAATTTATTCTGCTTATACAGCGCAATGCCGAGATTGGTGTAAGCAGGACTAGCATAGTTGGGGTTGAGTTGAATCGCTTTTTGGTAGGCATCAACTGCTGCATCTAATTTCTTCTGCTTTTCTAGGGCAATACCGAGATTGTTGTAAGCATAAGCATTAT
Organism: Nostoc sp.; assembly: GCF_036916735.1. Lineage (GTDB taxonomy): Bacteria > Cyanobacteriota > Cyanobacteriia > Cyanobacteriales > Nostocaceae > Nostoc. Next base: position 72,676 of record NZ_JBALFV010000116.1, read on the forward strand.
TAGGTTGGAGTTGAATCAATTTTTGTAAAGTAGCGACGGCAGCATCTAAAGCATCTAATTTATTCTGGTCAGTCAGGGCAACACTGAGATGGATGTAAGCATCAGGAATATTAGGCTTGAGTTGAATCACTTTTTGGAAGGCAGCGACAGCACCATCTAATTTATTCTGCTTATACAGGGCAATGCCGAGATTGTTGTAAGCAATAGCTAAGTTGGGTTTGAGTTCAATTGCTTTTTGGAAGGCGGCAACTGCATCTACTAATTTCTTCTGCTTATACAGGGCAGTGCCAAGATTGATGTAAGCAGTAACATTATTAGGGTCAAGTTGAATCGCTTTTTGGAAGGCGGCAACTGCATCTACTAATTTATTCTGAAAAAGCAGGGCTTTGCCGAGATTGTAGTAAGCATAAGCATCCTTAGGGTTGAGTTGAATCACTTTTTGGAAGGCGGCAACTGCATCTACTAATTTATTTTGCTTATATAGGACAATGCCGAGATTGTAGTAAGCAATAGCTACGTTCCTTATACCCACATAAGCTTCAGCATCATTCTTGTTGATTTCCAAAGCTTTCTGGTGCGCTGCTAATGCTTCCTCTAATTTCTCCTGTCGCCGCAAAGCATTACCCAAATTGTTATAAGCTTTGCCATTATTGGGTTCAAGTTGCAAAACTTGACGCCAAATTGTCTCTGCTTGGGAGTTATTACCCACTGTTTCGGCAGCGTTGCCTTGTTGAAATAGCTGTTCTATATTGTTTTGAGCAACTACAATCTGGGGTGTTGTAGCCAGAGATAGAGTTAAAAATAAAATAGTAAATATACGGTTGTGCATAATCATGCTAATAACTTCTCAGATTTTATCAGGACTCACGAAAAACTCGCCAAAAACCTGATGAATCTTTGAGACAGACTCGTGAATGAATCTTTGATACTTGTGAATGAGTCTTTAATACTCGCTAACAAGTCTTTGAACTCCGTCAATGAACCTCAAAGCTTCGTGAATGAGTCTTTGAACTCCGTCGATGAACCTCAGAGCTTCGTGAACGAGTCTTTGAACTCCGTCGATGAACCTCAGAGCTTCGTGAA
>NZ_JBALFV010000117.1:0-2852 GCF_036916735.1 Nostoc sp.
TACTGCTTCTCTGCGTGGCGTAACCATCCCTACTAATTACTATTTCCGGTTTCCTTCCTGATTATACTCTCCCCAAAGTAACAAAAGAGGGATTACAAGGATAGGGTGTAGGGAAGCCCAGCAAAGAATTTAGTTGTTCAATATCAAATCTTCTTTGTCTAGTTATTCTTCTATACCTGCTCCGTTGGTGCAGCCTCTGGTAGAGAAGAGACTTGGTTATCAAAAGACATAACTAAATAGTTATAAAACTGGAAGGTTGAGCCGAAAGTATATTTGCAGTGATATTATCCAACTTCGCCAATACTTGATTGTCAGAACTATCCATAATGAAGGTTTGACTTCCTTGTTGCTGTATCAACAATTGACCGAACTTGAGACCTCCTGACAAGGCAATTCTATCCTTACCTATTTCAAAGTCAGTAATGGAGTCTGTGCCCTCACCAGAAGCCAAGACAAAGGTGTCAGTGCCATAATTCCCTGTAAGTACATCTTTGCCTGTGCCCCCATAAAGCCAGTCATTGCCTGTGCCCCCTAATAGCTGGTCATCACCGATACCACCAAATAGCGTATCGTTACCGTTATCACCCGAAAGCTTGTCATTGCCGCTATCGCCATAGAGCAGGTCATCACCATCATTTCCCCAGAGAGTATCGTTTCCGTCGCCTCCGAAAAGTTGGTCATCTCCTAGATTACCTACGATGGTGTCTGCACCCCCAAACCCATAAATCTTGTTAGCTGGGGCATTGCCTTTTAAGTACTCAGAGCTATCAGTACCATTGAGAAGATAAATTTCGTTAGCAAGAGGGGGTTTAACTGTGCCACTGATGGCAAAGTCAAAGGTGCTTTCGTTAGGATCGTTATTGGTCAAACTGATGCTGCCAGAATATGTTCCAGGTGTAGATGTATTCGTATTGAGTGCCACCGTTATATTTCTTGAATCCTTGGCAGCCACGGTATATGGAAAAGCTCCTACTAAACTAAAGCCGTCGGGGAGTTTGAGATTACTCAGGTTGAGCGTAGCTGTACCCGTGTTATTGATAGTGAAAGTTTTAGTTACAGTACTACCAAAAGCCACGTTGCCAAAGTCGATGGGAGTTGTGCTGCCATCTGCAATGTTAACTGTGCCATTAAGAACTTGAATTTCGGGGACAGGAACAGGCTGAACTTTACCGCTAATGGCAAAGTCAAAGGGGCTTTCGTCAGGATCATTGTTTGTCAAACTGAAGCTACCAGAATATGTCCCAGGTGTTTTTGTATCGAGTGCCACCCTTATATTCGTCCAATTATTGATAGCCAAGCTAGCTGGAAGAGTTCCTACCAAACTAAAGCCCTTGGGGAGTTCAAGATTACTCAGATTGAGTGAAGCTTTACCCGTGTTTTTAATAGTGAAAGTTTTAGTTACGCTGCTGCCGAAAGCAGCTTCGCCAAAGTCAATAGGATTAGTGCTGCCATCTACAATGTCAACTGTGCCATCAAAAACTTGAATTTCAGGAGCGTTAACTTTACCACTAATAGTAAAGTCAAAGGGGCTTTCGTTAACATCGTTGTTGCTTAAACTGAAGTTGCCTGTGTAGGTTCCGCCAGTAGTCGTATTTAGTGCCACCGTTATATTCGCTGAAGTATTGGCAGCCACAGTAGCTGGAAGAGTTCCTACCAAACTAAAGCCATCGGGGAGTTTGAGATTACTCAGGTTGAGTGCAGCTATACCTGTGTTCTTAATAGTAAAAGTTTTGGTCACGGTGCTGCCAACAATGACCTCGCCAAAGTTAATGGGGGTAGGGCTGTTATCTGCAATGTCAACTGTGCCATCAAGAACTTGAATTTCGGGGGTAGGAGTCTTACTGGTAGGAGCTTCCTTTGCGCCAATATCAGTCAATACACTGCCGTTGCCATCGCCATCTAGGGGAGTAATCTTAGTGACGCTATTCAAGGCATTGGAACCAGCATCGATCGCAGGACTTCCAGGTTTGAGCCTAAAGTCATGATTTGCTGCATCAACAAATAAGGGGTCTTTGTTTACAACATTTCCTAATCCTGTGCCCTTCAAAACTCCGTTGTAAGCAAGGTTATTGTCAAATGAATAATTACTAGAATTAGCAATAGAACTTGCAGATTCTCCGTCACTTGCATACATAATATTGTTAGAAACCTGAACATTTTTAGCACTGTTAAGCAAAATTTCTCCGGTTGATAGTTCAAGGGAATTTTGGTAAAGTGTATTATTTAAAATATCTACAGGGTTTTCTCCTTTGAAAATCTGAATACCCGCGCCACCATTGTTGTAAACTACGTTTTTACTGATTAAGGCTTTGCCAGTGTAAGCATCATTTTCAATAGAAGAAGTGTCAAGCATTATTCCATGACCCTCTGTTACTTTTCCTGCATTCATCCAAGGAACTAATTGTTTATTATCAAAGACAATATTATCTTGTATAATTACTTTGTAATCTTTGACATTTTTATCGGAATTCCAAAGATGAAGCATTGTAATTCCTTGGGTTCCATGAGGTGAGTACCAAGAATTTCCAGAAATTACATTGTTTTTTACTGTAATGTAGTCTACTTCTGCTGTTGCAATCCCGCCTCCTGGAAACTTAGAAATGTTGTTGTTGCTAATTGTGATGTGATGTGAACGTTGCTTTTCGTTACCATCGATGTATGTAACGTTAATACCGTTCCCAGATGTTGCTGATTGCGGATTATCTTTCTCCTGCAGCGCATATTCTAATGTAGTTTCATCTCGTGCTCCTACCAGCGTCAGCCCATTAATGACTACATAAGAAGACCCTGTAATTGAGATAGCATTCCAATTGTTTTTGTGTGCTTCTAAAACAGGTGTTTGTCCAGGATAA
>NZ_JBALFV010000118.1:0-1411 GCF_036916735.1 Nostoc sp.
GCAGGGCTAATTCATTGTGATGAGAGAAAATTAGGGTAACCAGAAGTTAGCATACACAAAATTTTTTAGCGACTGATTTGATTTGTCCACTTTCGCATTGCCAAGTCTCATTTCCAAGTCGTGTTTGTTTTTGGTCGACAGGATGAAAGTTGAACTTGTTGTTTGCCAACGCTGTAATTTTTCGGTCTACTGAGTTAAGTAACTTAAGCTTCGCTTGCTAGCTTGCCGATCAGCAGAAAAATCTGCTCAAGGTTATGACCAATCATCCTCACCGCCGTGGTAATCGAAGAATAACCGTTGTAGCGCAAAATAGCGATCGCTAAACTACGGATAATGGACATATTAGCAGGTGCATTACCAAGTCGTATCCTGGAGCTATCCTCATAAAGTACTACGTCTTTAACCCAATGTAAGCGATTTTCAATTCCCCAATGACCACGAATGCCTTGGGCAAATTGTGCAGCATTGAGGCTGAGACTGCTGATGTAGTAGGCTATCTGATGATAGGGTTTACCTGCGCGTGTACCAAAGCGTTCTACCTTAACCAGACGTGCCAGACCTACCCACTCACAGCTGATATCACTCAAGTCGTCAAAAACAGATACAGTTCTAGTCGTAACCCGAGCGCTTCTGTGTTCGGTTGTGATGTCTACACTAACAGGTGTCGCTTGCTCAACAGTGAGTTGGATTTGTTCGTAGAGACGTTTTTGATTAGCCTTGACAGTTATCACATAATCATTGCCACTCTCAACAATTAGTTGTACAGTTTTTTTTGACAGTGTAACGAATCAAAGGTAAAGATAACTCCTTGTAGCTTTAAAGCAGCCAGAAGTGACTGGACAACGGCAATTTCACTACTTTGTTTATTGTGGAATTGTTGCAGGGCGATCGCGACTCCACAACGAGTATTGAAAACGGAAACCACATTGATAAAATCTTGGTAAGTCTGGTCATAATTGCTGACAGTAGCTTTGATGCTTTTGCCATCAATTCCTAACCAGTCTTGCTCTTGGGTTGGCATCCAATCATTTGCCCAGTTATTGAACACCTTGGCTAAATCAGTAAAATCAATACCCATCATTACCCGTCGAAACGTCGAGTCTGATGGGAAACGAGTTGGAGGTAATTGTAAACTGACAACTAAGGCTTCATGATGCCGACGAGCAAAATCTTCTAAAGCACGATAACCCAGACAATCACTCATAGTCCCCATAATCACCACCAGCAGCAGCAACCACAATGGATAACGCTGTCCTCTTGCAGCACGAAAATCTTGCACTTCGGTTAAGGCTTCCAGGAGATTGGCTTTCATGGGGGAGAGTAGAAAAATCAAATCAGCCGCTATAAAGATTTAGTGTATCTAATTTCTGGCTACCCTAATTTTTCTCTCATCACAATAAATTAGCCCTGC
>NZ_JBALFV010000119.1:0-26917 GCF_036916735.1 Nostoc sp.
AATAATAAATATCACGGTGAATAAATTCACCGTTGGCGCTACATCCCTGGTCTGAAGACACAGGGTTTTGCGCCTATCAGCTTACTTATATAAAAATACTTTCCTAATTGGTATAGAAGGCATCGGTGGCACAGGTAAATCGATGCTAGCAGCTAAAATTTATGATGAAATTGCCAGTTTCCCCAAGCGATTTTGGGCTGATGTCAGTAATGGGGCAGGTTTTAGCGATTTAGCCCGCCAAGTCCTCAGTGAATTTGGCTTTCCGGTTCCAGAAGAAGAAGCGCAGTTAGTAGAGGCGCTAGTTGGGTGTTTACGTTCTGGGCAATTTTTACTCATCATTGACAACCTGGAGAGTTTATTACAACCTGATAGACAGTGGGGAAGTCTATTTTACGGCGACTTTTTCCAAGCATGGGTGGAACATGGCAGTAATAGTAAGGTGTTAGTCACCACCAGGGAAAGACCAGAATTAAAAGGCTTTGAGTGGCTAACCCTGAAAGGTTTGCAAGTAAATGAAGGCATAGCACTGTTAACTGTATTAGGCATTCGGGGAGATTTAACGCAGTTTGTGGAATTAGTAGATGGGCATCCTCTACTGTTGAAATTGGTAGCAGACTTATTAAATGAAGAATATTCACAAGACCCGGACTTAAGTAGGTTAGCAGATTTAGGCTTAGGGAATTTGCGGCAATTGTTGACAGATTCCCAAGTGGTAGGTATCCATCACCGGAAAAATGTGGGGATGGTGTTGGTGTTGGATGCCAGTTTTAATCGGTTGAATGAGTTACAAAAGGCGTTATTGCTGAATATTAGTGTTTATCGTGGTGCTGTTGATAGTGCGGCAGCCGTGGCAGTGTTGCCGGGAAGTTCAGCACCAGAGATTGAGGAAGAATTGAGGAATCTGGTTAAGCGTTCTTTGTTGGTAGACAAACTCAATGGTAAGCGGCGATTTGATTTTCAGCCCCTGATTTTGGAGTATGTGCGGTATCAGGCTGGCGATCAGAGTGAGGCGCATCAAAAAGCCATAGATTATTATCGCTCAATTGCTAAACAACCGCCTTGGAAAACAAAAAATGATGTTAAAGAATACTTGGAAATCTTTGATCACTTTTATCAGTTGCAAGATTATAACTCTGCCTTTGATAGTATTCGGATTTGCAATGATTTTTTAACCTTGCGGGGTTATTATGTAGACCAAGTAGAATTATATGGGCAATTGGTAAGTAAATGGGAAGAAATTGGCGCTAGAGAAAACAGGAATTATCAGGCTGCTCTGATTTTATTAGGCAATGCTTACAACTCCCTGGGACAGTACCAATGGGCGATTGAGTTCTTGCAGCAGTCTTTGGAAATATTTAGAGAGATAGGCGATCGCAATGGCGAAGCTAATTCCTTAATCAGTTTGGGCAATGCTTACAACTACCTGGGACAGTACCAACGGAAGATTGAGTTCTTGCAGCAGTCTTTGGAAATATTTAAGGAGATAGGCGATCGCAATGGCGAAGCTAATTCCTTAAACAATTTGGGCAATGCTTACGACTCCCTGGGACAGTACCAACAAGCGATTGAGTTCTTGCAGCAGTCTTTGGAAATATTTAAGGAGATAGGCGATCGCAATGGCGAAGCTAATTCCTTAATCAATTTGGGCAATGCTTACAACTCCCTGGGACAGTACCAACGGCCGATTGAGTTCTTGCAGCAGTCTTTGGAAATATTTAAGGAGATAGGCGATCGTAATGGCGAAGGTGCTTCCTTAATCGGTTTGGGCAATGCTTACAACTCCCTGGGACAGTACCAACAAGCGATTGAGCTCTTGCAGCAGTCTTTGGAAATCAAAAGGGAGATAGGCGATCGCAATGGCGAAGGTGCTTCCTTAATCGGTTTGGGCAATGCTTACAACTCCCTGGGACAGTACCAACGGGCGATTGAGTTCTTGCAGCAGTCTTTGGAAATATTTAAGGAGATAGGCGATAGCAATGGCGAAGGTGCTTCCTTAAACAATTTGGGCAATGCTTACAAGTCCCTGGGACAGTACCAACGGGCGATTGAGTTCTTCCAGCAGTCTTTGGAAATATTTAAGGAGATAGGCAATCGCAATGGCGAAGGTGCTTCCTTAATCGGTTTGGGCAATGCTTACAAGTCCCTGGGACAGTACCAACGGGCGATTGAGTTCTTGCAGCAGTCTTTGGAAATATTTAGGGAGATAGGCGATATTCGAGGGGAAGCGATCGCATGGTTTAAATTAGGTCTGTCATTAGAAAACGTCAATCGAGAATCAGACGCGCTGGGTGCTTATCGCAATGCCAGTGAACTATATCAAGCAATGGGACTTGATGCTGATGTACTAGATTGCAACAATGCAATTGAGCGTCTTTCTCAACCAAAAACGTCTGTAGTCTCTCGTCGTGGGTTTTGGCGTTGGATAGGCAGTTGGTTTCGGCGGTAATATTAATTCGCTATCTTATGAAAACGGAAATAGTCGGTTATTTTTTAACTATATGCTGCAAAAACCACTGGCTAGTCTGTTAACTATGGGATTGCTTGTGCAACCTATTGCTACTCACTCCCAGCCTTTAACCTATAATTACAACAATCCAAGTTTATTTCAACAATCCTTACTAATAAGCCAATTTAGACCAGGGGATAGTTGTGAAGCCAACGACAACTTAAGTTTGTTTGCTGATACTTTTATTAGTGTTTGCCGAAAAGCATCGATTAGGCGGGAGTTTCCCAGTGAGTTTATTAACTCTTCTTTAGAAAACATTAAAAAAAGCAAATCTGCTATTGGTAAAAAAGCTTGGAAGTTATTGAATGATAGTAGATTCAAAAAATAGCTGTGGAGAGCATAGTATGAAAACAAAAAGTGCAGATAAAGTAGAATCATTATACATTGCTATAATTCTCTACAAATCATCTTCAGATAAACCTGATTATCAACCTTTGTACCAAGAAAGCTTTGTTTTAGTTAAAGCCACTTCTTTACAAGAAGCAAAAGTAAAGGTTTTGAATCATGCGAAAAATGAAAGTGTCAGCTACACAAATGAAAATGGAGAAACTATTACTTGGTCTTTTGAGCAAGTGGTAGATATGAATTCAGTTTTGCACGATAACTTTGATTCATCTGAGGAGATTGTTGATTTATATACTCGACATTTTCGGAACTATGAGGCTTACCAATCATTTGAACCATTATTATCTCAAGAGCAACTTTAGGATTTACGCATTCTCTTATCGTGGGTTTTGATGTAAATAGAAAAAGTAGCTGTGGAGAACATAGGATGAAAACTGAAAGTGCAGATAAAGCAGAATCATTATACATTGCTATAATTTTATAAAAATCGTGTAACTTGGATAAATAAACAAAAATTATGATTCAAGCAACAACTACTGAGTATAAACATATTTTAGTTAATGAAGACAATATTCCTTTTATTAAAGGAACATCTATGAAAGTTGTCGAATTAATTACTTCTATTCATGTTTATGGTTGTAGTCCAGAAGAATTACATTTTCAATATCCACATTTAAGCATGAGCCAGATTTATTCTGCTTTAGCTTATTATTGGGAACATAAAGAAGAAATTGATGCTGATATGCAGCAACGTTTTGAGTATGCGGAAAGATTACGTTTAGAAACAGGAGAATCTCCATTAGCAAAAAGACTTCGTGCAAAAGGATTAATTAAATGAGCGTTGCTCTTTATATTGATGAGAATGTGCATCGAGGAATTACAGATGGATTACGGATTCGGGGTGCAGACGTATTAACAGTACAAGAAGATGGGCAAACTAGCTTTCCTGATCCTCTTATACTTGACCGTGCGACAGAACTTGAGCGTGTTTTGTTTTCCCAAAATGACGATTTTCTGGCTGAAGCCAACCATCGTCAAGACAAACAAATAAATTTTGCTGGTGTTATTTATGCTCATAAACTCAGAGTTACTGTTAGCGATTGTGTTCATGATTTAGAAATTATTGCTAAAACCGCCTATCTTGAAGAATTAAGAAATCGTGTTCAATACTTACCTTTGTAAGACTCGTAAAGAACATGAATTGCTCTTGTCGATTCCCATCACTGACCCAAAAGCGATCGCAATTATTTTTACTTTATATCTATAAAAATCTGGAAGACCGTTCTTATGGGTTCCTATCAATGATAATTTTAAGCATTGGGAACCCCTAAAAATCAAAATTTATGAACGCAGCCGACGATAAAACGATTGTTCGTGAGTATTTCAATTCCACAGGGTTTGACCGTTGGAAGCGAATCTACGGCGATGGCGAAGTTAACAAAGTCCAACTAGACATCCGCAATGGACATCAGCAAACCGTGGATACAGTTTTCGGCTGGCTGAAGGCTGATAACAATTTATCAGAGCTATCAATCTGCGATGCTGGGTGTGGTGTCGGTAGTCTCAGCATCCCCCTAGCGGTAGATGGTGCCAAAGTCTATGCCACTGATATTTCTGAAAAAATGGTAGAAGAAGGCAAGGATAGAGCCAAGCAAACCTTGCCAAATGCTGAAAATCCCACTTTTGCCGTGCAGGATTTGGAATCGTTAAGTGGTAGTTACCATACTGTTATTTGCTTAGATGTTCTCATCCACTACCCCCAAGAAAAAGCCGATGAGATGATTTCTCACCTCTGTTCTTTAGCACAGTCGCGGATAATTCTCAGTTTTGCGCCGAAGACTTGTGCCCTCAGCATACTCAAGAAAATTGGCAGTTTCTTTCCCGGGCCAAGTAAAGCGACTCGTGCATATTTGCATCGTGAGGCTGATGTGATGAGAATTTTAGAAAGTAATGGTTTTTCATTGCAACGAAAAGCAATGACGAAGACTCGTTTCTATTTTTCCCGCCTACTTGAAGCTACACGTAAATAAAGTTAAAATCGCAGCAAGATAAATGCTATAACTTTGCTGCGATTTGAAATCTTAAGACTTAACACTGGTAAGTATTCTATTACAGCGATGCCTACGGCGGGCTATGCCTACGCTCTGATTGGAAGCATGAACAATTATTCTAGCGATCGCACAGCCATATTTAAGTAATAAAGGCAACATCTGTATAGAGCTTTAAAACCTAGAGCAATTCAAGCAGAGATTGTTGAAGCAGGAATTACGCGACTTTGAGTCGTGTGAGGTTCAAATATTGGAACCTTTGCGAAAGTCAGGTTAAAATCGCTAGCAAAGTGTAAATCTAAAGTGTAACTATGAAAACTGCTGAAAAATTGGCCGCAGCTTGGCTACTGACAATGGGATTCATGCTTGTAACTATATCAGCAGCAGAGGTATTTAATAAAACTACTACGGAAAAATCAATCACGCTATCCTTAAATTGGGATGGTTCGGTTGATTTCCCACAAACAGATACTCCTGTAATTGATGATACTACCGTAGAACGTTTAATTTTTGGCATTCCTAGCCTAACACTGGGCACATGGTTAGCTTTGGGATTATACCGTCAAAGCCGACAGGAGAAAAAGGCGTTTAATCAACAAGTTAGCGATCGCTTGCAATCGATTTTTTATGAGATGCTACAAAAAAATCATGGGCGTGTAACTGTTTTAGGATTTGCCATGCAGTCACAATTACCCGCAGCCCATGCTAGGCAATATTTAGATGAAAAAGCTAAAGAATTCAATGCAAACTTTAAGGTGAACGAAGAAGGAACTATATCATATCATTTTGATGTCTAATTGTCATTTGTCCTTTGTTATTTGTCCTTCGTTATTAACTAATGACTAATGACCAATGACTAATTACTAATGACTAATGACTAATGACTAACAATCAACTTACGGCTAAGTCTAATGACGCAGATTTTTTTGAGCGTAGCTGCCATTTTAGGCGGCTTGTCAGTTGCTGCTGGTGCTTTTGCTTCCCATGCATTGCGAGAAAAAATTAGTGAGCGATCGCTAGAAATTTTTGAAACTGGCGCTCGTTACCAAATGTATCATGCTCTAGCACTTTTTCTCGTAGCACTACTAATTAGTCGCACCGAATTTCCTCAACCCACTCTCGTAGCTAGTGGATGGCTGTTCATCATTGGCATTGCTATTTTCTCAGGAAGCTTGTACGCCCTTAGCTTAACCGGTATTAAATCTTTAGGAGCGATCGCACCACTAGGCGGCGCAGCATTTCTTGCTGGTTGGGGTACTTTAGCTTTTGCCGCTTGGACTTTGAAGTTGTAAAGTAACAAAAATACTTTTCTAAAAACAACATTATGAATTATGAGTTTTTCACTCATAATTCATAGCTCTTCGTTCTCAAGCTTACCAACAAATTATGCAAATCTGCATTCATTAAAGGTACTTCAGGTAATGGGCTAGATTCATATACCTCCTGCAACTTATTACGCAGGCGTTCATATTCTATTTGATGAAAAGCTACATTAACATTTGACAAAATAGACTTTTCCGCACCTGCTAACTTTTGGGCAATTAAATCAGGAATATATGGTAAATTAAAAAACTCATTCAGCTTAATTAAATTAGCTTCAATTATCCCTGTTTGGCTCAGATGAATTCCAGTCAAGAGAACTCGATAAACATAAAGTAATGGCTTGATTCGATGCGTCTCTTCTTGAATAAAAAGTTTCCATTGTGTTGCAGCACAACCAAGATAGTGGTAACTATTCTTAAGATTAACGCTTATACCCAACAAATTTGGGCTTTATCTTCTTAAGTTGACGCCAATGGGTAATGCCCATGCCCCTTGAGAAAAATCACGCATCGCGCTAGTCTTCATGGACGTAACTCTACGCTGTAACATTAGGCGATGATAAATCAACTCTCTTTGAAAATTCCCTCTTGCACTTGGAGCCGTCCTATTGGCTTAGGCTGGGACAAACCTTATACTGTCCGCTACGCAAGTAATATCGATGATGGCCCTTGGCATGGTATGCCTTTGGGTGGCTTTGGTGCAGGTTGCATCGGTCGTTCTTCACGGGGAGATTTTAACCTGTGGCACATCGATGGCGGTGAACATACTTTCAAAAACGTTCCCGCTTGTCAATTCAGTGTATTTGAATCCAATAGCACATTTTCCCAAGCCTACGCTCTATCTACGCAAGCGCCCAATGATGGAACTCTCAAAGCTTGGCAATGGTATCCAACAACTCCCAGTACAGAGGGAACAGGCAATTATCACGCGCTATACCCACGTAGCTGGTTTGTGTATGAAAATGTCTTTCAAGCACAGTTGACTTGTGAACAATTTTCCCCAATCTGGGCAGGTAATTACCAAGAAACTAGTTATCCTGTGGCAATATTCCTCTGGAATGCCCACAACCCTACAGATGTAGCCATTACTCTTAGCATTATGCTCACTTGGCAAAATATGGTGGGCTGGTTCACAAACGCTGTAAAATCCCCTCAAGTGCGGGTACGCGATGATGGTAGTCCGGTTTACGAATACCAACCGCGCTGGGGCGAAAGTCAAGGAAACTACAACCAGATAGTTGAAAATACACAACAGTTTGGCTGTGTTTTAGGTCGGCTTGGTAGTGATCAACCTTTGCAAGAAGGTGACGGAACCTGGTGTATTGCGACGCTGAAGCAGCCCCAGGCGGAAGTATTTTACCACAGCCGATGGAATCCTGAAGGAATCGGTGATGAGGTGTGGCAAAGCTTTGCTGAAGATGGTTCCTTGCCTAATTATCTAGATACGACAGCAACAAATAATACACAATTAGGGGCTGCGATGGCACTCCGTTTTACTCTCCAACCAGGCGAAACTCTCGAAATCCCCTTTGTCCTCGCTTGGGATTTGCCGATTACAGAATTTGCCGCCGGAGTCAACTATTATCGCAGATATACAGATTTTTTTGGTAAAAGTGGAAACAACGCTTGGGCGATCGCATCGACTGCCCTAGAAGAATACCAAACCTGGCGATCGCAAATTCAAACTTGGCAAAAACCGATTCTCGACCGGGAAGATTTACCCAACTGGTTTAAAATGGCTCTATTTAATGAGCTTTATGACCTTACTAGTGGCGGTACTCTCTGGAGTGCAGCATCTGAACTTGACCCCATCGGTCAGTTTGCGGTGTTGGAATGCTTAGATTACCGTTGGTATGAAAGTCTAGATGTGCGATTATACGGCTCTTTTGCCCTACTGATGCTATTTCCAGAACTAGAAAAGTCGGTAATGAGGGCATTTGCAAGGGCGATTCCTCAAGGTGATGATACACCCCGGATAATTGGCTATTACATGACAATTAAGGCAGAAAGCCCGATCGCAGTTCGCAAAGTCACAGGTGCAACACCCCACGATTTAGGCGCACCGAATGAACACGTCTGGGAGAAAACCAACTACACCAGCTATCAAGACTGCAATTTGTGGAAAGATTTGGGTAGTGATTTTGTCTTGCAAGTATACCGTGATTTTCTGCTCACTGGTGCTGACGATGTAGAATTCTTAGCAGATTGTTGGAATGCGATCGTTCAAACCCTCGATTACCTGAAAACTTTTGACCTTGATGGCGATGGGATTCCCGAAAATTCTGGTGCGCCTGACCAAACCTTTGATGATTGGCGATTAGAGGGTGTCAGCGCCTATTGTGGAGGGTTATGGTTAGCGGCGCTAGAGGCTGCGATCGCAATTAGCGATATTTTATTAACTCACAACCTTGGCGATCTTAGCGTCTTCTCTGCGAGACGCTGCGCGATGGCGGTTCAAAAATCCATTTATGAAACCTGGTTACAACAATCTCTTCCTATTTACCAAGAAAAACTTTGGAATGGGCAATATTACAAACTTGATAGTGAAAGTGGTTCCGATGTAGTGATGGCAGATCAATTGTGCGGACAATTCTACGCTCGTCTGTTGGACTTACCAGACATTGTACCGAGCGATCGCGCTCTCTGTGCCCTAAAAACTGTTTATGAGGCGTGCTTTTTAAAATTCTGCAATGGTGAGTTTGGTGCTGCTAATGGTGTTCGTCCTGATGGTTCACCAGAAAACCCCAAAGCTACTCATCCCCTAGAAGTCTGGACAGGGATAAACTTTGGCCTGGCGGCTTTTCTTGTGCAGATGGGAATGAAAGATGAAGCGTTTAGATTGACGCAAGCTGTGGTGCAGCAAATTTATGACAATGGTCTGCAATTTCGCACCCCTGAAGCTATCACCGCATCTGGTACTTTCCGCGCTAGCACTTACTTACGGGCAATGGCAATTTGGGGCATTTACTTAGTTATTAATTGAAGCAACAAACATAAAGACACACAGCTATCATGCATGTCAACTCAAGGTTAAAGCCAATCTAGAACAGGCTTTTATCACAATACGCTTGGGTTAAGCATTTTCTCATTCTCTCTATGTATTCTTTGCCTCTGTGGTTAGTAAAAAAAATTGACTTTAACAAAGAGTTTTAACCTTAACCCAAGTGTATTGGTCTTTATTTAAGAAAGCAGAATCTAGATTTGTGATTGTATTTTCAAGTATTTCCGGAAGCAAAAGAAAATTTCAGTAATGGTAAGAGTTGAAGCGTTAAGAATTCAAGACTACTCTATGCCGATTATATCTTTGTTTTAGAATAAAGTATTCTTGTTCAGTAAGGCACTGATCGCAAACTTATAAAAATTGGTAGCTTTTACTAGCATTTACCCAATTGCCACAGCATCCGTAATCTCACCTTTATAAAAGTTTTAAATATTAAGACATATATAGGACTACTATTTTATTTTTTAAATCCAAGTAGGGTGTTTTAACGATAGCGTAACGTACCAAAATATTATAATGGTGCATTATGCTTTTTTAATAAACTTTACAAGACTAGTTATTTTCAAAAAGAATTTACATGATTATAAAAGTTACTATTGAATAATTTTAACACCATTGTGTGTTAATTATATCTGTTAGTTAACTTTACTTTATTATTAATATTTTTAATACTTTATCTACTTAATCTGCTAATTTTTTATTAACAATTATTGGGATTTTTTCAATTAATAATAAAAATATTTATTTTTATTATTAATAACCAACATTTCTCACTATTATGCTATTTATTACTAACTTATAATTATGAAATAATTCACGATTAATTTATAGTAATTTTATTTAAATAGGCTAAATTGTATTTCTTGTAAATTAAGAAACCTCTGAGAAATAAATATAATTATCTAGTTGAACTTATTAAAAAATATGTTCAATCCTATAGCTGCAAACGTTTTTTATTTTTGCTATTTAAATTTCACTATTTTTAGAAGTTGTTTTACATCATAGTTAATGGTAGTATTCTGTAGTGACTCGACCATAATAAAGGGTTTAAATTAAGATTGTGTGGGGGGTCATACCCCTCATGAATTAGTAAAGGAGGACAAAATTAAAAGTTGCACAATCCGCAAGTACGTATCTAAATACATTCAGTAAATTTAGCTTAAAAATCTACTAAATTAGTAGATGACATTAACGACATAAAGTAGTATAAATACGACTTGCGTTGTTAAAGCTCAAAGATAAATAAATTTTCCCCACTACTCAAAAAATATGGAAATTTGCCGGAAAATGCCTAATTAAGCAGTAGTAAGAAATACAGGCGTTTTAATAGAGAAAGTTAATTGAATTAGGAGTTGATAAAGTTTCAGAGGACAAAACTGCATCTACCAAGAGCGACATCGAGACTTTTGTCCTACCAGTCAGATGAGAAGACAAAAGATAAATTTTTACCTTTGACTTACTAACAAGCTATAAGCATAGTTTCCTCAATTCATTGGAGGGAATCTGGATAGTTAGGACTGAGCAGGCAACAAACTTGATTAAAAACTTGATTGTTTTTAATCAAACGTTAGTTCATGAAAAAAATCATCAGGTCAAATGCAGTCGAAACCTCAAGCCAAGGGGACAGTTCAGGAATGAATCTAGATAATTTGTATCCCTACTACGAGCTAGCTCTTGCCGAAACTAGTTTACTAGAGGAGTTATCAGCCAAAATTACTAAAACTCTGCTCAATAACACCAAGGTAAAGCTTAAACAGCAGAGAAGTTTCAGCCTGTATCTTTACCATTCAAAGCTACGAGAGCCATTCAGAGTTTGGGAAAATTATGTACGCGTTTGTTGATTAATAGATTTTTATAACTTGTCAACATTTAACACCCCCAAATTGCTGATAATTACCTGAAAGCGATTTAACAGCTGCAAAAAGGTTAGTGCAGTTTGTAATCCTCAATTGAAACATCAATAATCGCAAAAATTTAACTAGTTTACTTCATCTCAAGATAACTAAACACTATGATGAATCAAGACATTGCTGGTATTAGTAGTAACTTAGATACAACAGTCAAGGCTCAACAATTCGATAAAGTAGTTGAAGCAATTATTGCTGGAAAGTACTCCTGGGCATGTGTTTTAATGCTACGTTTTGCTGGTTATAATCCTCTCCATTACATTCCTTACCGTACCTACAATCGATTGCTCAAAGAAAACTCTCAAACCAACCGAACAAAACAACAGCAAAGTGAAAATCTAAAAATGCTGAAAGATTCAAGACCTGCTTATCTTGAAGTGGTTGGAAAGTAAAAAATAGAAATCCGTGGTGGTAGTTTAGACCAGAGATTGGGACAGTCAATTAACGAACATCAATCAAGGAAATTGCCATTAAAATCAGAAGCTAACCAAGATATAGAACTCTGATTTGATTTTTGAAAACATACTGAGACTGAAAAGCCCGTTTATCAAAAAAGGCAGAGGGCAGAAGGCAGAAGGGAAAATCCCTTTTCCTGAATGCCTGAACCCTCGCTTGCGACCAAAGGGAGCCAGGGGTTTAAGACCCTCACCAAATTTTTAATTTGGTGGCTCCCGTTCAGGAGGGGTCTGAATCCCCAACGGAGGTGGAACCTTCTGCCCTCTGCCTCCTGCCTTCTGCCTTCTTCAACAGGGTTTTATCTAAAATCTTGTTTAGAAATCACACAGGAGTCCTATATTTCCTTGAAACGCTGTGGAGTGAATTAAAAACAATTTGGAATTCACAGATTCTGCCCTAGAGTTGATTGAGTGTCTGAGAGCCTACTATGCTAATTTACAATTTTTAGTATGGTAGGTTTTTTATAGCAGCGATTAACTAAGAATTCAGCACTCAAGAGTTATAAGTCAAAATTTAAAAGGAATACGGTACATCTGGAAATTTATGTATGAAGTATTCTTCTGACTGCTGAATTCTTATTACGTGATTAATTTTATATTTTTTTGTAAAAACCTGCCAAAATGGCAAATATATACTGATGATATTGATAAAATAATAACAACTACAACTTCAACTAAAATAGAGGTGATTGGCGGCAAAGAGTTAATTTTAATAAATAAAATCAATGAGTAGTTCTGACTATGAAATCAATCAAACTGATTACAAAAGTAGTCAGCGTTTCATAGAGTAAATAACTCCTATACCAAGACCAACGATACAACCGTTGCTACTGGTGGTTCTTTTTCTGAGGAAGTCTCTGCAAAGAGAATTTGGGGAGGTGGATTCCCCCAATCCAAATTTTACATAGCTTTCATCGACTGCAGACGATGGGAGTAATGCTAATAAAACTTTATATCCTATGGTTGGTGTTGCTTTAGTTAATAAAGCAAACGCTTAACACCAACAACAGGAACAGAAACAGAAAAGTTACGGTAAAATCGTTGTCGTGGCTGGTAGAACTATTAGGTCATACGCTTCTCTTTCGACTATTGTAATCCTAGTCCTCCCAACCTGGATTATCTCTGCTTTCTAAATTTTCAATTTATATAGAAACAACTGGAAGTTCAAAATTTGAATAGCTTCCAGTTTTTTATGTGTAAATAAAAACAAGGTGAGCAATTTGCCCACCCTACTTTTTGTAAAGAATGGTTAATCTAAGAATAAATTAAACTTTAGCTAATTCTGGAGTAGGACGCTTGCTGTTGCGAATTGATGTAATAGCCTCAGCATAATCCTTAGCGTTAAATACAGCTGAACCAGCGACAATCGCATTAGCTCCGGCTTCTAAAACTTGCCAGGTATTATTTGCCTTTAGTCCACCATCCACTTCAATCCAGGGGTCAAGACCGCGTTCATCACACATTTGACGCAGCTTACGGATTTTGGGTAATACACCAGGGATAAAACTTTGACCACCAAAACCAGGGTTGACGCTCATAATTAGTACTAAATCGCACAAATCTAGAACGTATTCAATTAGCTCTAGAGGGCTACCAGGATTAAGTACAACTCCAGCTTTCTTACCAAGCTCTTTAATTTGCCCCAAGGTGCGGTGTAGGTGTGGAGAAGCATTATGCTCGCAGTGTACAGTGATATGATCAGCACCCGCCTTAGCAAATCCTTCTACATACTTTTCTGGTTCCACAATCATCAAGTGGACGTCTAGTGGCTTAGTCGTAATCGGACGAATCGCCTCCACAATCAGAGGGCCTATCGTAATATTGGGTACAAAACGACCGTCCATTACATCAACATGAATCCAATCTGCTCCAGCCGCGTCTATGGCGCGAATTTCATCACCCAGACGACTAAAATCGGCTGATAGGATAGATGGAGCAATTACAATGGGCTTTTGAGATCGGTTTTGGGTCATGGCTAGTGGGTTTTAAGCGTCCTCGTCTGTACGCATTGTAACAAAACATTGAGCAAGACTCATAATTTTGATCCCAGATTTTTTGGGAGTGGGGAGTGGTGAAGAATAATAACTTCTAACTCTTGACCAATGACTAATGACTAATGACTAATAACAAATGACTAAAAAACTAACCTGGATAATTTTGGGATTAAGTGCTTCTTGTCTAAGTGCGCCAGTAATTGCTTCGGCTTTAGAATCTGCTCTAGGAACTAATGGCATTGATGCTCTGAGGTTACACCAAGCTCCTTATAATTTAATCGGTCGTAAGATTGCTATTGGTCAAGTGGAAATTGGCCGGCCTGGAATGTTTGGGTGGGATAAGGCGGTGTCTAAAAATCGTGCTATATCTTTAGCGGCGGTGTTCTTACGCAATGGGCCAGCTAAATCAAATAGTGGTGTTGACTCCCACGCTTATAATGTCGCTGGAATGATGGTGAGCCAAGACAAGGCTTTGCCGGGAGTTGCTCCGGGAGCGCGACTGTATTCGTCTGCAGTGGGTTCCACTAAAACTATGGGTCAGCCAGAAGAGTGCTTATCAGCCCAGTACGTAGCCCTACAAAATGGTGGTGATGTCCGTGCCATTAACTTTAGCTTTGGTGAACCTTTGAACCGCGATCCTAGACCAGAGGCTACTTTAGACGGTAATGCTTTATTAACTTTATGTGTTGACTGGTCTAGTCGCGTTCATGATGTTTTGTATGCGATCGCAGGTAATCAAGGTAAGGGTGGTATTCCGATTCCTACTGATAATTTTAACGGAATAAACGTGGCTTTTTCATCCCGCCGAGGGGGAGTTTTTAATAAAGTAGATGTGGCTAATCTGGCGGGTGCTAACCAAGGAGTGAGCGGAAGGCTAGCTGGAAAGGAATTTAATCTTGATGACCGTCGTGCTATTAGTTTAGTTGCTCCTGGGAATAACATTCCTTTACTCAATCCAGATGGCAAAGTGAACAAGGTTACAGGTACCAGTTTTGCAGCGCCTCAAGTTACGGCTAGTGTTGCTCTGTTGCAAGAATTTGCTGACCGACAGATACGGACAAAACAACCACACTGGAGCATTGATGCTCGCCATCATCAAGTAATGAAAGCTGTATTGCTGAATTCAGCAGATAAAATCCAAGATAGCGGTGATGGCTTGCTGTTGGGAATGAGCCGGACACTAATTGATAAAAAAAATCAAAACTGGCTAGATTCTGATGCTTATAAAGATCCAAAGATTCCCTTGGATGCCCAAATGGGAGCGGGTCATTTAAATGTATTTCGCGCTTATCAGCAATTTAGTAGTGGTCAATGGCAGCCATCAACGGCTGTACCTGCCATTGGTTGGGATTATCGCACAGTCAATACTGGAACGTCTATTGACTATATATTAGCAAAACCGTTAAAGCAAGGGAGTTTTGTTGCTGTTACTCTAAGTTGGGATCGATTGGTAGAACTCAACGATAACAATAAAAACCAGCAATATGACGTAGGCGAAAATTTCCGCGATCGCGGTTTGAATAATCTCGACTTATACTTAGTAAAAGCTGATGCCCAAAATTCAGATGCTGGTGCTGTTTGCTCCTCAATCAGCCAAATCGATAGTGTAGAACATATTTTCTGCCCGATTGCTGCTGCTGGCAATTACAAAATCCGCGTCCAGTTTCGTCAAAAGTTAAATGAAGTGACTCAACCCTATAGTTTAGCTTGGTGGAGTGTACCTATTAATTGAAACAAAGCAGTACAACTGTTATCTGTGTCAACCTTACGGCGTTTTTCATCACCACACTCCCCTGTAAGGTAGCACAGCCGTGTGTCACTAAGAAAGCTTGGTATTTCGTGAACTGAAAAGCGTGATTTTATCTTTAAAAACCAAGAGCGCTGGTTATTTTGTGATTAGGTAGTCTAAAATACTTTTTATAGATAAATAGAAAAACTCCGAAAAATCGAGATTTTTCATAATTCGTCTGCATAGCCGCCTCAATTAGTCATTAGCAACTCTAATAAGTTGTGTTTAATTACTCTGAGCTACTAACTTGCTGTTACAGAAACTGTAACAGTCCCATTTTTCTATTGGAGCAAATGCAATAGTTAATCATTGACACAGTGTCTGCGTCAAACATGAGTACAGATTGGGAATCTTTGGCAAGTGAGGTGGTAAGATGAATCCGCAGAAATATAGTAGTATGAGAGAAAATTTCATGCAAAGACGTTACGGTGTTAGTCTGGGCAGACGCTATGCTATGGCAGCCGCAAGTGTTGTTTTATGCAGTGTATTAGGCTATTCTCAAGTTGATAGTAATAAAAGTGCCCTTGCCCAATCTGGTTTACCTCAGCCAGAAACTCCATTGCAAAAAAAAACACTTAAGACTGATACCCAAATTGTTGAGTCTAGCAATAAGTTTGGCTTCAAACTGTTTTCAGAAGTTCTGAAAAAGGATCGGGATCAGAAGAATGTTTTTATCTCACCTTCGAGTGTTGCGATCGCTTTAGCTATGACCTACAACGGCGCTAGCGGCACGACTCAATTAGCGATCGCAAAAACTCTGGAATTACAGGGGCTGAATCTAGCAGATATCAACTCTTCTTACGCGGCGACATTAAAGCAGCTTTTAGACAATTCTGATCCGAAAGTACAACTGAAGATTGCTAACTCACTTTGGGCAAAGCAAAATTTTAGCTTTCAGCCAGACTTTATCCAAAGAATACAGTATTTTTATAAAGCTAAAGTCAGCAATTTAAATTTTCAAGATTCCAAAGCGCCTAGTATTATCAATAACTGGGTAAAAGAGAATACTAATGGCAAAATTGATCAGATAATTGAAAAAATTGAACCAAGTCAGGTGTTGTTTTTAATTAATGCCATATATTTCAAAGGTAAATGGAGCAAAGAATTTGATAAAAGTCAAACTGCTCAATACCCTTTTTATACTACATCTGGCAAGCCAAAACAACACCCGATGATGTCACAAAGTGGTGACTATAGATACTATGAAAGCAAACAGTTTCAGGCAGTTAGTTTACCTTACGGCAAAGATGGTAAATTCAGCTTTTATATTTTCCTGCCGAAACAGAACTCTAACCTGAAAGCCTTCTATCAAAACTTGAGTATTGAGAACTGGGATAAATGGATAACTCAGTTCAGCAAACAAAAAGGGTTTATTCGCTTACCCCGCTTTAAAAATGAGTATGATGTTACTCTCAATGATGCCTTAAAAACTTTAGGTATGGAAGAGGCTTTCACCAGCAAAGCCAATTTTTCCGGCATGGGTAAAAATCTTAGCATCAGCGAAGTTAAGCATAAAACTTTTGTTGAAGTGAACGAAGAAGGCACGGAAGCAGCTGCGGCTACTTCAGTGGGTATAACACTAACAAGTTCTATTTCTATAGAGCGACCATTCGAGATGATTGTTGACCGTCCCTTCTTCTGTGCCATTAGGGATAATCAGACGGGAAGGGTTTTGTTTATGGGTTCCATCATTGACCCACAATGAGCAGGCAGGAGGAAGAAAGGTACAAACCAAGCCGAATTGTGGGCAAAAACTTAGAATCATTCTTTTCGAGATGCACAGCATGAGAAAAGATACGTCATTGCTCAAACCTCTCCCATGAAGGGGAGAGGTTTCCTCCTGCCTTGTGCCTGCTTAAGGTAATGTCGCTTCAGAAATACTCAGAGTGTTTTTAGCGTCAGCTTTCGAGGACTGGTTTGCTGCAATGGGTGCAGTTATTTCCCCAGTGGTGCTGTCGTCTGTCTCGCTGCTTAGGCTCCCAGGACGCAAGGCGCTTAAAGCAGTCTTAATTACAACAGCTGTGGGTACTGCCACAATTACACCCAACAATCCGCCAATTCTTGCCCCTGTCAATACTGAAATTAAAACCCAAACTGGATTTAAACCAGTAAAGCTGCCTAAAATTCGGGGGGCAATTAAGTTTTCGAGAATTTGCTGTACAATAACTGCTGCTATCAAGACTCTCACACCCATTGAAAAATCTTGCAGCGCTACCAATAGTGTAGTCAGGGCGATACCTACAGAACCGCCAAAGGGGACGAGAGCCATCAAACCAATAGTTAGGCCAAATAGTAGACCAAATGGCACTTTCAGCCACAAAAAGGTAGGAATCAGGGCTGATGCCATACAGGTAGATAAAATTAGCTGGGTGATAAAGAAATTTTGGAAGCTTAGACGGACTGTTTTGGAAAAAGGATCGCGAAATTTATTAGGTAGCCATTCCACTAAACTTTGCCACAGTTCACCCCCATGCTGTAAAAGGTAGAAAGTCAAAACTATCGTCAAGAGAATATCTAGCAGACTAGTGACTGTAACTACTGCCAAATTTAAAACTTGTCCAGCGATCGCTTGCAATTGTCCCTTGACGCGATCGTTGATTTGCACTACCAGAGCATCGAGGTTAATTGGTAAACCATAAGTCTCAGCTTTTTCGTTTAATATCATTAACTGAGAGCGTCCAGAGTCGATTAACTCTGGCAAACGAGCCACCAGTTGTTGAGCTTGGGTAAGGGCTAATGGAAAAAGTGTCACACCCAAGGCTAATAAAATCGATAAAGCCAAGAGAAATACTAAAATAGCGACTTGCTCTCGCCTAGCACCATGATGCTCCATCCAGCTCACGGGGTAGTTGAGCAGAAATGCTAGCACTGAGGCTCCAACTAAAATGACTATGAGAGAATGGAAATAATTAAAAAATACCGAAAGTGCCCAACCATTAAGAACTAGTAGCGGCAAGAATAACGCGATCGCCCCGATTCGCGCTATTGGTGTGAATGTTTGCCACCAGTCGAGTAGCTTGCGTGTCTGCATTTTAAGCTGATTGCTGGATAGAACTAAATAAAATCTTTCTTTACAGATTATTATCTCTAACTATATGAGTCTTATTCATCCTTTTAGTTCAGGAGTTAGACTAAACCCAAATGGAAAATTTTGAACCGAAAGAGAATGGGGACTGGGGACTAGAAACTAGGAACACTTCTCTACGAGAGGCTGCGCCAACGACAAGCTCAGTGCATCGCTGGGGACTGGGGGAAGAAGAGGGACAAGAGGGACAAGGAAAAATTATTCAAGAAGTCTCTCCTTTGTCTGCTTCCAATCCCCAGTACCCAATCCCTAGTACCCAATCCCCAATACCCAATGTCCAATATCCAATACCCAAAACACAGTTGCTTTTATATTTGATTCCAATCATCGGTTTTTTTCCGTCCTTGTGGACTCTCTATCGGGGCCAAGGAAGTCGGGAACAACTTGCTATTAGTCGTCTGTCTATTACTTTGGCGCTTACTTGGCTGTTGGGATATCTATTATTAGCTACCAAAGCAGCAACTTCAGATTTTTTTCCGCTACGTCTTTTTATCCTGAATAGCTTTCTCACATCAGGTTACTTTTTAGTAAGTTTCTGGTTGATTTTGCGCCTAATACAGGGCAAATCTGGGCGTTTACCAGGGTTTACTACTTTAGCCGAACGAGTACTAGGAAAGTACTTATCTTAATTTTTTCGGGTGAGATATTTTCAGTAATTTTACTTATTTCCTAAAAAATTACTGTTGATTTATCTATATATCTAGTCAAATCCAGTTTATTATTGCCATACTTCAGTAAAACATCTCTAGGTTGGCCCAAAAGAAGGAAAAATGCTGCTATAAGTGTTGTTGTTGACACTACATTAAAAAAATTAGCACTGATAATTAATAGTTAGTTATTATGGGTTGATTTGTTTGGATGTTTTTAGTTTGCAAATTTACCGAATTTGATTATTGAGTAAGTGTGAGGAAATCTGTGACCATTCAAAGAAGTTCGGCGGAAGAAAACCAGTCGGGAAAAGCCTCAAAGTCCAGTAAAAGAATTCCCCTTTCCCATAACTCGAAATCCGGGCGTTGGCTATGGTTTTGGGTAGGTATGGGTGGGATTGCAATGGTATCGGCAACAGCAGGGGCGCTTTTGGCGGTGTCTTTGACCAGTACGCCTTTGCAACAAGCCCAGCTAAGTCCACAGGATGAGGCGGTCTTTGATAGCGATCGCATTTCTGGAGGTGTACTACGATTTTCAGAATTAACTCGCTCGGTTAATCTCTTGATTATGGGCATGAGCGTACTTCCCCCAGATATCCAAAATCCTCCAGAAGAAACCAAAAACCTCAAATACCTGCCCCAAGTCAACTCCTTTGATGGTCTCTCGGATGTAATGCTCTTGCTCAAATTTGATCCAGAGACGAAAAAAATAATTATGCTCTCCATTCCCAGAGATACCCGCACAGAAATAGAGGGGTATGGGGTGAAAAAAATTAATGCCGCCAATGTTGACGGTGGGCCAGCTTTAACTGCCAGAACCGTCAGTAATCTCTTAGGTGGCGCGGGAATTGATCGCTATATCCGAATTAACGTTTTGGGAGTTGCCAAGCTAATCGATGCTTTGGGTGGCGTGAGTGTTTATGTCCCCAAAGATATGAAGTACCAAGATGATTCTCAGCATTTATACATCAATTTGAAGGCAGGTAAGCAGCATCTTAATGGCGATCAGGCATTGCAATTGCTGCGGTTTCGCCATGACGAACTCGGAGATATTGGTCGGATTCAACGGCAGCAAATGGTTATTCGTGCCTTGATGGATCAAACACTTAACCCAGCTACTGTAACTCAATTACCTAAAGTTCTGGATGTAGTTAAAGACCACATTGATACCAACTTGACGGTTGAAGAGTTAGTGGCGCTAATGGGTTTTGGGGTACGAACAAATCGCTCTAATATGCAAATGTTAATGCTGCCAGGTCGCTTTAGTGAGAAAGGCGAGTTTGATGCTAGCTATTGGTTGCCCAACAAAGATGGTATTGCCAAACTGATGGCTCAACACTTCGGTTTGGAGTCAGAACAGGAGCAGCAGGCGAGTACGACTGACCCACGCTCTTTACGGGTAGCAATTCAAGATAGTACAGGTGGCGATCGCTCTAACCTGCGACCATTAATTAGAACCTTGGAAAAATCTGGATATCGCAACATCTATGTAGCTAAGGCATGGGGTGAACCTCTAGAAGTGACTCATATTGTCGCCCAGCAAGGAGATGGTGAGAGTGCCGAATCAATTCGTAACACTTTGGGGTTTGGCGAAGTGCGTGTAGAAAGTACTGGCAACCTTGGTTCAGATATCAGTATTCAAGTAGGTCAGGACTGGTTGCAACAAAAATCTATTTTGGAGAAGTAGCTAAGAAAATAATTTGTAATTGGTAATTCGTAATTCGTAATTCTTAATTAATTACGAATTATTTTTACTGAACTGTTTATACTGGTACAAATGCTGCTGAGAGTGAATTTATTAACTGGCTGAGTTCTTGGAGTTTTGCTGCTATTGCACCATTGGTTAATAATTCTTCTGCCTTAGCTAAACCCTCTGGCATGTCTGAACAAATACCACTCTGCCATAGGTAAAATCCACCATTCCACAAGGCTGTTTGCATTAGTTCGCCTGGTTCACCTGCCAAAACCTTTTGAATATCCGCCACCAGTTCTTCAGTAGTTGCAAGGGGTACGTTCTTGGTACTAAAGCCGTAATCACGCGGTACGAGGTGCAATCGTTCCACCTCTTGGGATGGTAGGGATGAAGATAAGCTGATAATCGCACTGCGATCGCGCGGTAAATCACAACTACCTTCTAATCCTTTCACTAATGTAAATTTTGTGACTCCTCGTAATCCCAAAGCTATCTGAAACATCCCTTCTGTCGGCGGATGCACAAACCCAGCAATTACGTGAGCATTACCGACACAAGGACACCAGATTAGCTCCATTGTTGCTAATGGCGGACGTTTGCCAATTTGGTCGCGGTACTCCCAAATACTGTTAGTTAAGGGAAAATGCTGAGGTAGATAAATAAAGCCGATTCCTGTTTGCTCAAACACTTGCTGGGTTTTTGCTAGTGGTAGAGTAGTCCAATCAACTCCTAAACGCTGCCAAATATCTATTAAAGGTAATCCATACTTAGTTGGGAGGCGATCGCCACCGTGCATTATCACTGGTTGTCCAACTGCGGCGAGTAGTAAAGCTGTTACCGGACTAATTGGTGCTGTGCGTGTTCTGCCATCATAAGGGATGCCAAAAGCGATCACTGGTCGTTCAGAGACAACTTGCAGTTTTGGTCCGAGTTCATCATAAGCATCCAACATTCCTGCTAACTCTTCCCCCGTGGGGCGCTTGATTCGATGAGCAATCAAAAACGCTCCGATTTGGGCTGGTGTAGCTTCACTCAGCAGCATCATTTTAGTAGCGGTGGCTGCTTGGGTGCGAGTTAAATTCTCGCTTGTATGATTTCCACTACCTACTTTTTGCAGGAATTCCCTAAATACATTGCTCATTTATCCTTTGTCTCCGTTCGCGTAGTGTCTCTCTTAAGAGAAGTTCAGATCGCCAAAAGCCAGCGCTCCGACTTCTCATTTGTCCACTGTCATTTCTCCATTGTCCTTTGTAGAAAATAACTATGACACTTAAAGTAAACCAAAAAGTTTTTCTCTAAAGAGCAATGCCTGCGGTGAGCCACGCCTACGCTAGAGACTTCCAAATAAAATAGAACTTATGCAAAAAGTGCTAAAAAGCTTAATTTATCGAACCGCCTTCTCTACCAGAGGCTTCCGCCAACGCGCAGCGTCTCGTTAGAGAAGAACGCCAAGAATCGTAGAGTTTACGTAAGTCCTATAAAAAATAAATTCCCATCGCTTTTAGGGAAGGGGAGCAGGGAGCTTTCTACCTGGATTTCTCACAAGTGAGAAATCCAAGGGGTGTGGGAGGTGTGGGAGGTGTGGGAGGATGGGGAAGAAGTCTTACCCCCCACACTCCCCACACCCCACACTCCTCTTCCTCCTCTGCTTACACTTTTGTGAGAAATCCGGGTTCTAGCAGGGGGAGAAGAGAGTCGTTTTTATTCGGTGAAATTAGATAATTTATTTTTTGGAGTTTTTCTAATTAAATTTACGTAGATTAAAGTTTTAGATATTACTTATAATCTAATTATGAAAAATTTAAAAAAATGAAATGATGAAATTAATATGTACTAGATTAATACATTATAAGTAAATCACGATGTAACAAAATTTTCAGCCTTTTGAGATCCATTTACTGACAGTATTAGAAGATAAGCAATAATCGAATAACATCTACATTCAGGAGTTGCTGCATGA
Organism: Nostoc sp.; assembly: GCF_036916735.1. Lineage (GTDB taxonomy): Bacteria > Cyanobacteriota > Cyanobacteriia > Cyanobacteriales > Nostocaceae > Nostoc. The sequence goes on from NZ_JBALFV010000119.1 coordinate 22,753, forward strand.
CACAAAAAACAGACACAGCCAACAAATACTTCACAGGTACTAACAAACTTAAAGAAAAAGCTTCTCGAAATCAAGTTATCACGGCTCCATTACCAGACCCGATTTCAAAAAATATTGAAGCGATTATTTCACTTCATACCCAGGAAGTTCGAGAGATTCCCGTCCACCAGAGGATACTAGAAGCGATCGCTACATTCTTTGGGCGATCGATATTTCTGTATAGTTTGCTAGTCATACTAGCTATCTGGATTTTTAGCAGTTTTTTTGATCGCTTTTTGCCATTCAATCTGCCCCCGTTTAGCTGGTCAGGTCAAGGCTTAGACGCAGCTGCATTGGTGATCTCAACTGGAGTCCTGGTACGACAAACTCGCCAAGAAAACTTTGCCGAACAACGGGCGCAATTGATGCTACAGCTTAACCTGCTCTCCGAGCAAAAAATTGCCAAGATTATTGCTCTATTAGAAGAACTCCGCACCGATTTGCCTAATGTTATAAATCGGCATGATTCTGAAGCTGAATTGATGCAGGAACCGACTGACCCGATCGCGGTATTGGAAGCACTCCAGAAAAACCTAGCTGAAGAACTATCATCCACACAAGAAAACAATATAAGTTGATCGCAGTTTATTAATAGATTTTTGTTTCTATTTAGACACAAAAAATAAAACTTAATGTATAGTTTTCGTGTCATGAATCACAATTTATCGTAAATTTTACTACAGGGATACACATGGCTCAACTGAATGGTGTAATGATGCAGTACTTCCATTGGTATATCCCTCCAGATGGCAATCTTTGGAATGAGTTTAAAGATAAAGTCAAAGACTTAGCTGATGCAGGTGTTACATCTGTTTGGTTACCCCCAGCTTACAAAGGAACAACAGGTGGCTTCGATGTCGGCTACAGTGTCTATGATATGTACGATTTAGGCGAGTTTGACCAGAAAGGCTCGGTTCGGACAAAGTACGGCACAAAAGACGAATATATCGCTGCTGTCAAGGCGGCAAAAGCTGCTGGCGTTCGAGTCTATGCTGATGTTGTCTTGAACCATAAGTTAGGTGCAGACGAACCCGAAGAGGTGGAAGCAACGCCTTATAATCCAGACGATCGCAACCAGCCCATTGGTGAAATGCAAAAGATTAAAGTCTGGACTCACTTTACCTTCCCAGGTCGCCAGGGCAAATACTCTGATATGGAATGGCACTGGTGGCACTTCGACGCAGTTGATTACAATATTTACAACGAAGGTGAAAACGCAGTTTATCTGTTCAAAGATAAACATTTTGACGATAACGTTGACCTAGAAAAAGGCGCTTTCGACTATCTCATGGGATGCGATCTGGATATGGAGAGTCCAGAAGTGCGCGAGGAGTTGAATCGCTGGGGTGAATGGTTTGTAGAAACCACTGATATAGATGGCTTTCGTTTTGATGCCGTTAAACACGTTAGGGCTGGCTTTTTCCCAGAATGGCTGGTTCACTGTCGCCAAAAGGCAGGTCGCGATCTCTTTGCCGTTGGTGAATATTGGTCTTATGAAGTTGAAGCGCTGCACCATTTCCTTAACATTACCGGTGGTGATGTGATGTTGTTTGATGCGCCATTGCACTATAACTTTAGCGCTGCCAGCAAACAAGGCAATGATTACGATATGCGGCAGATATTTGATAATACTTTGGTGCAACAGCAACCTGCTTTAGCCGTCACCTTAGTAGACAATCACGATTCTCAACCCTTGCAGTCGTTGGAGTCTGTAGTAGAAAGCTGGTTTAAACCGTTAGCTTATGCGTTGATTCTACTGCGAAGTGAAGGTTATCCCTGTATCTTCTATGCCGATTACTATGGTGCTAATTACAAGGATAAAGGCCCTGATGGCAATGAGTATGAGATTTGGCTCGATAGTCATCAATGGATAATTGATAAATTTTTGCACGCTCGTCAAACCTATGCTTATGGCGACCAATACGATTACTTCGACCACGCTAATACAATCGGCTGGACACGCTTAGGAGATGAAGAACATCCTGGCGGTATGGCGGTTGTTCTGAGTAATGGAGGAGAAGGGACTAAGTGGATGGAAGTTGGGCAACCCAACAGGACTTACATTGATATCACCGAACATATTAGCGAACCCATTACAACGAATGATGAGGGCTGGGCTGATTTTCAATGCAATGCTGGTTCCGTTTCTGTATGGGTTCCACAGTCCTAGTCGGGGTTTTAGTAGCATTCATGCAGAAAGTTACGCACTTAACAAACTTTGTCTAAAAGAGAACTTAGGCAGTACTTTCTGAATAAGCCACAATTCTTTTCTTCTGTGACAAAGCAATTGGACATTGCCTAAAATGAGCCAATTTAGGCAATGTTTAATAACTACTCTTCACAATCATCAGGGTTTTGAGTTTTTCTATATATCTATATAAGAAAAGATAAAAGATAAAACTTTTTAGTTTACTGACTTAAGAAGCCGATCGCTGCTGGTCAATCTGTAATGGCATATTTTCGCGCACGAGTTGCCAAAAGTGCTTAATGGGGGGAATTTGCAGTCGGTCTTGAGTTGTGACCATAACTACCCGACGAGTCAAACTGGAATCTCCTAAACCACCAGTACTATTGCTAGCTAAAGAACGAATCGCTAGGGTAGGGTCAAGACGAGCTTCGACTAATGCTGATTGAGGTAGCAAAGCTATCAGTTCTCCTTGGCGCACTACTCCCCGGAAGGCATCTAGGGTATTTACCTCTAAAGCCGCTTGGAGTGTAGCTTCCATTCGCTCAAATTTATCTTGTATTAAGCGCTGCATCCCATAACCATCTTTAAAAACCACTTGAGGATAACGAATTAGCTCCGACCAAGGAACGCATTCATATTGGGCTAGTGGATGATTGGCTGCGGTAAGAACTTCTATCGGTTCATCATAAAGTACTTCTACCACCATTTCTCTACCAGTGGTTAAAAAGCGATTATTCATCACAATTGCTAAATCTACTAATCCATCTTTGAGGACTTTGAGGGCGCGATCGCTTCCTAATGAAGTCACCCGCAATTGCACATCTGGATAATCATGGCAAAATTTTTGTAACACTGGGGGTAAGTAAGATCCACAAAGGGAGTGAATCGCGGCAATGCAAAGTTCTGGCTGTTTTCCGGAGATTAAATTAGCTAATTCTTCTGTAGCTGTCTGCCATTCTTGGCAAATTTTGCGGGCACGGGGTAGTAAACATTCACCAGCCAGTGTTAATTTTGCCTGACTAGTTCTGTGAAACAGTTCTATACCTAAATCTGCTTCTAATGCCTGGATTTGGCGACTAATCGTCGATTGCGTAACACCTGATCTTCGCGCTGCTTGTTGAAAGCTGCCGATTTGGGCGATCGCTAGAAAGGCTTGCAACTGCTCTAGGCGCATTTTTATGTAGCCTGAATTACATTTATCAGTTTCATTAACTTAACGGTTTTTTATCTGCAATTCAGTAGAGTTTGTTACAAGTATTTTCTTCTGTTTTATACAAATGTCAATCAGGTTTTACTGTCTTCATCGTCAATTTTGCGGTTTTTATGTAATTCTTTGGCATTTTTCGCCAAAAAGTACTTAACTATTTCCCTCTTAAATGTGTCAATTTTCAGATAAAATTTTTAATTAATCACATCATAGGGTTTGAGCAACAGTTTTCTGTGTAAACTCAAGTCAATCGAATATGTTTGTTTGTTATACCGTATAACTTCTTAATAGGGTGCATCCCAGTTTTTATTTTTTAATGAGAAAATAATTGTCATTGCGAACGCGAGTGCGTCTCGTAGAAAGGAGGAAAGACAAACGCAAGAGCGTGTTGCAGACAAGCAATTGCATGGACTCGCTTTGAGTTGGAGGATTTTGTGATTGCTTCTCTTCGAGATGCTTTGCGAACGCTTCGCTCGCAATGACATGCAAAAAAGTGGGATGCTCCCTCTTAATAGGACTACAATCATTTACAATACGCTTGCTGACTATAGGCAACGACTAAGATTTCTCTAAACCTAGATACACCAATGATAATGTAGCGGCTTTCTCTAATGGAATGATCACAATCAGGAAAGGTTATCCCTCTTTTGTTACTTTGGGGAGAGTATAATCAGGAAGGAAACCGGAAATAGTAATTAGTAGGGATGGTTACGCCACGCAGAGAAGCAGTA
>NZ_JBALFV010000120.1:0-56088 GCF_036916735.1 Nostoc sp.
AATCCACCTTTGAACTGCGTTAACGAGTATTTGAACCGGATGAATCCACCTTTGAACTGCGTTAACGAGTATTTGAACCGGATGAATCCACCTTTTATCTCCGTTAACGAGTATTTGAACCGGATGAATCCACCTTTTATCTCCGTTAACGAGTATTTGAACCGGATGAATCCACCTTTGAACTCCGTTAACGAGTATTTGAACTCCATTAATCACAGGACTTATGCACAGATAACGGAAAAACGTAGACACGAAGTGGCTTCCTGGAGGGTATCACAGAGTACACAGAGAAGCCAGTGCGCCCTTGCGGTTTCCCGACTTGTTCGCTTTTAGCGTTCCCGCAGGGTAGTAACTGGCGCGACACGGAGAAATCAGAGTTTGAGAGGTTTTTTGCGTAAGTCCTAAATGAGTCTCGAAAATCGAAATGTTCAGCCTTGGCGAAGGTCATTCGCGCACCAGCAAGCGTTTTGCTATCTCAGCTATATTTGATTTTGTTGATTTCTAGCCAGTTGCAGAGCGGGAACTGAACTCTGGTGAGCGCTGTATCAATTATGTAGAGCGTTTCTACAGCACTCACTCAACAACTGGCATAGCTGGGACACCAGAAGCAGGAAGTTTTACCTTATCCCTCGTACAACTTCTTCGCTGTCCCGTTGTGTTGATATCTCCATTTAAACTGCAACTTGAAGTTATGAACTGCCAAATTGCCAAAATAGCTTAGGGCGGTATCTTATCCCCATATTCTTTTCCTGGAACAGCTAATCTTCGCCCAAGATTTGCCACCACACTGCACTCATCACTCTCAGGACTTACGCAAAATCATGATAAAACGAACCGCAAAGGACGCAAAGAACACAAAGGAATAAGAGTTTTAGAGAGTTATTGCGTAAGTCCTGACTCTAATAGCTCCTTATGTGATGCATAAAGTTACAGAGGTGTCACAGAAGGTTGTTGCACGCTATTTTTAACAGTTTTCGTTTCTACAAAAGTTTCTCGACCTGTAATCAATCTAGAGCGACGATTACGAGTGATATAATTCCACGCCCACTGAAATACTACTAGTAATTTAGTGTCAAACTCGATTAAGAAGTAGATGTGAACTAATAGCCAAAATGCCCAAGCAAGGAAACCTGTGAGTTTGATGAAGCTTAAATCTACAACAGCTAAATTTTGCCCAATCATCGCCAAACTACCCACATCGTTGTAATGAAATTGTGGCAAAGTATGACCTTGAAGCCGTCGTCGAATTAGTTTACCTACATACTCTCCTTGTTGTTTAGCTACGGGTGCAACACCAGGTAAAACTTTACTATCTTGGTGGGAGAAGTTAGCTAAATCTCCAATTACGAAAATGTTGTCATAACCCTCGATAGACAAGTCAGGTTCTACAATTACACGCCCAGAGTAATCGCACTCTACACCTGTACTTTCTGCTAAGACTTTCCCCATTCCAGAACCTTGGACACCTGCTGCCCACAATATAGTTTTTGAGGTAATTTCTGTAAATTCATTGCCTTGCTTGAAAGTAACGATATCATCTTCAATATTTGTCACCCTGGTGTGAGTGTGGAGTTCGACACCCAACTTTTGTAAAGATACTGCTGCTGATTTCGATAACTCTGGCGCAATGTGTGGAAGGATGCGAGGGCCCCCTTGTAATAGTAAAATTTTCGTTTCTGAAGTGTTGATGCTGCGGAAATCTTCTTTGAGAGTTTTGTGTGCTAATTCCGCGATCGCACCTGCTAATTCTACACCGGTCGGGCCACCCCCCACAATCACAAAAGTCAAGAAAGCACGGCGAATTTCTGGATTAGTTTCTTTTTCTGCTGCTTCAAATGCGCCAAATATCCGGCGACGCATTTCTATCGCATCTTCCACACTTTTCAAACCAGGAGCAACTTTTTCCCAGTTCTCCTTACCAAAATAGGAATGGTTAGCACCTGTGGCGACAATTAATGTATCATAAGGTACTACTTCATCACCCAAAAAAACTTGTTGCGCTTTTGGATCAATATCATTTACTTCTCCCAACAACACCTTTGTGTTCTTGCTTTTCTTAAATACAGATCGCAATGGTGCGGAAATATCAGAAGGTGATAGCGTACCTGTGGCAACTTGATATAAAAGCGGCTGAAACAGGTGAAAGTTACGTTTATCAATGAGAGTAACATTTATATTCGCTGTATTCAGGGCCTTAGCTGCATACAGCCCACCAAAACCACCACCAACTATAACAACCTGATGTGGGGCATTATTCTCAAGTGAGACTGCCATAATCAAATTCCCTTGTGTTAAGAAATTGTAACTATTCTTAACAAAGATGTAACAGCATTATGATAAAGGTTGCTGTTTATTTAGAACAATTGAAAAAATAATAAAAGTATTCAAAGTTAGTTCTTATTACTCAGTTCCGGGTTGTCTTCAGCAAGGATTTGGCACACTTCGCCAATTTAGTAGGTACTTTTGTCTATTCTATAATTTACTGCACAAGGAAAACCCTTGTTGTTTTACTCAAGTGATTCAGTAATCAAATCGGATTCCGATAATTTGCACTCATTGAAATGCTTTCCTTCAACACATTTATATAATAAGATATTCACTATGAGCGATAACTATATTTTGAAACGTATATATACATACAGACAGGAAATCCTAAAAGAAAATAAAGAAACCTGTCTTTCGCCTATGGAGATAATAGGATACTAATAGTAGTAGCATATACAGAATATTAATTTGTAGCCTGATCAAACTCATATTTGAGTGCATCTGAGTACAGTTTAATATATTGCAAAATATCTTGACGAAATCTTAGCAAAGGCTTGCAGGTAAAGTTTCTTGTAGAGAGCATAGAAATTCTTAACCCATGCCCCAAAAATACTAGTACCCCTATCGTTAAACACTAGCACCCGTACCCCAAGATAAATTTTAAGTTTATCTTGGGGTACAGGTTTAGGCGTTTGAGTACAACCTTAATCAATCCAATAAATCCAATCAGCATTGGGTTTTCTATCGAGTTAGAAGTCACCTGATATAAGCATAAAAATAGCAAATGGCTTTTCTACCAGATAGACATTACCGATGCAACAGTCTTTAGACAGTATTAGCAATCGCCAGACTACCAAAACGCAGGATTCTGCCCATACATCCATGCTGAAAAATTTCCTCTCTGGCGTTTTTTTTGAGCCATTATTGAGTGATTTTCGCATTATTTTTGAGCGCGACCCAGCAGCACGTAATTGGCTAGAAGTAGTGTTTTGCTACCCTGGATTGCACGCCTTATGTTTGCATCGTCTTGCTCACTGGTTACATTGTCGAGGTGTGGGTTTTATCCCTCGCTTAATTTCTCATTTGGGGCGATTTTTAACAGGAATTGAAATTCACCCAGGCGCAGAAATTGGTCAGGGTGTGTTTATCGACCACGGAATGGGTGTTGTGATTGGCGAAACTGTGATCGTGGGCGACTATACACTGATTTACCAAGGCGTCACCCTTGGCGGAACTGGTAAAGAAACTGGTAAGCGTCATCCCACAGTGGGTAAAAATGCAGTGATCGGGGCGGGTGCGAAAGTTTTGGGTAATCTGCAAATTGGCGATCGCGTCCGTATTGGTGCAGGTTCCATTGTCTTACGGAATATCCCCAACGATTGTACAGTTGTCGGAGTTCCCGGTCGAATTATTTCCCGGAACGAAAGCGCCAACCTTTCTCCTTTAGAACATGGAAAGCTACCCGATGTGGAAGCAACCGTGATTCGTTCTTTGCTCTCGCGCATAGAGCAACTCGAAAAACAACTGCAAACTTTAGGCGTTAAAAGTCATTAGTCATTAGCAAAGGACAACTGACAAAGGACAAAGGACAAAGGACAAATGACAAATCATACTTTAGGCGATCAAGTTTTACAGATTCCTTTGAGCGATCGCTGGCGAATCTATCACCGTTTGCAAGAGTTAAAAATTAACAGTTCTTGTCCCCCCGATGGTTCTTTACGAGTGCAAGTGAACAATTTGCTCGAAGTAATTCTAATTCGCAGTACAATTATGCAATTTCTTGCTTCTCGTCACGAATTATTAGACTGGCTTGAGCGTTGCTGGGATTACAGTGATGAGTCCTGAGTACAAATGAAAAGTTTTTCATACCCCACTCCTTACTCGCGTCTTTGTTATAGATGCACAAAGCTCGAATAGCTTTAGAAGTTGAAGCTACTGTACGCTAACAGAATTTGTTGCAGACTGAGAGAGATTAAGCGAGTTTTAGATTTTATCCAGTCTTATAAATCTGAAATTTTCCTGACATTTAGCGACAATTACAAAGGTGAAATGAGCAAACAAGACTGGAAATTTATGAATTTTAATTTTTTCCAAATTAAGAAATTGAAAGTTCAATTATGGCGACTCCTAACAGAGATATAAAACTTTTGAATTTTTTGCACAACGAACTTGAACTTTCAAATGCCGATATTGCTGTAGCTCTGCGACACCGTGAATTAGAAAACGGACCAATACCGATGCTTCTCTGGCAGTATGGTTTAGTTGATTTGGAACAGCTAGAAAAGATTTTTGACTGGCTAGCAGAACAAAGTTAGCTCTTTTGAACCTTTTACCTTTGAGTACCATTACCTGCCGAAATTACACTCCAATGCTCTAAAAAATCTGAGGTCACGAAGATGATTACATCCTTAATTGCTGGATTCTGTGTTTTACTTTGTTCAGGGTTTGCTAATAGCTATATCAGTTCATTGCTAATCGAAGAAATGCCAAATGACATCGGTAAAAACAATTAGTAAATTATACATGTTTTTAGTTCCCTCCCATACAGATGTGATGCTGATCATCGGTAAATAATAAAGGATCATGTATCCTACATTATGAATTGTGATATTTTTAGCATTTACCATCGCTGGGAATTGTAGAGATAAAGGTTATTAAGAATACTTCCAAGAGAGGGATATTTGCAATGAATCAAATCATAATTAATGACACTACATTGCGCGATGGCGAACAAGCAGCAGGTGTTGCTTTTACCCTAGAAGAAAAAGTTGCGATCGCTAAATTTCTTGATGACATTGGTATTCCCGAATTAGAAGTGGGTATACCGGCAATGGGTGATGAAGAAACGCGGGCGATCGCCGCAATCTCTCACTTAGGTTTACAAGCAAAACTCTTGGGCTGGAACCGTGCTGTTATCTCAGATATTAAGGCTTCCATCGCCTGTGGTTTGAACAGGGTACATATTGCTATTCCCGTCTCTGGTATCCAAATTGCCACTAAGTTTCATGGTCAGTGGCGAGTAAGTTTACAAAAACTCAAAGACTCAATTAACTTCGCCCTCGATCAAGGTCTTTGGGTAGCAGTCGGCGGCGAAGATTCTTCCAGGGCTGATGATAATTTCCTGTTAGATGTAGCACTTTATGCCCAAGAATGGGGTGCATCCCGGTTCCGCTTCTGCGACACTGTAGGAGTTCTCGACCCCTTCACCACCTATACCAAAGTCCAAAGGCTGGTTTCAGCGTTGACGATTCCCCTAGAAATCCACACGCATAATGATTTTGGTCTGGCAACTGCCAACGCCCTTGCAGGTATTAAAGCCGGAGCCTCATCCGTGAGTACCACAGTTAACGGATTGGGTGAAAGGGCGGGAAATGCCGCATTAGAAGAAGTTGTCATGGCGATCAAACGCATCTACGGCGTTGATTTGGGCATTGACACTCCCAGTTTGCTGGAACTGTCTCAACTAGTTGCAGCCGCATCTGGTGCAGATTTACCACCCTGGAAAGCGATCGTTGGCGAAAATACTTTTGCTCACGAATCTGGCATCCATGCTCACGGGGTATTGCAAAATCCCACTACCTACGAACCATTTGCACCCGAAGAGGTGGGTTGGGAACGGCGTTTAGTAGTAGGAAAACATTCTGGACGGCATTTGGTTTCAAACTTGCTAGAGCAGCATGGAATTTTCTTGAACTCCCAAGAAACCCAATCTGTTTTAGACGCAGTGCGCCATCAATCGGTACAGAAAAAACGCAGTTTGACGACAGAAGAATTATTGAATTTGGTCAGAGAACAGAGGTACTCTCATGCAACGCGATGAATTAGAACTAAACTTGCCACCTGCTTTTGAAATTGGTGAAAAAGTCAGAGTTCGGAAACTACTCAAAAACGATGGTACTTTTCCTGGTAAGGAAGTCGGCCAAGTTTTAGTAAACAAAGGAGATATCGGCTACATAGCGAGTATAGGCACATATTTGCAGACTTCCTATATCTATGCTGTGCATTTCTTAGAAACAGGGTTCGTCGTCGGCTGTATGAAAAAAGAACTAGAATCTGTTGAGGAATCTCATGAAAGTAATGCTACGCATGAATGACGCCGGTACTTTAGTAGTTTACGTTGCTAAAAAAGACCTTGAAGAAGAAGTCGTCAAACAAACCGATGGAAATGATGGTAAGATTCTCACCCTAGCAAATGGTTGGGAATTAGAATTTCGTGAATTGCCAGACACAGCAAATTTACCTCAAACAGTAGAAGCTAAACGCCTCGCGTAAAAATAGTTAGGAGTTAAGAGTTAAGAGTTATGAGCTATAAATTTTAACTCCTAACTCCTCACTCCTAACTCCTCACTTCTAACTCCTCACTTCTAACTTTTTATCAATCATGGGTAACAAGTATTTGACATTATCAGAATTGAACCTTGAAGGACAGTTACTAGGTTTTGTTGGTGGTGAACCAGGAAAATATAAATATTTGCAATTAGCTGTTCCATCTGGAAATGTGGAAATTAAACTGCCTAAAGAGTTACGCCGTTTACTAAGTTCATCTTTAGTTCCCGGTCAGCAAATTCGCGTTTGTGGTCATAGTAAGGTAGACTCGCGCACAAGTAAAATAAAAATTAAAGCCTATCGTGTGACACCAATTGATGCGTGTCCAAAGCAAGATTTACCACCTCAACCGAAAGCGAGGATTATGGTATGTCAAAAGGGCGGTTGCCTCAAACGTGGTGGTAAAGGTTTATTATCAGAATTAGAAAAAACTTTGTGCGATCGCGGTTTGTTAGACAAAGTTAACATTGAACATACTAGTTGCCAAAAATGCTGTGGCAGCGCTCCCAACTGTGTTTTACAGCTTGGTAACAAAAAATACAAGAATATTCATCCTGAAGCGATCGCATCTTTGCTAGAAAGTCATTTAACTTCAGAGCAATAAACTTCTCTAGGTATTCTTAAAATAATAGATAAATTTGTAGGGGTAAAAATTTTACCTCTATTTTTGTTGGTATAGTAAGACAAAGCTAATTTTCACGCATGACAAGAGCGATCGCAAAGCCATCATACCCTTTGTTACCTACAGTCTGGATTGCCGTAGCACTTACACGCGCTTGGGCACTGAGCAATTCGTTAAAACGACGCACTCCCTGAACGTTAGGATCATCGCTGTTCACCTCAATCACAGCTCCGTTACGAACAACGTTATCGGCAATAATTAGGCTACCTTGGCGGGAAAGCTTTAACGCCCACGCAAAATATTCTGGGTTGCTTGGCTTGTCTGCGTCAATAAAAATCAGATCAAATGGATTGTATTCCTCGTTAGCTAATTGCGGCAGTGTATCTATTGCCCGGCCGACACGCACCTCGACAAGATGAGCTAGTCCAGCCCGGGCAATATTATCGCGGGCAACTTCGGCGTGCTGGGGATTTGACTCTAGGGTGATCAAATGACCGTCAGCAGGCAATGCTCTAGCTAACCAAATTGTACTATAGCCGCCTAAAGTGCCAATCTCCAGAATAGTCCGTGCTTTATGGATTAAAGCTAATAGCATAAGCAGTTTACCTTGGTTTGGCGAAACATTATGTGGTGGTAAACCAGCAGCATCACTAGCCTGAAGAGCAGCATCTAACACAGGATCAGAAGGTACAAGCAAATCAGTGATGTAACGATCAACTTCTGTCCATAGTTCTTGAGTCATAACTCCTCTTTTGGTAACAGTAACACCAGCACTTTTTATACGATCTAAATATTAATTAAGAAAATCACTTTGCTTTAGCAGAGAATAACAGTGTGGTTCCTTCAGCTAAAAGTTTATCAACAAGTTTCCAACCTTCTGCGTAGAAAAGCTAGGACAAATCAAAATACATCTGCTTTTTGAATCATCAGGTAACTTGCTTCCTAAGAATGATTTATGATAAATTCCTATTTAGATAATCACGGTAATTCTATCAATTTACCGTAATTATTTCATGACTCAATCACCAAAGTCAGCGTATTAGCCAAAAGCTGAATTACAGATAATCAAGCTTTCCATGCAAATTCAAACAGTTGGTATTTTAAGCCCGGGTGACATGGGACAGGCGATCGCATCTGTTCTCAATCAAAATGGATTGAAGACCATTGCTGCCCTGGACGATCGCAGTCCTAGAACTCGGCAATTAGCCGCCGCAGGCAACATCCAAGATGTAGGTTCTCTCAGACAACTAGTAATTGAATCTGATGTAGTGCTATCAGTTCTAGTCCCCGCCGCCGCAACAGAAGCAGCGAATCTTGTAGCTGAGGTAATAGGCAATGTAAAGAAACAGATTCTGTACGTTGATTGTAATGCAGTTGCACCCCAAAAAGTAAAACGTGTTGCCCAAATCATCGAATCAGTGGGAGTCACATTCGTAGATGCCTCAATTATTGGCCCACCTCCCAGAGTTCCTGGTCGTACCCGCATCTATGCTTCAGGAAAACAGGCCGTTGAATTTCAACAACTGCAAAATTATGGGTTGGATATACGAGTAATTGGCGATGAAATTGGTCAAGCTTCTGGATTGAAGATGTCTTACGCCGCCTTGACAAAAGGACTGACAGCGATTGGTACAGAATTACTGATTGCCGCCCATCGCTTGGGCTTGGATGAGCAACTATGGGAAGAAGTATCTAGCAGCCAACCGCAACTTGCTGCTATACTCACCCGTTCCATTCCATCCATGACACCAAAAGCACATCGTTGGATAGGGGAAATGGAAGAGATTGCCGAAACCTTTCAGGAGGTAGGTCTGACTGAGCGCATTTTTTCCGGAGCAGCTGATGTTTACCGCTTGGTGAAGGATACATCTTTGGGTAAAGAAACACCAGAAGAGTCTAACAGCGATCGCCCCTTAAGAGAAATTATTAATGCTCTTTCTGACGAAATTGCATCAAAGTAAAGCTTATAACTTGACTCAGGTTTAACAAGATGAGTGAAATTCGTGCTTTTGCTGTTGACCCTAATAAATCTGATTCAGCGATTTTTTTGTAACTTATGGACAAAATTAAATTAATTATTTTTAATCGTGATGATGTTCTAATAATTCTCTTCTAGATTGTTATTAACCAACAAAAGTTTTGTTGTAGTTGATTAATTTTTATTAATCCTCTATTGTCACCAAGGAGTAAGGGTTACAAAATGCTATTTTTAGCACTACACATCTGTTTTGTTCTATACATGTTAATTATCTAATAAAAAAATGTCATTGCTAGAAAGTAAAGGCATTGAAATTGACTTATCATCAATCTATTTTAGAAAGTAATATCCAATTCGGATGACACTTGAGTATTTACATAGCACCTTGCTAGTTAAGAGAGTTAGGAAGCAGGGGTCAAAATCAATAAGCCTCCTGACGACTGACAGCTTTATTATGGTTACTATCAAAAAATGCAACCCTTTTAATCAAATTAAACTTTCTAATGCGTGTTGTAAATCATTCGTCACTTCAGCAACAGCTTGTCTAGCACCCAAACGATTTTCCTTATAGGTTGGGTAACGCTCAGAAATAGATATGGGTTCACCCACAGTAATTTTGACTTTTTGCTTACCCAATTGTGGACGATGTACACCTTTATCGCCTTTAATTTTAGCAATCATTTGCCATAAAATTAATGTCGTCTCAGCAAACCTTTCTACTGTGGGATTTTCTCGAATATAATTACCAGAAACTGCTACAAAACTTTCTACTAACCGCATGTGCCACATCCGTGCATTCGCTTCTTCAGCAACGCGATCGCCTAAAGCTCTTTCAACAACAGATACTCCTTTTACATCCTTAAAATCTTCTCTAAATATATAATTCCACCCAGCTTGTTCTACCCGCCGACATCGGTCACTTAAAGTACCTTTTGACTGCAAATCAAAATACTGTTCTGATATTAGTAACGCTGCATTCAATAAAGCTTGCAAACGAACTGCTAATGCCTCATTTCTATCTTCAACTTCTCCTACTACTGTTTTGATATCTGCCAGCTTTAGATGATAAAAGCGCGTATAAAATTTTTCCATCAATGAAACTAAATGTTCTGCCAAAGTCAACAACTGGGGATAAAGCGACTCTATAGAAGCCTTTTCTGCTGCATTCACAGGTAAACCACTAGCCGCTTCCAATTCACTTAAAAGATTAGCGATCGCATCCCAAGGAGCATCAACGTAACTATATTTAATCCCAACTGGTACAATTAGAACCTGTTGGTCGCGTCTAGCTTTGTGCAAATCTTCAGCACACCAAAAGCCTAATTGGGCTATACCAGGTTCTAAGGGGCTAATATTCTCCGATAAACCATTGGTAGCACCTTCAGGCGCAGCCGCCATTGGAAATTTCCCATTGGCAAACAAGTCACGCGCCGAACGTAATCCCGTCCAGTCAGCCTTACCTCGCTGAATCGGAGTCCCACCTAAATGAGAAGCAATCCAGCCAACATGAGAACCTGCCCATAGAGGAATGCCGCGATCGTAGATAAAATGAGCGTGAATTGGAAGTTGTAGCGCTGTGTCTTGCGATCGTGCTACCTTTGGCACGAGTTGAGACAGCAAGTAAGTCAAACACAATGGATCGTCTGTTTTAGGATGGCGAAATGCCAGCATAAAACGGATCTTATCCTCCTGAAACTGGCGATAGAGATCCACTAAAACCTCTACGTTGTCCCCTTCAATTTGAGTAATAGCTGTTTGCCAGTTTATCCAACTGGGTAGCAACAGATGGACAATTCGTAAAACTAAGGGGTTAAATGCTGGAGGAATAAATTTTAAGGGTGGCTGTGCTTGATAAATTACATCTGCCAAAGTAGTTTCTCCTGAAGATGCCACGATTTATAATCGCCTGGTGGGGTTATTTCTTTTAAGCTATCTTAACGGCTATAAAATGCCCTGACAATTGAAGTCACAGCTATACAGACAAACATGATGCAAAAATCCTCTCTATTTCTTTTCTCTGTGTATTCTCTGCATCTGAAGTGGTTTGTTTATTTAGATAATTTATTTTTTGGAAATCCTTTAGTCGATGCAATGCCATTGTCAGTCGATACAATGCCGTTGTTAGTTAATGCAATGCCATTGTTAATCGATGCAATGCCATTATTAGTCAATGCAATGTCATTGTCAGTCGATACAATGCCATTGCAGGTCAAGAGACTTGTGTATATACCGTAGTTTTAAAAAGTGCAAGCCAGAATCAAAGTCGCTCAATTTATCGCAAAGCCACTCCGTTTGTCAAAGGACTCATAACCTAGACCTAGATTAAATAGTTGCAAAGATTTTATCATGCCACATCTTAACGGCTGTAAGATGCCGACACCACGCAAGTTCAAGTACTAGGATACCTTCTTAGTCCGCCCAGGCAGACTTTGAATTTGTGTGGCGGCGATTTCTAATCGCCAGGTGGTTTATAAACAAATTAGAGATTCTGGAAAGGGAATAAACGATGCGACTTTCACAAATGTTATTTGTTACACTGCGGGATGATCCAGCTGATGCTGAGATTCCTAGTCATAAATTATTACTCCGTGCAGGCTACATTCGTCGCATCGGTAGCGGTATTTATGCTTATCTCCCTCTGATGTGGCGGGTATTACAAAAAGTTTCCCAGATTGTGCGGGAAGAAATGAATGCTACAGGCGCACAAGAATGTCTCCTACCACAATTACAACCAGCTGATTTATGGAAGGAATCGGGACGCTGGGACACTTACACCAAAGCTGAGGGAATTATGTTTTCCCTAATTGACCGCCGTGAGCAACAATTAGGATTAGGCCCAACTCATGAGGAAGTAATCACAGTGATCGCTCGTGATATGATTCGCTCTTATCGCCAGTTACCACTACATCTCTACCAAATTCAAACCAAATTCCGCGATGAAATTCGCCCTCGCTTTGGTTTGATGCGCGGACGGGAATTTATCATGAAGGACGGCTACTCGTTCCATGCTGATGAAGCCAGCCTCAAAGAAACTTACCAGAATATGTATAAAGCGTACAGCAATATGCTGCGACGTTCTGGTTTAGCTTTTCGGGCAGTGGAAGCCGATTCTGGTGCAATTGGTGGTTCTGGTTCCACAGAATTTATGGTTTTGGCAGAAGCTGGTGAAGACGAAGTTCTCTACACTGAGGATGGTAAATACGCTGCTAACGTAGAAAAGGCTGTTTCTTTACCAATTGACGCTGAAATTTCAAGGTTTACAAACTACGAGAAACGCGATACACCTGGAACGGAGACGATTGAAAAAGTTTGTCAACTCCTCAACTGTTCTCCCACTCAATTGGTGAAAAATGTCCTTTATCAGACAGTTTATGATAATGGTATAACGGTGTTAGTTTTGATGAGCATCCGAGGCGATCAGGAAGTTAATGAAGTCAAGTTGCAAAATGAATTGACCAAATTAGCTCCTGAGTATGGTGCTAAAACTATTATTAGTTTGAATGTACCAAATGTAGAAGCGCAGCAAGCATGGACAACTAAATCTCTACCTTTAGGCTACATTGCGCCAGACATCGCAGATGAGTATATTACTGCTAATAAACAGATCCATCCTAAGTTTTTGCGCTTAGTAGATCAAACAGCCGTTGATTTAAAAAACTTTGTTACAGGCGCGAATGAAGCTGGCTATCACGTAGTTGGTGCTAATTGGAATAAGCAATTTAAGTTACCAAGCGGTATAGTAGATATACGAAAGGCAAGACCAGGCGATCGCGCCATCCATAACCCAGAACAAACTCTCTTCAACACCCGTGGAATTGAAGCAGGTCACATCTTCCAATTAGGCACAAAATACTCCCAAGCGATGGGAGCAACTTATACCAATGAACAGGGTGAAGAAAAGCCGCTACTTATGGGTTGTTTTGGCGTGGGTGTGTCACGATTAGCACAAGCTGCTGTAGAGCAATCTTATGATAAAGATGGGATTATTTGGCCAGTTGCGATCGCACCCTACCACGCGATCATCACAATTCCCAACATAAACGATCCTCAACAAATCGAAATCGCCCAAAAACTTTACACAGAACTCAATTCTAGGGGAATTGAAACTTTACTAGATGACCGCGACGAACGCGCTGGAGTGAAATTTAAAGATGCTGACTTGATAGGCATACCTTATAGAATTGTAACCGGACGAGCGATCGCCAATGGCAAAGTCGAAGTTGTAGAAAGAGCAACCCGCAAATCTCAAGAAATTGTCATTGAGGAGGTTACAACTACACTTCATCAGTGGATTACTGCCGCCATTCAGGTAAAAAATTAAACATAAACGTTTACGCAGAGGAATAAATACTTTACTTTGCGTTCCTCTGCGTTTTACTCAGCGTTTCTTTGCGTTGTAAATTTAATCTTTACTCATCTTCAAAAAGAATGAGATTTACATAATTTGGCAGGTGACGGATTAGAAATATAAATTCTAAAATTGAATTACGTACTTGCAGAATTAAAAATAATCGCCTTTTGAGGCGTAAAGTCTTCTCCAGGTAGCAGGAAACTCTTCAGTTATAAGTATCGTCCTTAACCAGGCTGCTCCTCACATAACTACCAAATCAGCCCTCAGTCAGGAAGGTTTTGAACATGAAAGACCAACAAGGATCTAATCGTATTTCTTCTGGCGCAATTGCAGCCGTCTCAGCAGTGGTTGTAGCGGTGGGTGGCGGTGTGGCTTGGTTTACTACACACTCCAGCAATACTCCCACACCACCAAACCCCTCTGGGCGCATCCAACAGCCAACACAGCCATCAACTAAGCAGCCAGCTAATAAGCAGCCAGCTAATGAGCAAAGCCCTAACGTTTATTGGCTAAAACCAACAGAAAAAAATGTTACTTTAGTCCCCCAGCCTGTTAGAGTCGCTTCTATACGCCCCAACCAGCCATTAGAAGCAGCTTTCCAAAGTTTGTTAGCAGGTCCAGGACAAGGGACGACAGATTCCACAACCATCCCCAAAGGAACCAAACTTTTGGGGCTGAAGGCGGAAAATGATGAGGTTCATGTTAATTTATCTGAAGATTTTACCAGTGGTGGTGGAAGCACATCAATGATGGGTCGCGTAGGACAGGTTGTTTACACTGCGACAACTTTAAATCCCAAAGCCAAAGTGTACATTGACGTGAACGGCAAACCATTGGATATTTTAGGCGGTGAGGGTCTAGAGTTACAACAGCCACTAACTCGTGAAAGTTTTCAAAAAAATTATCAGCTTTAAAAAAGTTAAGAGTAGAGACGCTATTAATAGCGTCTGTGCGGGAGTGAGGAGTTTTAACTCATAACTCATAACTCATAACTCATAACTTTCTTATAATTACCGTTTGCTATTTAACACACGAAAGTTACGGGCTTGCTGTTCTAACCTTGTAGCAAGGCGATCGCAAACCCGATTACACAAATCAAAAATCATTTCATCTTCCACCCGGTAATAGGCGCAAGTTCCTTCACTGCGGCGGCTAAGGACACCTGCTTGCCACATTACCTTCAGGTGTTTTGATACATTTGCCTGAGAAGTCTGTGTTGCCTCTACCAACTCTTGCACACATTTTTCTTCATCCCGTAATAAGTGGAGCAGCCGCAGGCGCATCGGCTCACTTAACAGACTGAAGTATTCAGCTACTTGTTGCACCACTTCTGGCGATAAAGGCAACGTTTGTTTCATCAGGATTAACCCGCAAGGACTGAAGTTTTAACAATGACTCATTTAGGATGATTCATTTCATATATAGATTAATACTTAATCGGGGTTAATTCGCATCAAAGGTTGACCATATTCTACTGGGTCACCATTTTGGAGAAGAATTTCCATTACTTGTCCAGAGACTTCGGCTTCTATTTCATTCATCAGCTTCATAGCCTCAATGATACAGACAGTTTGACCCTTGCGGACGCGATCACCCACTTCTACAAATGCCACTTCCCCCGGTGCAGGAGCGCGATAAAACGTTCCCACCATTGGGGAAGGCACTTCTACTAATCTCTGGTCAATGATTGAGGGTGGATTTACTGACAACTGCAATGGTGTGTTAATACCAGTATTCTCAAACACACGAGATGTGGACATCTCCGTTACCTGACTCGTGTTCATCTGGTTTCCTCCAGATGAACCCGATGTCAAGCCCGAACCCACCACACCGCCGAAGGTCGCTTGACCTACCGACAACATCTGATTGCTGGCGCTCACAGCCTTACGGACTGTTAGTTCAAAATCATTGCTTTTGAGCGTCACTTCTGCAATATCTGTTTGGGCGATAGTTGCCAGTAGTTGGCGGATTTCATTAAAGTCCAATGGCACAGTTTTTATTACCTCGACCTATCCGTAAATGAGCATCTTAAGTGTGGCAGGGATTAAATCCCTATGTCGGGATTTCCATCGGGACTTGCGTCTCCGTAGAGATGAAAGTTATTCCCTGCTGATATACTTATCTTCCTGAGTATCAACTTTGATGCGTTCTCCTTGAGAAATAAACAAAGGAACCATCACAACTGCACCAGTTTCTAGAGTTGCTGGTTTTGAACCACCAGTAGCAGTGTCACCTTTTAAACCTGGATCTGTTTGTACAATTTCCAGAACCACAGACTTAGGCAATTCTACTCCCAGCACTTGGTCGCCCCACTTAATAACTTCAGCTTCCATACCTTCCTTGAGGTATTTGACGCGATCGCCAATTTGTTCGCGGGTCAATCTGCCTTCTTCGTAGGTTTCCATATCCATAAAGACGAACTCATCGCCCTCTTTATAGGTATGCTGCATCGTGCTTTTTTCTAACGTGGCTTGCGGAACTGTTTCCCCGGCTCGGAACGTTTTTTCCATGACGCTGCCACTCTGGACATTTTTTAACTTAGTTCGTACAAAAGCGGAACCTTTGCCTGGCTTGACGTGCAGGAATTCTAGCACTCGCCATACAGACCCATCTAATACAATTGAAACACCGGGTCGAAAGTCGTTACTGGAGATCATGAAACTTTCAAATTTTGGAAGACAATCGGCATTTATTGTACCCTTCTAGAGTCGTCATTGGGCATTTGTCATTAGTCAATAGTCATTTGTCACTTGTACTGAGCGTAGTCGACTTGTACTGAGCGCAGTCGAAGTAAGGGCGTAGTCGAAGTATTAGTCAATAGTCATTTATCCTCTGCCCTTAACGTGGGAAGATTATTGATGGGTTACGTCCAGTCAACAATTTAATGCTGCATTTGAGTTATCCCATGCTTAACTTATTAAAATCCTGGCTGAAGAACAGCCTAATGGCAATACTGCTGGTAACAATATTTTTAGGCATAACTACAGCTGGGTGGACTCCCTCCAGTAGCGCCGCACTGCCAGCCGGCAATGCAATTACCGATGGCAAGGCTTTGTTGCGGTATGCACTCCCGATAGATAACAAACCTGTACGGCAACTACAAGCTAGTCTAGAGGACATCTCTGCCCAACTCCGGGCTAATCGGCGGTGGGGTGCTATTTCCCAAGACATCAGCAAAGCATCCCGCATTCTCGATAAACCCTCCCAAATCTTAACAAGCGTTCCCGAAGAACGCCAACCCCAAGCCGAAGCTTGGATTACTGAGTTAAAATCTGGGGTGGGTAAATTGGAAGAATTAGCGAACAGCAAAGATAAAGAACAAATTCTCCAACAGAGAGGCAAACTTCTGAATCTTGTTACTCAGATAGAAGAGTCAATGGTGAAACAATTCCCCTTTGAAGTGCCTGCTCAATACAGTAACCTGCCACAACTTAAAGGTCGTGCCACTGTAGAAATCAAAACCAACAAAGGCGATTTGACCCTTGTAGTAGATGGTTATAGCGCCCCTGTCACTGCTGGTAACTTTGTAGATTTGGTGCAGAGAGGTTTTTATAATGGCTTAGAATTTACGCGTTCTGAAGAATCTTACTTTCTGCAAACTGGAGACCCAGTAGGTAAGGATGTGGGTTTCATTGATCCAAACACGGGTAAATATCGTGCTATTCCCTTAGAAGTCTTAGTTCAAGGTGATAAAGCACCTACCTATGGCATTACTCTAGAAGAAGCTGGTCGTTACATTGATATGCCAGTTCTACCTTTCTCTGCTTTTGGGGCAGTGGTAATGGCTCGTCCTGAAAGTGAAGTCAATGGTGGTTCATCACAATTTTTCTTCTTTCTCTTTGAACCAGAACTCACCCCCGCCGGACGCAACCTATTGGATGGTCGTTATGCCGTTTTTGGCTATCTCACCGAAGGGAAAGAAGTTTTGGATAAACTCAAGGCTGGTGACAAAATTGAATCGGCAACCGTGGTTCAGGGAATAGAAAATCTGGTTGAGCCGCAAGCAGCATAAAAACAGAGCAGGGGAAGCAGGGGAAGCAGGGGGAGCAGGGGAAGATGAGGGAGAATAATTACTAACTCCTAACTCCTAACTCCTAACTCCTGTACAGACGCGATTAATCGCGTCTCCCCTGACTCAAATTCCCGACAGTGAACACTTGATCAACTGCGATGGCTAATTCTGGAAAAGTCCGTGATCCAATTTGCTGGTTCGCAGTAAAAACTGTTTCCTCATACAATCCATCTTCCAGTAGTAACACTGAAATTTTTGCTGACAGTGGGTCTACAATCCAATATTCAGGAACTTCTAAGGCCGCATATTCGGAGCGCTTATGGCGATAGTCCCGTTTCACCGACTCAGGACTAACCACCTCTACAATTAGTAACGGCGGGGACTCAAATACTGCTGAAGCATTCAATAATTCTCTAGCTTGCTCCAGTGTCACTACACACAAATCAGTCAACCTAGATTTATTTCTACCCGTTCTCACCCCACTTTCCCGAAAACACAACCAAGGAGAGTTACAACGTTTGATTTCTGCATCTATTAATTGCTCAAGAAATTTGGCAATCAGGAAATGTTCAATAGTAGGTGGATTCATTAGCTCTAGTTTGCCATCCACCAGTTCATAATGGAAATCGCTACCATCATCATAGGTTAAATACTCTTCAAATGTAATGCTGGTTACTGGTGTTGTTACCATTCCAACTGACTCCTAGACAATACTCTTATCTTAAACAGTAAAACAAATCATCAGTTTTCTTAGTAATTTTGCAACACGGAAAACCGATTGTGAATAATGAATTATCTTCTCTACAAGTCAAAGACATTGGTGAACAAGGTCTTTTAGAAAGATTACGGCGCTTCTGTCCTCCAGAAATTATCGGCGATGACGCAGCAGTTCTGGTGACTGCACCAAAGCAATCTTTAGTAGTAACAACAGATGTACTGGTTGATGGCGTACATTTTAGCAATGTCACCACTTCCCCAGAAGATGCTGGTTGGCGAGCTGCTGCTGCAAATTTATCAGATTTAGCAGCAATGGGTGCTTCTCCATTGGGAATCACTGTCGGGTTAGGACTCCCCGGTGAAGTTAGGGTGAGTTGGGTAGAGCGCTTGTACCAGGGAATGACAGAATGTCTGCAAAAATACAATACCCCAATTGTCGGGGGTGATATTGTGCGATCGCCTGTGACTACTTTGGCAATTACTGCTTTTGGTCAAGTTTTCCCTGATCGAATTATCCGCCGTTCTGCTGCTATTGTGGGAGATGCGATCGTTGTTACAGGCGTTCATGGAGCCTCAAGAGCTGGCTTAGAACTGCTCTTGCATCTTGAATTAGGACAAGACCTCAACGACGTGGAAAAGACCGATCTAATCCGCGCACACCAACGTCCACAACCACGATTAGATGTCTTACCAATCCTCGAGAAAATTTTAAATTCCCAATCTAAAATCGTTCGACTGAGCGAAGTCGAAGTCCAAAATCTAAAATCTAAAATTCCTGTCGCTGGTATGGATAGCAGCGATGGTTTGGCAGATGCGATTATTCAAATCTGCCGCGCCAGTGGTGTAGGCGCTATCTTAGAATACAGACAAATTCCCGTACCAAAAACTTTTAACCATTGGCTGACAGAAGACCAAGCGCTAGCTTATGCTCTATATGGTGGCGAAGACTTTGAATTAGTGCTGTGCTTACCACAAGAGTTAGCATCAGCCTTTGTGCAACATCTTGGTCAAGGTGCTGCGATCATAGGCAGCATTACATCTGGATCAACAGTACTATTGCACGACGAACAAAAAAAATTCCCTGACCAAGTTCTGAGTCTTAGCCAAGGATTTCAACATTTTGGTCAATAGTCTTTTGTCATTTGTCCAAAGTCCAATTGTGAAAAACTAATGACCAATGACTAATGACTAATTTATTGCCACTTCTCGGCTACTAATTCTGCCAAATCCAAAACTCGTTGGCTGTAACCCCACTCGTTGTCATACCACGCCATAACTTTTACTAGATCATTGCCCATAACCAAAGTCAAGCTAGCATCAACAATCGAAGAAGCATCAGTACCTTGATAATCGGAAGATACCAATTCTAATTGGCTATAGTCCAAAATGCCTTTGAGTGGCCCTTCGGCAGCATCTTTGAGAGCTTGGTTAACTTCTTCAGTAATAGTACGCTTCTCAACCTGAACTACGAAATCTACCATTGAGACGTTCGGGGTAGGTACGCGCAAGGCAACGCCATTGAGTTTGCCTTTGAGGTCTGGGATAACCAGCGCCACAGCTTTTGCTGCACCAGTAGAGGTGGGTACAATATTGATCGCTGCTGCCCTCGCCCGTCGCAAATCCCGGTGAGAAGCGTCTAACAAGCGTTGGTCACCTGTATAGCTATGGGTGGTGGTCATCGTGCCTTTGATGATGCCAAACTTATCGTTCAACACCTTGGCAATCGGTGCCAAGCAGTTGGTAGTACAGCTAGCGTTACTGATAATGTGGTGTTTGTTGTGGTCATAGTCGTGATGATTCACACCAACTACAAAAGTGCCATCCTCGTTTTTGCCAGGAGCAGTAATCAGAACTTTCTTGGCTCCAGCATTCACATGCTTGAGCGCTCCTTCTTTGCTAGTAAATACCCCAGTTGCTTCGATAATTAGGTCAATTCCCCACTCTTTCCAGGGCAAGTTTTCTGGGTTGCGATCGGATACGCACTTAATGGTTTTACCGTTAACGATGATAGAGTTATCATCGGCACTAATCTCAGCATCTTTGATCTTCCCTAGCATGGAGTCATACTTCAGCAGATGAGCATTGGTTCTAGGGTCTGAAGTGTCATTAATAGCGACAAGATCGATTTTACTATTCTCTCTACCCACCCAGCAGCGTGCAAAGTTACGTCCAATCCGCCCGAAACCGTTGATTGCAACTCTAATCACAGTGTCTTGCCCTCTGTATTTATGCTTATATGTTGATATCGTTGACCCCAATCATATCGCAAAGGGGGGGGGCACTCATAACAATAAAGTGTTAGATCAATAAAAAAACACATAATTTATTCAGATTTGTTCGAGTAGAGATTGTTGTTAGTGATATATGATCTGACCGATTCCGGCACTAAATAACGAATTAACTGGCGTTCGCGGCAAAATTTGCGAATTAGACTTGACGAAACTCCTACTAAAGGTATATCTAAGAGTTGCCAGCCAATGGTGTGTGACTGTTCTATAAGTTGTTGCTCCACTTGCTTGCAGATTAATTTACTTTGAGTTATAGTCTCACCACCTAGCAGTCTGGGTGCGATTAACCAATCACACATTTGTGCTAGTTCGTGTCCACGGTACCAACGGGGTAAGGTTTGGAAAGTATCCAAGCCTATGATCCAGTACCAGTGAGTATTTGGGTAAGAAGCAGATAAGTCCATCAGGGTGTTAATAGCATAAGAAGTCCCAGAGCGATTTGCCTCTACTAGTGAGACAGTAAACGCTGGGTTATCTTCTATGGCTAATTGCAGCATTCCCACACGATGCTCAAATAAAGCTGCTTGTTTGTGAGGAGGATTTAGGGATGGCACCCAAATTACCTTTTCAAGTGATACTTGATGCAAAGCTCTCTCGGCTATCAGCAGGTGTCCCCAATGAATTGGATCAAATGTGCCACCAAAAATTGCTAGTTGTTGCATCCAGTTATGCCTGGGTTTTATGCAATTGAAAAATAGTTTCATTACCAATGTACTATTGTAGGCAATTCATGCCTAGACTGAATGCAATTTAAAATCAGCTTCACTAACAATGTATGATGTAGCCAATTCCAGTAAGGTAGCCAAAAAGATGTATTTGACATTACAAGAATTTCTTTCCCGATGCAACCAAAATTTTCAGAATAATCTTAAAAACAGTTTAGAAATAGTAAAAACCTCCAACCAAGGTAAAATCATTCTGAACAAGCAAAACCAGAGCAGAAATATCATCTGGCCATTAAACATAAACATGATTTTGGGACAGTTACGGTAAAAATCAAATTCCTGTTATGATACGCGTGTCATTTGTGATTATGGTGTGGTGTGGTGTAAAAGGAGCAAGAAATGACTAATTCTGTAGATTTTAGTGGTAGACCATTTCATTTCATTGGCATTGGTGGTATAGGTATGTCTGCTCTGGCATACGTTCTCGCCAAGCGTCAATTTCCAGTATCAGGTTCGGATCTTCGTCCTAACCACATTACGCACAAGTTAGAATCTATCGGCGCTCATATTTTTGGTAGACAAGAGGCAAGCAATCTCGAATTCTTTCGCCCTCAGGTATTAGCGAATGCAGTAGTATTAAATTCACAAGAAGAATTACCTACTGCTACTAACTCAATACTGCCTCAAGTCATTTGTTCAACAGCAATTAACACGAATAATTTAGAATACAAAGCAGCGCTGGAATTAGGTTGCCCAATTTTACATCGTTCAGATGTACTAGCAGCTTTAATTGCCGATTACCACAGTATTGCAGTGGCAGGAACACACGGCAAAACTACAACCAGTAGCATGATTGGCTATATGCTTCTAGAAGCAGGTCTTGACCCAACGATTTTAGTAGGTGGCGAAGTCAATGCTTGGGAAGGTAATGCTCGATTGGGACAAAGCCAATATTTGGTAGCTGAAGCAGATGAATCTGATGGTTCCTTGGTAAAACACGCTCCAGAGATTGGCATCATAACCAATATTGAACTCGATCATCCAGACCATTACGAGACATTAGAAGAAGTAATTGACATCTTCCAGACATTTGCTAAGGGTTGTAAAACGTTAATAGGTAGCATTGATTGTGCTACAGTGCGCGATCGCTTGCAACCCACAATCAGCTACAGCTTATACTCACATACCGACGCTGATTACAGCGTTACTAATATTGATTATCGTGCTGATGGCACCACGGCTCTAGTTTGGGAAAGAGGCAAAGCTTTGGGCGTGTTGAAGTTACGCTTGCTAAGTCGGCACAATCTCAGTAATGCCTTAGCAGCAGTAGCTGTTGGTCGTTTCTTGGGCTTAGAATTTGGAGAAATTGCTAAAGGTATCGCCACCTTTAAAGGAGCAAGACGCCGCTTTGAATTCCGGGGTGAAGTCGATGATATTACTTTCATCGATGATTATGCTCATCATCCTAGTGAGATTCGCGCTACTCTTGCTGCAGCACGCTTACAGGCAAGACCAGGGCAAAGAGTGGTTGCCATCTTCCAACCCCATCGCTATAGCCGTACACTCACCTTTTTAGATGAATTTGCCGATTCCTTTACCCATGCTGATTTGGTTGTGCTGACTGATATTTATAGTGCAGGCGAACCCAATTTAGGACAAATTAGTGGTGAACATCTAGCGGCGGAAATTGCTAAACACCATTCTTTTCTAGTTTATCAACCAACTTTACCCTCTGTATGTGAGTTCTTGCTGCATACACTACGTCCAGGAGACTTGGCGCTATTTTTGGGGGCTGGGAACTTGAATCAGGTAATTCCTGAAATAATTACGACACTTTGCGAACCGGCTAAAGCCACATCCTAAGTGAAGACTTTGCGAAGTTTTATTTCTGAGCAAAGCGCCTGTCTAGCAACTGTTCCATCTGTGAACTTAAATACCGTATTTTTACGGTAAATGAATTTAAAAATTTTACCAAAAAGTAAAGATGACCATTTACCAGGCAGCTGGAAACGTCTGCACAGCTTCTGCTTTAAATACAAAGAAACATCAAACAACTAATTCGGTGGACAGTGAAGTAATTTACTTACCCAATACTGATTGTGTGATCAAGTCCCAGGCTTCTTTGTCAGCATTCACTTCCTATAGAGTTGGGGGAGCGGCTGATTTATACGTTGCCCCCCGAAACTTAGAAGCACTGCAAGCAAGTCTTAAATACGCAAAAGAACGTAATTTAAAGGTGACAACACTAGGAGCAGGTTCTAACTTGCTAGTAAGCGATGAGGGTATATCAGGCTTAGTCATTGCTACTCGTCATCTCCGCTTCAGCAACTTTGACCCCCAAACCGGTCAATTAACCGTTGCTGCTGGAGAATCAATTCCCAGTTTGGCATGGGCAGCAGCAGAATTAGGATGGCAAGGATTGGAGTGGGCTGTTGGCATCCCTGGAACAGCCGGAGGGGCAGTGGTGATGAATGCAGGGGCACATAATAACTGTATCGCAGATATGTTAGTTAGTGTCCAGGTACTTTCACCCGATGGCACATTGGAAACTCTTACCCGCGACCAGTTAGGTTATAGCTACCGAACTTCATTATTGCAAGGTGGCGAGTCTCCTTCGGAGAGGCGTTGCCAACGCATAGTCACCCAAGCTACCTTACAACTCGCGCCAGGTGCCGACCCAGCAAAAGTTGTGGCAATCACCAGAGAACACAAAAAGCATCGCTTAAACACCCAACCATACAACTTCCCCAGCTGTGGTAGTGTGTTCCGCAATCCTAAACCTTACAGCGCTGGCTGGTTAATTGAACAAACTGGGTTGAAAGGCTACCAAATTGGTGGAGCGCAAGTAGCCCAACTTCATGCTAATTTCATCGTTAACCGTGGTGGAGCAAAAGCTAGTGATATCTTCTGTCTCATTCGCCACATCCAACATCAAGTACAAGAACGTTGGTCTATTAATTTAGAACCAGAAGTCAAAATGCTCGGAGAGTTTCAAGGTGCTTGTGGATAGGGAATGGAGAGTCGGGAGTGGGGAATGGGGAATGGGGGAGATCAGGGAGATGAGGGGGATGAGGAAGAAGAATTAATAACCAATGTGCAATTCCCAATGCTTAATTCCCTACTCCCTACTCCCCACTCCCCACTCTCTAACGCATTAATTATTGGTAAAAAAAGAGGCAAATTACTTACCGCATCTATAATTGAATTTGATTTGTTATTCAACGCATACGCGTAAAACTAATTATGACAGGTAAAGGACAAGGATTCGGCTTTGGCTTAGGAAAAATGAAAGAATTGGCTGACGCTTTTAAGAAAGCGCAGCAAGTTCAAGAAGGCGCAAAGCGACTCCAAGAAGAATTGGAGCAAATGGAGATTCTAGGAGAATCTGGCGGTGGTTTGGTGAAGGTGATTGTCAGTGGTAACCAAGAACCCAAGCGGGTAGAAATTTCTCCAGATGCTTTAGGGGAAGGTGCAGAAGTACTTTCTGATCTGGTGACAGTGGCAATGAAAGAAGCCTACAACAAATCCACAGCAACAATGCGGGAACGTATGGAAGAATTGACCAGTGGATTAGAACTTCCTGGATTTTAGTCAAAAGTCATTGGTCAAATCACTTTTGACTATTGACAAAGGACAAAAAATATCTATGGTTTACAAGTTGCTATTTGTCTGCTTAGGTAACATCTGCCGATCGCCATCGGCAGAAAACATTATGAATCATTTAATTGAGCAGGCTGGCTTGAGCGATGGCATCGTCTGTGACTCTGCTGGTACATCTAGTTATCACGTTGGTAGCCCACCTGACAGGCGCATGAGTGCTGCGGCAGCTACAAAGTTGGGAATTAAACTGTCTGGTCGAGCACGCCAGTTTCAAAAGTCAGACTTTCAAGACTTTGATTTAATTTTAGCGATGGATCAAGAAAATTATGAGAACATCCTCACTCTGGATCAAACTAAGCAGTATCAGCATAAAGTGCGTTTGATGTGTGAGTTTTGCTCTCGACACACCCTGAAGGAAGTTCCAGATCCCTATTACGGTGGTCAAGAGGGATTTAATCGGGTTATTGATTTACTGATCGATGCTTGTGAAGGTCTGCTTACAAAAGTTAGGAGTTAGGAGTTAAAAATTAGCAGTTTTAACAGTTATCAGTTAGAAAATTGGATTTAAGTTCCTTACTAGATCAGTTCACTGTTCATTGTTTCAAAGCCTACGCTCTACTTTAGTAACTGATAACTGTTTACTGTTGACTGATTTAATTCCTCACTTCTGCACAGACGCGATTAATCGCGTCTGTACTCCTAACTTTTTTCATTCCACCAAACCATGCTTTATCGCAAAACGCACTAATTCCGCTCGGTTGCTGGTTGAGGTTTTTCTCAATAAACTGCTAACATACTTTTCTACTGTGCGAGGACTCAAGTGTAGCTGATGACCCATTTCGGCATTAGAAAGACCATGAGTCAATAACTCTAAGACTTCCTGTTCTCTATGAGTTAGGGATGAGTGTAAGTGGGATTTCTGAATTTGAGTAGACAAAGAATTATGGGTATCCACCGCTTTTGTCGAGGCGGAAAGACCCAAACTCTCTTTTTGAGAAAACCGATACTCCGATTGAATAATTTGCGATCGCTCCAAAAGATTGCGGATTGCTGCTGCTAACTCTTCCAGTTCAAATGGCTTGGGTAAGTATAAATCACACCCTGACTGGTAACCCAAAATTCTTTCCTGGGTCTTAGTTCGGGCTGTTAATAAAATTACAGGTAATAACCGAAACATTGGTTGTTGACGCACTCGGCGCACAAGTTCGTAGCCATTCATCTGTGGCATCACAATATCCGTGACAATTAAATCTGGATGATACTCATCCACCATAACCAAAGCCTCCTGACCGTCATTAGCCATAATCACCGAGTAGCCAGACAGTTCAAGATAGTCACTAACAGACAGGCGAGTGCCCAAATCATCATCCACTACAAGGATCATCAAGGGCATGGACAATACACCCCTAGCATTTTTTTATTCAGAAATTTGCTTTTACGCACTTCATCATTGAACACAGACAATAATCCCTCTTTTGTCACTCTGGGGAAATAAAAATTGAAGCTAAATAATGAAACCTAGATTTAGTGAGAAGATTAGCGATCACAAACTAATAGAAACAACCAAACAAAGTTCTATAGGCAAAATCTTGTCTGGGCAAGAGTTACAGATTATTCTCTGCCGAAAGTGACAAAAGAGGGATAATAGTGTTCTTATGTTTCATACCATGACAGGATTACCACCTAATAATGTATTTAGCGATGATTTATAAAGAAAATATTAAATCCTTAAAAAGGGTTAAAGAGTGTAACTCACCTTTGACTCGCTCTGTTTGGGAGGCATCGAGAGCTTTGTAGTTTGTAACAACTCATCAATAAATCGCAGTAAATAATAGCATAGTGTAAATTAATATTAACTTAATAAATAATTTACTAAAAGCTAAGTATGGATAAATATCTTTTATTTTTGCCCTTTGTAATTAATTTTTAGCTAATCACTAATGATTATTGGCATCATACCAATTTTTTGTAAAACTACACAAAATCAAACTAGGTAAGACTTTGGGCTTAAGCCTCAAGTCTTACTTAGCTCACAGATAATCGGTATCATATAACTTAAAGTTGCCAGAAAACTCTTAATTTTGAACTGATAAAAGCTAAATTAGTGATATACAGTTCAGAATTTATAACGGTTTTAAGATACAGCCTATAATTAACAAGCCAATCCAAATAATTTTTTAGGTACATTTCAAGCACACCAAGTTATCAATGAGCGACAAGAGCGACAGTTACAAAGTTATTAGCGACAACCGCCAAGCCCGTTATTTGTATGAAATTCTAGAAACTTACGAAGCTGGAATTGAGTTGACAGGAACCGAGGTTAAGTCGATTCGTGCAGGTAAAGTCAATCTCAAAGATGGCTATGCTTTGCTTCGCAATGGTGAAGCATGGTTGATCAATGTTCATATCTCGCCTTATAACGCCAGTGGACAATATTTTAATCATGAACCACGGCGTACACGCAAGCTGCTGTTGCATCGCAAAGAACTCCGCAAGCTAATTGGCACAGTAGAACAGCAGGGTTTAACTTTAATCCCTTTAAAAATGTATCTCAAACGCGGCTGGGTAAAAGTGAGTATAGCCCTTGGCAAAGGTAAAAAGCTCCACGATAAGCGAGAAGACCTGAAACGACGCCAAGACCAGCGTGACATTCAACGCGCAATGAAAAACTATTGAGCGTCAGAGTCGCATAGGGGACTGACAAATAAAAAAATAATCAATCACTTGGATGAGTAGGGGAGGCAGGGTGAGGTTTTATAGTTTAATTTAACCCACTTACTTATGTCCACAGCGTGAGTTATAAAAATTTCTAGTTTATAGCCGCAGATTGATTTTCTTAAAGTTTGGAATCGATAGAGTGGTGAGTAACTTCGGATGGCATAAGGAATTGTCAAAACTTATGAAAAGTAATTTCATTAGAGCTATTGTTGCTGGCATTCTTACCTTGAGTATGGGAATTTACCTTTAACTCTATCCGCACAAGCTCAAACGACAAGTGACCCCAAAGCCAATACTGGTTCAGGAACGACCACTTACAATAATGATCGCAACGATTTTGATTGGGGTTGGCTAGGATTGATTGGTCTAGCTGGTTTGGCTGGTTTAGGTGGTAAAAAGAGTGGGAATGAACCCACTACTTACCGCGACCCTAATGCTCCAAGTACCACTACCTACAGAGACTAGTACCGCAAGGCAGAAGGCAAAAGTCAAAAGTTAACACTGAGCAAAGTCGAAGTGTCAAAAGTCAAAAGGTTTTAATTTTGGCCTTTTTAACTATTCAAAATTTACTCAGTTGTCAGTTGTTCAGTAGAAAAACAACTGACAACTTAATCATATTAGTTTACTGTTGGTTCTAAGTTAGATGAATTTGTCTGATTTGGAGCTAAAAGTGTCCAATAGCTAGCAATTAAAGCCACTATGAGCCACCAGAGGGTATTAACTTCAGGACGATACCAAACAGTATCTACTGTGCCATGAGCTAGCATCCCCAACAAAATAGCGATTGCTCCAATTAACCAAAATCCCTCTACACTTCTCAATCGTCGCAGTCGTCGCACTTGTAAAAATGCTGTATTAAATGTGACAATTATTAGCCAGAGAAAGCAGGCTAAACCAACAAAGCCAGTTTCTAGAGTCACTTCAAACAAAATTGAATAGGCACTCAAAGCAGTGTAACGAGGGCGTTGATAAAGAGGATAAACTTGATTAAAAGAGTTGTGTCCAGGGCCAATGCCGAAAATCGGACGATCGCGAATCATCTCGAAAACAGCATCCCACACATTTCGGCGAAAATTATTACTGCTATCTTGACGGTCAGCAAAAATACTAAACACTCGTAGGCGCACTGGCTCTACAAATATCACTGCTAGCAACAATATGCTGATCAAACCTCCCAAGACAATCGGTAGCGACCAGGTACGCCAAAAACGAGGCATTTCCACGCTTTTCCAATAAACTAGCAATGCCATCACAGCCAAAATTGCCACCACTAGTCCAATCCAACCGCCACGACTAAAAGTGAGGATCAAGCAGGCAGTATTGACAATTAACATTGTTAATGCTAGAGCTTTTTTGATCCAGCTTTGCCATGCAAAAATTGCGACTAAGCTAAAAATTACTGCTGGTAAGAGGTATCCAGCCAATAAGTTGGGATTGCCTAAATAACTGTAGACTCTGGTAGTTTTAGAAAGGGGAGATTCTGGATCAACCCAAGTTGCCAGTGCTGTGGCTCCAAAAAACCATTGCCGCAACCCATATACACTGACAATTAAAGATACGTGCAGGTAAAGGACGATAATCCAAGAGCGGAGGCGAGGCGACCTCAGTATCCTGGCACAAAGGGCAAATAGCAGCAAATACAAGGTTAACGTTCCCAAGTCGTTAAGTGCCGCCTTTTTCACTGGTGACAATGCCGTTGCGATTGCGGCAACCCCCCAGTAGAGCAATACCAGCAGGTGAATAGGAGTGATTGAGGAGACATTTGCTGGTGTTGCTTCATCAGATAAAGTCAACAACAGCCAAAATGCTACACAAGCTCCTAGCAACAAGCCTACCAATGTACTCGAAGCAAAAGGTGCAAGCGCATATACTAAACTGAGTAAAGCAGTTGCTATTGCATCTCCCGACTGAATCAAGACGCTGGTTTGCCGCCAAGAGCTTAACAGTCCTACCAGAAAACGGTGTACGTAACTAGTAGCAAGGTATTCTTTGAGCGGTAAAGATGATAAAGTAAATCGTTGCCAGACTAAATTCATAAAAAACATTGCGATCAATTAGCCTGCCGACGCAGAACTTGGAATTGATCATAATGCCTATGGCTATAAAAAGGTAATAACGGAAATTGCAGTATAGTGATGATGCTCTTACTCATAGCGATCAGTCACTACCTGTAATCTAAAGCACTTCAGCTAATCCTAAGTGAAGATAGCCATTGATTAACCTTCACCTAGTTAGTACATAACAAACCATTAATTTATATTTCTTTATTACCTGTAACCTGTAACCTGTTTCCTACTAAATGTAATTAGACATCGCTAATTGTTTGTGAAGAAGTCGCCAGTTGCAGTGGCAAACAAAGCACATAACGATATCCTGATTCTGGTGAACCTTGAATCAAAATTTGTCCACTATGCAATTCTGCCAGTTGACAACTTAGCAACAGACCCAAACTTTCACGAGACATATGTCCATGTGATTTAGCTAAATTTATACCTGAACTAGCAGCAAAGAAATTTGAGTGATTCTCACTCAAGTTTTTGGAATTGTCTACTGCTACTGATGAAATATCTCCTTGCTCCTGGCTTTGTGCATGATTATTGTAAGTTACTACCTCACCTGTTAGCTCCAGCAGCGACAAAGAATTGAGACGGAAATAGGGATCAACTTCAGTAATACCGTCCCCTAGCCAAGGATGGGAAACCCAAATAGTAATGTTGAGCGTATCTTCCTTGTAAGAAACATGAATACGAACAATGCTACCTGTAGCCGAAAGTTGAATCACACTGAAAACCAGGTGATAGAGCATTTGCCGCACCTTGTCTTTATCTAAAGGCCAAATGCGATTGCGTCCTGGTTCTATAGAGAGGCGGATATCTTGTTCGCGGCGATTAGCCGCTTCTTCAAGGGTATTGATAGCTTGTTGACACAGCATTTCGATATCCACAGGAGCTATATTTAACACATTTGAATTTTCATCCATAGCTCCTAGTTCGGTAATTTCGTTTACTAAGGAAAGTAAGTACCTACCACTATGTTGAATAATTTCTAAATATTCTCTCTGCTTAGTCGTCAAAGGTCCATAAATTTCACGTCCTAAAACACTAGCCATACCAAGTACAGATGTTAAAGGCGTGCGTAACTCTTGAGTTAGCTGATCTAAAAGTTCTAGTTTCAGTTCTTTGGTAGAAACAGAGCCGCTATCTGTAGTGGCTGGGGTGATTTTAATTTCAGTATTCCGTTCGTCATTGATTGAAAATATTGGAGCGATCGCGGGAGTGTTTGATTCGAGTCTCCGTTGCAGGAGTCGGTTACGTTCAAATTCACTCATGCTCCAACGAGCTATGATTTGTAAAAACTCAATATCTCGGTTTGTAAAATTACGCGGCACTAAATCCATTACCGCTAACGCACCCAAACAATGCCCCTCAGCATCAATCAGTGGCGCTCCTAAGTAAGCACGAATACCATAATCCTGTACTAACTTGCTGCTAGCAAGTACTGGGTCTTTTAGGTTATGTGTATCATTAATTACAAATAGTTGAAAAGTTTCTACTACTTTAGTGCAAAAGGATTCCTGAGGTGACAGTTGGCGGCTTTGTGCCAAATTATTCATTAGCCCTAGCCTAGATAGGCCCACCGCCGATTTAAACCAGTGGCGTTCTTGATCCACAAATCCCAATATGGAAATTGGTGCTTCCAAAAAGTGGGCAGCAGTTTGTGTGGCTTCTTCAAAAACCGGAATTGTCTCTGGTTGCCGCAAACCTAAATCTGACAAAGCTTTGAGGCGTTGTTGTTCTCTTGATTCATCAGAGTCCCAACCATCCTTTAGGGCAAATAATTTATTTTCAGGCTCTATCATTGCCACTGCTACCTTAATAATTTCTCGATACTGTAATTGATATAGGCCCTATTTCTGGGTTATCAATTGCTATTTTAAGCATTCCCTAATTTTGGCTCTGACAAACAAATTTGGGGCAAAAATTTTTTATCCCTTATATTAAGTCGGCTACGCGGTATCCACAACTTGCTAGTTACTGGTACTGAATTTACTTTATTTAGCAATGGTGTAACCTTTATTGCTTGGGATTTTACAGGCAGACTGCGTTAGTTTTGGATTCAGGCAGGGTAAGCTAATGCTAAGGATACAATACCAAAGGACTGTAATTATTTATGTACAGAAGCAAAAATTATCAAGGTATTTTTAAAGTAAATCTACTTATAAAAATTAAATTTATGTAATATTTATGTTAATTTTTACTTAAGTAGTTAGCATTAATAGCTGACAATCCTAGATAGTTTATATAAGTCTCGATCCAATAGATTAAATCTATTACAATTTTATGCTGAAAATTGTGCAGGCTTGTTTATTTTTTCCATATAGGGAAATATTTTTTTGAGGACAATTGATAATGAATAAAATGACCATTAGAGTTCCTTTTGTAAACCTGAAATTTCAACACGAACCAATTCAAACGCAATTGCAACATGCAATCCAATCTGTATTGGAACAGGGAGATTTTATTTTAGGGCAAGCAGTCTCAGATTTTGAAGCAGCATTTGCAGCAGCGTCTGGGGCAGCTTATGGAGTTGGTGTTGCATCAGGAACAGATGCGATCGCTCTCGGATTGCAAGCGTGTAATATTGGTGCTGGTGATGAAGTAATTTTACCAGCAAACACTTTTATAGCAACCTTGATTGGGGTACAACGAACTGGCGCGAAGCCAATTTTAGTAGATTGCGATCGCCAAACTGCTTTAATTGACTTAAAAAAAGCAGCAAAGGCAATTACGCCTCATACCAGAGCAATTATCCCTGTGCATCTCTATGGTCAAATGGTATCACCAAGTGAACTATTGAACTTTGCCGATACCTACAAACTACTAATTTTTGAAGATGCGGCACAAGCACACCTCGCCGAAAGAGACGGATATCACGCCGGTTCAGTTGGAATAGCAGCAGCTTTTAGTTTCTATCCCAGCAAGAATTTGGGAGCATTTGGGGATGGAGGAATGCTGCTAACACGAGATTCAGATGTAGCCCAGAAGATGATGCGCTTGCGAAATTATGGTGCATCGCAAAAGTATTTTCATACTGAATCAGGTACAAATAGCCGCTTGGATACTTTACAAGCAGCAGTCTTGCACCAAAAATTACCATATTTGCCACAATGGAATAGCGAACGCTTGACTATTGGACAGCAGTATGATCGCGAACTAGCGCCCTTGGCAACTGCTGGTATTATCCCTATGGAAAACCAAAGTGATACAGGGCATGTGTATCATCTTTATGTCATTAGAGTTGATGATTCTTGCGCTATAGAACGCCAGCAACTCCAAGAAAAACTCACAGCAGTAGGTATTCAAACTGGCATTCACTACCCAATTCCTTGTCATTTCCAACCAGCATTCACCAACTTAGGCTATCAGCCTGGAGATTTTCCCCAAACAGAAAAACTGTCAAAAGAAATATTATCATTACCCATGTATCCTGGCTTGAGCAGTAGCCAAGTCAAAGAAGTTGTAGCTGCGATCGCTCATGCAGTTTCAACTTCTAAAACAGATAAACTCAAAGAGGGAGTAGGGTAATACGGGAATGAGGAATACTTGTACTTAGTACAGAGCAACTAAATTTATTCATGGGGTTCCCCATTCCCCACTCCCCATTCCCTATTCCCCATTCCCCTTGAACACTGAGAGTTTTTGAATTACTGAAAATCATGGTACTCCCGCAACAGATTAAAAACAGAAACGTCTCAGGCTTATTAAATCTAGCTATTTTAGGCGTTTTGCTGCTGCTTTATGCTCCCATATTGCTACATTGGTTAGATGGTTGGCTGAATAAAAATATTAGTACAGAACACGAATATTTCAGCCACGGGATTATTGGTTTACCATTTGCGGCTTATCTGGGCTGGATGAACCGGAAAAAGTGGAAACGTTTACCAGATACCATCCATCCTTTAGGGCCTGTTTTATTGTTATTCGGGGCAGTGTTTTATCTTAGCGGTGTTACGGAGTGGGTTAACCTTTCCTTGCCCGTTATACTAGCAGGATTATGCTTGTGGTTTAAGGGAATAGCGGGTTTGCGATTACAAGGATTTCCCTTGCTACTAGTATTTTTGGCAACCCCAACGGCAGTACCCTATCTTATTGCTCCTTATACCTTGCCTCTCCAAAGCTTCATCGCTGGTACAGCAGGCTTTATACTGAATCAATTTGGTATGAACGTAACCGTAGATGAGACAAATCTCTATGTGGGAGGACGGATTGTAGAAGTTGCTCCCTATTGTGCAGGGTTAAAAATGTTGTTTACTACTGTCTACGTCGGCTTGATGCTGCTTTATTGGACAGACACTTTGTCTTCACGCCGCACAGTTATAACGTTTTTATCTCTTGCTGCGATCGTTAGTACTTGTGCCAATATCATTCGTAATACTTTACTGACTTTCTTTCACGGCACAGGTCAAGAAGCGGCTTTTAAATGGCTGCATGAGGGTTGGGGTGGTGACCTCTACTCTGCTTGTATGTTGGTGTCATTAGTGCCTTTACTGAATTGGATTAATAGCTATTCAGTACCAGAAACTCAACAAGAAGGGGAAAGTCATTAGTTATTACTCAGCAATGCTACAACCTTAAATAACATCATCCATCTTATTTTGCGATCGCAGACTAAAATAACACCGTAATTTGTTATTGGGATCTGTATTACAAGGATTTTTTATTAATATCTGGCATTTAAAAACAGGACAAACAAAGAAAGATTGGGAATTGGGTATGACTCATGAATTTGGTTTAAGTAAAAGCAGCAGGGTGAGTATTATGCAAAAGCCTCTCATATAAAAGGCGGTTCGTTTCCTTATCTATATTTTCACTACTCATTTAGGATTACTATAGCATTGATAGAACAATTAAAAATTGGAAAGTATCAGAACCAATTAATAGCTCCAGCGACTTGTAAACAACGCCCGAATTGAGAACACATTATTTGCAAACAACTAATAGTTTATCTAATAAAAATCTCAATTCAACCTCGTAGCTTCTTATGTACCTGTGCTAAATACCACATATAATCATCAATTTTGTAATTATTAGCAGCTTTAACTATATATTCTTGAGCCAAATCAAGATTATTTTCGGCTTCGTAATATAATCCTAAGTAAAGATGACTGTAAAAATTTCCCTTTATCCCTTCTGATTGACCAACAGTTAAAACATCATCTGCTGTACAATCTCCCGCATACAAATCATATACGCGTTGCATAACACGCCGAGGGTCATTTTTTACAGTTAGTAAAGAATGATGCGCCTCTTCAATACCTAACGAACGAGCTATGCAGAGATATCGCCATACTGTTTCTTCTACATCTTGGGCATTCACTGTCAAATCTATTTCAAATTGTTCAGCGCCTTCAGCAAATCTTTCTGCATAATAATACGATAATCCACGTTGCCAGAGGTAGGGTTTAATACGGGCATCTAATTGCTCTGCTATGTCAAAATCTTGAATAGATTCATCAATCTTGGCTAGTTGAAAGTTAACCATGCCTCGACGAATGTAAGCATTAGAGTTTTTCGGCTGATTGCGAATGGTTTCATTCCAGCGCTGGAGTTGATTTTCCAAAGAATTTGAAAACAACATGAGTTTGTTTAGCTAATCTGCATTAAATAGAATGTTTTCAGGCTTGGGGAGAACTCGTCAATCCCTAAAATGAGTCAAGTTTTGTCATACTAAATCCTTGGTGTTATATTTCTATTTTTTTATGATCAGCGTGATTGAGTTTCCTTGGCAGCAAGAGGCAATTATTCTCCATAGTCAATATCTAATAAATAGTTTTCAGCATTGGATGAGAAATTCTTTGCTGGATGGCAATGGTTCACCGCTTGAAACAGCACAGGCGCTATTTGAGGCACCATTTGTCTTAGTTTCTCACGGTACAGAGTCAGACCCAATTTTTAACTATGGTAATCGTAAAGCGTTGGAACTATGGGAGCTTTCTTGGGAGGAATTTACTAAAATGCCTTCCCGAAGATCAGCTGAAGAAGTAGTGCAGGAAGAACGCGATCGCCTCTTAGCAGAAGCAACAACTAAAGGCTTTATCACCAACTATTGCGGTATCCGCACTTCTAGCAATGGTAAACGTTTTTACATAGAAGATACTATCCTATGGAACGTTTTAGATGAGCAAAATCAGTACTACGGTCAAGCTGCTTTCTTCTCTACGTGGAAATTTATTACATAACTACTGCATCACAGACTTTTTGGATTAATTGCTCTTGCTTGCAATTTTGCTAACCAATCTTAATAGCGCTATTCAAAGAGTGCAGTTTCCTTTGCCTAAGTCCTACTATAAATCTTAAATCTCAAAGTCAGATCCATCCACGAGGTAGAAGAAACTACTTAAATTATTCAGTATTGTGTAACTGATATCTTAAAATTCAGGAAAAAACGCCCGTGGTACCTATTAGAGATAATAATCCGACAAAAATCACGCCTTATGTAACTTATGGGCTGATTGCTGCTAATGTCCTCGCTTTTCTTTATGAAGCAAGTCTTCCCCCCCAAGCATTAAATGGATTTTTACACCTTGCAGCTGTAGTTCCACGAGAACTGACTTTAAGCTTTGGTGGTGTCTCTTTACATCAACCAGTGCCAGAGTGGGCAACTTTAATTACCTCACAATTTTTACACGGTGGTTTCTTGCACTTAGCAGGTAATATGTTGTTTCTCTGGATTTTTGGTAATAACGTTGAAGATAAATTAGGTCATGCTAAATATTTACTGTTCTATTTATCTTGTGGTGTTTTGGCATCCTTGACCCAGTGGTTCTTCGCTCAAGATTCTAGCATTCCTTCCTTGGGTGCAAGTGGCGCGATCGCAGGCGTTTTAGGAGCATACATTCTCCGCTTTCCCAACGCCGAAGTTCTTGGCATAGTGCCTTTAGGGTTTTTCTTCCCAACTTTCCGCGTTCCGGCATATTTCTTTTTAGGATTTTGGTTTCTCGAACAAGCCTTCTACGGGCTGGCTAGTCTGCAAACACGTACCAACATCGGTATGGAAAGCGGCGGTATTGCCTATTGGGCCCATGCAGGCGGATTTATCTTTGGCGCAATTCTCGGCCCACTGCTAGGTTTGTTTAACGATAAATCACAGGAAAAAGCTTGGTATTAGTAATTCTTCAAGATATCATTAGGGCTTTCAATCAGGCTAATTAATTAAATAGGTGAAATTGTTTAAGCTTCGCAACTGCTAGCCTTACAAGTTACAGCAGATTTCAAGTTGGTGAGGTACAAGGTACATAACGATTCATCTGTTACCCAGGTATAAAGCGTGTTTTACTCCTGAATTCTGAATTCTGCTGTATATTGCAATTAGCCAATAATTTAGGAAAAACATCTGTGTTTCCCCTCTATGACGAAAATCCGACGCGAATTACCCCGTATTTCACCTACGGGTTAATTGGCATGAATATTTTAGTTTTTCTTCACGAGGTGAGCCTGCCAAATGCACAATTGAATCAGTTTTTAAGTCAGTATGCAGTAATACCTCAACAGTTAACCACCAATTGGAGTGGAGAATGGATAACATTACTTACATCGCAATTTTTACACGGCGGTTGGTGGCACTTAATCTCGAATATGGTGTTTCTCTGGATTTTTGGCAATAATATTGAAGATCGATTGGGTCATGCCAAATATCTGATGTTTTATTTGGCATGTGGTGCTTTAGCTGCCTTGTGTCAATGGTTTATTGGCATGAATTCGGAAATTCCTTCCTTGGGAGCAAGTGGTGCAATTTCTGGTGTTTTAGGTGCTTATATTATCCGCTTTCCCCAAGCTAGAGTCATGACTTTAGTATTTTTGGGGTTTTTCATCACCACAATTAGAGTGCCAGCACTAATAATAATTGGACTTTTTATTGTGCAAAATGTAATTTCCGGTCTTGCTACCTTGCAAACAGCCGCTAACATGAGTGTGGAAACTGGTGGAGTTGCCTACTGGGCCCACATTGGTGGTTTTGCTTTTGGAATAATTCTCGCTCCCGTATTTGGATTGTTTAGGCAGGACTAAGTACAAAATTTCCTAAATCATTAACGAAACAATTGCTAGCTACCAGTCCTTTGCGTATCCTCTGCGTTACCTTCTCTGCAAGACGCTGACATTCCTAACGTGGCTACCGCTTCGCTAATGCGATACTCTGCGTTGAAATTTCCCTATTTGAAAAATTATTAGTTTTTGTTGGCACCTGCTGAAAGTTCTTCTGATTCTTCTGCCTCAGATGTAAATCTTGATGATTTTACGACTTGTTCAGGTAAAGAAACAATAATATCAGCGCCATTGATAATTACTCCCAACAACCCTAATTCCGATTCAACTAATTGATCAATAGCTTCACCTAACATATTCTCTTGTGTATAATGTGGTCGTGCCACAAGTACCATGCCATCGCTGTAGGGTTGGATTAACAAAGGGTCATTGGAGATACTGAGGGAACCAGTATCTAAAATAACCATGTCAAATCGTTCGCGCACGTCCTCCATCAGCCGCCGCATTTCACTAGATTCAAGAATAGCGGCGGATTGCCGCACAGGGCCAGGGCTAGGTATGATGTATAAATTCTCTACATTAGGAACTAAACGAATACATTCACTTAAATTAGCGTAATAACGCAAGGGTTCAATAGTGGCGTCGGGGTCAGGAATTATATTTAGGGATGTACAACGAGAAGGCGATCGCAAATCGGTTTCGATAATCAAGGTTCTTTTACCAGCACGAGCTGAAGCTATACCCAAGTTATATGCACTTGCCGTTTTACCCTCTAGGCTACTGGTGCTAGTAATCAACACCACCTTTAAGGCTTTACCACCAATCCGACGCAGATTACTACGGACTTTCTCATAAAATTCTAAATAAGGAGAATCAGCAGAAAGTACCACAGGCACTGCATCTTGAGGCAAATCATCAACTGGCATTAAAGGCAATTCTCCCAACAGTGCCACTTCCCGTTGCTTAAGGCTCTCGCGAATATCCTCCCTGGTTTTGAAAGTACCTTCCAGCGCTCCTAACAAGAATATCACTCCGCCACCAATCAACACACCTAATAAACCACCCACAGCAAGGGTAATAGGTACACTCTTAGGAGGTTTGATGTCCGCAACTGCTGTAGGGCGTCTGGCAATACTGAGGCTGCTGGTAGTTTCTGCCTCTGCGGTTTTAGCATCGGTTAGCTTTGCCTCCATTTGGTCATAGATGGCTTTTTTAAGTCCAACCTCTTGTTCTAAACGTGATCGCTCTAATTGCTTATTGGGTATCAAAGAATACTCTCGCCGTAGTCGCGCTTCTTGTTGGATTTCTTGAGCTAGTTGTTGTTGTAGTGTCTCGCGTTGG
Organism: Nostoc sp.; assembly: GCF_036916735.1. Taxonomy (GTDB): domain Bacteria; phylum Cyanobacteriota; class Cyanobacteriia; order Cyanobacteriales; family Nostocaceae; genus Nostoc. Next base: position 38,927 of record NZ_JBALFV010000120.1, read on the forward strand.
GTTTGCAAAGCCACCATTTGGTTTGCCAACTGCTGGCGGGCTGGATCTAAGCTACTTTGGGCGCGAATCCCAGCAACGCTACCCTGAAGCGGAGCCGCCGTTCCATCACCACCTAATACCTCCCTAGCTCGTTGTTGCAACAATTCCTCAGCAGCTTGTTTCTGACGCTGTAACTGAACCATCGTTGGGTGTTCTGGTCGCAAATCTTTTCTGAGTAGGGCGATTTGCGACTCACTTTGATAAATTTGCGATCGCAAGTTACCAATAATTGGATCGGCACTCAAAGCAGAAGAAATATAAGCCTGTCCGACTGTTAAGCCTAACTTATTTTGTAAACTATTAACTTGACCATTAACCCCAGAAATAGTTAATTGAATTTGCCGTTGGAGATTTTGGCTGGCAGTAATAGCGCTTAACAAGCTACCATTCTCCGCTGCTAAAATTGCCGTTCGCTCTATGCGATCGTACTGTTCCAATTTCTTTTCGGCAAATTGCAATTCCCGTTTAGCTTGTGGTAAGCGCTCATTAATCTTTTCAATAATTGCTTGTAATCGCCCAGTATTGATGTCACTACTCAACTTAATCATTGATTGCATCAATTCAGTCAAGACCTCTATGGCTCGTTTGGGATCATTATCTACATATTTCAGTTCAAAGGTACTCGTTTCTAATTCTCCAGTCTTGGGATTTTTTTTAGGTAAAGAAAGGACAATATTTGAACCGAGTTGTTTCGGTTTGATATCTACTTTCTCTGCCACAGTCGCAATTATCTGGTTTGATAATAAAACATCCTCATTTAGTTCTTTTCCTTGTTGTTGGATTTGACTACCAGTTGCAGAGAAAGAAACTGGTGGACCAGCATAGGTAAGTGCGGCAGATGCTATGTAGTTAGGAGATGGCTCTGGCTGCATAGCCACCACCGTTGACCCCACTACAACTAAACCAAAACTAGCTAGTCCAATCCACTTGTATTTTTCAAAAGCAATAAGATAGCGTTTAACAATTGGTGGAGTCATGGCAGGGGCAGATAGAATCAGTTATTAGTTATCAGTTATCAGTTATCAGCTTTATATTTGTCACCCTCATCTCCTCCTTTTTCACATCCGGTAACAATCAGTGAAGAGGTAAGAGTAATTAATTTTACCTGCCACCGAAGTCGTCAAAAAATCGGAGAAAGGACTGGACATTAAAGAAGGGTTGAGTAATGGTAGTTAAGAAATTAGTAATTTTACCGATGAGGTTCCGACCAACAACAAGAACATCATTATCTTGAAGGGCTACATTTTGAGACGCATCGCCTCCTAGAGCTTTTTTTGCATCAAGTTTCTGGGTAACAGCTTTACCTCGTTCAGGATCAAAACGAACCAGAGCGATATCTCGTAGATTAGCAGTGTCGAGATTTACTCCACCCAAAGCATCTACAAAGGTACTCCCGTTAGGTAGTGCTTGAATGGAAAGACCTCCTGCAGCATAGTTTAAAACGCGGACTCTAATCTGTGGTGTAGCTAAGGATGAACGTGCTACTAAATTGCGGTCATAATCGTCATTATTACCAACTTCACGACGGGGAATGAGTATTGCATCTCCGTCTTGTAAGCGTAAATTAGGAATTGAACCGCCATTTTGCAGTGTTGCATATAAATCAATAGTTTGTGAAATCACAGAACCATCAATTAACTTCCGGCGTACTTGCACTTGTCGCAGGTCTGCATTCAAAGTTGAACCACCAGATGCTAGCAAGACATCAGCAACGCGGGGTGTTGATGAATTAATTGGATAAATTCCTGGTCGAAATATTTCCCCGCTAACGGTAACTTGAACTGGTCGCGTCCCTAGTAAGGATACTACTACGATTGGATCGGGTAAAATGCTACTTAAACCTAAGCGAATTTTTTCTTGAGCTTCTTCTAAAGTTAAGCCTTGTAATGACACCGTTCCCACTTGTGGCACTACGATGTTGCCTTCTGGACTAATTGCAGCTTGAAAACTTAAGTCTTGACGCTGCGTTGCCAAGGCTAAAACTATTACTGGATCAACCACATAACGATTTAAACCCAAGCGAATTTTTTCTTGAGCTTCTTCCAAAGTCAAACCTTGTAAGGAAACTTTTCCTAGTAGCGGCACCACAATGTTACCTTCTGGGTTGATTAAAGCTTGAAAGCTCAAATCTGGAAAGCGCTGCACCGAAACGCTAATTCCATCTCCTATTCCTAAGCGGTACGGCCCAGGAGGACGCTGAAGCACAACGCCAATTGTATCTCCTGGCCCCAAGAGATAGCGGCTGAGTTGGGGGGAAATTTCGTTATTTGCACCTGGAGGTATAACCTCAGTACCTGGCACAGGCGAAGGGGGTTGCCTTGGTGATTGTCCTTGAAATGGAAAAGGCTGGGCAACAACAAATTGGATAGGTGTTGTTAAGAAAACTCCTACTTGAAGACTAACAAAACACAGGGCGCTGAATGCACGCATATGATAAAAACTTGGATCTATGAACATCGGTGCAGGAAAACTGAGATAAAAATTAGTCGCGCCGACTGGTAATTATACTCTGAAAATGTCCTAAATGTCTCTTTTATCTGCGAGTATTTTACCAAAAAAAAGTAGAAAAATTTTACCAATTTTAATTTATAACTTCATATTTTTAACCTGAACGTAATTGTAAAGATACAACTGAAAAATCTCTACATAAATGCATCTGTAACAGACTCTACAAAGGGTCTGCCATCAATTTAGCTTGCACTGTTTCTCCAATAGACTGTGCTAAAGGCCAAGATGTTTCTACCTGCCCCAAAGGTTCCATTGGAATCAGAATACTTACGCCTACCCAAGGAGTGCGTTGCTTACGCCACTGGGCCAATTGATCTGCGAAGAACCAGTGGAAAGGTGATGGATTTCCGCCATCTGGCATAGCGTACCATTGCAAGACAGCGAATGTCTGCTGTGGTGTGACGGCGCGAAAGAACCTAGCTTTTACTTTTGTTTCAACTTTAGATGTCAACTTTGCAAGGGGTTTGACAGTAAATTCAGCAGAACGATATTGAGCTATATCCCACTTTCCCCAGCGCGATCTTCCCCAGCCGTTAACGTCTGTCCACTCTACCTCTGGCTGATCCATAGGTCCATTTTGCGGCAGCAAAAGCAAGATTGCCTGGGATTCGGAACCTTCTTTTTTTAGTACCTGCAAAGACCATTCATGCTCGCCAATTTGCTGTTCTGCTTGTTCAATAGTTTGCCAACCAGGAAGGGGTAACCCAGCATGGCGGATCTGTTTTAACTTCTTGAGGGTGGTAACAGGTGGCGGCTGTTTCCATTGCCAGTGTCCTGTTAGATATCCGGGAACCCCTCCTATTGCCAACAACAGTAGCAATAACAAAAGTACTGCGACCTGACTCAATTGGTTTTCCTTAAAAAACTTGGAGAAGTAAATCATCAATAAAATTTATGATACTTAGGCAAAATTTTACTTCATAAAATCACACTATGAGTTCAGTAATATTTATTAGTAGAGAAAAGCAGGTGAAGCAGGGGAAGCAGGGGAAACATGATTAACGACTAATGATTAGCAATTCTGGTTAGCAGAATAATTGTCCTTATGTCCAATTAAATTCACTGCCCACAATGTTCGAACAAAACTTTTAGGAACAGAACAACCCAGTATTTTCATACAGTGGTGACACCAGTAATTGTTTGTCCTGGCAATCCCTTGGTTATTTCCTTGCTCCCAGAATTTGTTGACATTAAAGAAATATGAAAAATACCAATTTACGCCTTATGTGAATTAAAAAGTCTCAAGCAATATCAAAGGTTTCAGCCTTATTAAAATTGTCAACTCTAGTCTTCTGAACGAGATTACGTTGTTTCAGGCTTCAACTCACATAAGCCGTAATTTATCCACCAGTATTTAGCAGCACGCAAGACTTTCTTTGATGACTTACGGATCTTAATTCTGTATCTTTATGCTGACTGTACATCAGAAGGGTATATCCCGCTTGCTAGAGTGTGAGTAGTTCACGTAAAATATAGTGCCATTGTTGCAGCAGTTCTCATGACCTCATCTGCGTCGTTTGACACATTAGAGTCTTTACAGGCGGATATCGCTGAATTGATTACTCGCTTACCGACATTAAAAAATCGGCAATTTATTCAGCAAGCACTTGCGACTATTGTTCGTCTAGCTGATACCGAAATAGAGCGTCTCGATTGGAAAATCTTGTCGGCTGCATTAGCAGATATGGAGCGCGGTTTCCAGCTTTTCTATGATTACCGACACGTTCGCAAAATCACCGTCTTCGGTTCTGCTCGTCTAGCGTCAGATACACCAGAGTACCAAATGGCCGTTGAGTTTGCTCGCGCTGTTTCTCAATTAGGATTTATGGTGATGACCGGCGGTGGCGGTGGAATCATGCAGGCGGGTCACGAAGGGGCTGGGCGAGAAAATTCCTTTGGATTAAACATTCAGTTACCCTTTGAACAGGAAGCGAACCCTTTTATAGAAGGTGATCCCAAGCTAGTTAACTTCAAATATTTCTTTACCCGCAAGCTGTTTCTCCTTAAAGAAAGTGATGCTGTAGCCTTGTTTCCAGGAGGCTTCGGCACTCAAGATGAAGCTTTTGAATGCATGACATTAAGCCAGAATGGTAAATTTGGCCCTGTACCTCTAGTTTTAATTGATCGCCCTGGTGGTGATTACTGGCGGTCTTGGAGCAAATATGTTAATAAACAACTAGTCCAAAATGGTCTTGTCAGTCCTGAAGACCCTAGTCTTTACACGGTGACAGATAACGTGGATGTGGCTTGTGATGCCATTACGCGTTTTTACCAGGTTTATCACTCCTCTCGATATGTAGGTGGAAAGTTAGTCATCCGTCTGAAGACAGATATATCAGAAGCTCAGGTAGAGCAACTCAATGCTAATTTTAACGACATTATTATTCAAGGACGGATTGAAAAAAGTCAGGCATTACCTCAAGAAGCACAAGATGAAACTGTTGAACTACCCCGACTCATTTTGTACTTCAATCAACGCGACTTGGGGCGCTTGTATCAGATGATTGCCACAATTAACCAGATGGGTACTCCTTCACCAGAGGATGCAGCGCATCCAGAAAGAAAGTAAGTATTAACTAATTCGTCATTTATAATTCGTAATTAGTAATTATATTTTCGGACTCATTCGTGCTGTGCTAATGTAATTTTTGGATTTGAGTCCTGTATTAAATTCTAGAATTGCTGCTTTATAATTAGTTGGGGTAAAAATCCTTAACTAATTCAATTAAAAATTACAAATTATTTTGATAAGATGCGATTACTTCATAACTGTCTATAAAGTTTTCTTATAACTAATTCATATCATTGCCTTAGCTAGAGATTTTTTATTCTCATGCAGCTATCTTCATGAGGATAGGCATTTTGGGATTGTTAAAGGAGCCGCGAAAACAATATGATTCACCCTACTTACAGATAAAAGAAACAGCAGTTATTATGACTCAATACTGATTCTTGTAAAAAAGCTTGTATATTAGCACAGTAAACACTGTGTCACATCTTAACAGAGGAATAAAAGATGCTGGAATTACTGGGTTCAGGTTTGGTGTCGCTGTGGCTAGAGATGGCCGGGGTACAAATAAAACCTCTAGATGCCTTAGATGCTTTGACTTGGCAAAGTAGCCCTGGCTTGGTTCTTGCGCCTGATCCTAATCCAACTGGGGCTACTACAGTGCAGGAATATCTGAAACAGCTAATAACATCGAAACTGATAGCGCAAAATCTGGCCCAGAGTCAGGGAATTTGGATGCAGTCGGGGCCGATGCTGATGGCAAATCACCAAGGTACAACACCTCTGCCAGCTGCCTCTTTAACCAAAATTGCTACTTCACTAGTTGCTTTGAAAACTTGGGGACCAGACTACCAATTTGATACTTTAGTCAGTGCTAGTGGACCAGTGGTAAATGGGGTTGTACAGGGCGATTTGGTGATTACTGGTGGTGGCGATCCGATGTTTGTTTGGGAAGAAGCGATCGCTCTTGGTAATACTCTCAATAAAATGGGCATCAAACAGGTAAAGGGAAATTTGATCATTAATGGCAGGTTTGCCATGAATTTCCAACGTCAGCCGATGCTGGCGGGTCTGATGCTCAAGCAAACATTAAATCGCGCGACTTGGGGCCGCCCCGCTATTTATACACACTCAATTATGCCCAAGGGAACGCCCAAGCCTCAAGTTGTCATTGCTGGTGCGGTGAAAGTTGAAGCACAACCAAACCCTCGACAGATTTTGTTACTACGTCATCGCTCATTGCCTTTGAAGCAACTGCTCAAAGAAATGAATGTTTACAGTAACAACGATATGGCAGAGATGCTGGCAGAGTCAGTGGGAGGAGCAGCTGTAGTGCAGTCAACTGCTGCTAATCTTGCCAGAGTGCCACAAGTAGAAATTCAGTTAATCAATGGTTCTGGATTGGGGCCGGAAAATCGCATTTCCCCGAGGGCTGTTTGTGCCATGCTGATGGCTATTCAACGTGAGGCATCTGTCCATCAACTAAATCTAGCTGACTTGTTTCCCATGTCTGGATTTGATCATCGGGGGACACTACACACCAGACACATTCCCCTTGCTACTGTGATCAAAACTGGCACTCTCCGAGATGTTAGCGCTTTAGCTGGAGTGATGCCCACACGCGATCGCGGTTTGGTTTGGTTTGCTATTATCAACCGAGGAACAAATGTCTGGGGTTTGCGGACTGGACAAGACCAACTGTTGCAAAGTGTTGTAAAACAATTACAACTACCTCTAACCGTTCCTGTTGCCCTCACTCCCCACTCAGCCATCAACTCTTTACCCCAGCTAGGTGCAGACAGTCGAAATGAAATTTTATTTAAAAGTTAGTCAATCTATAATTTACGGTTAAAACAGAAAGTAAGCCTGTCTTATTTGGAATCCAAAAGTTTTATTAATGGGTAAAAACCGAACTTGTAAAGGGTGAATGTCCATAATAGCTTTTGGGTTAAATTTTCCATTAAGTTGATTACAGGTAGTTCGCAAAATGCTCTAACCCCATTTTTGAGGAGAGCAGGCGAAACCTAAAGTAAAAATAACTGTAAATAGATTTGTCACGACTAAGCAACAATTAAGCTTATAAATCAGGTTGTGATTATGCAATTTCTCAAATTACCCAGGTCTTTACGCCAACTCAGTACTCATGTTTTAGCAATCGCGCTAGGAGTTCTGCTAACCGTTAGCACATTGCAAGTGTTGCCTTCCCAAGCCGAACCAGCACCCCCATTAACTGTTGAGACTCCACAACTGATTGCCCAACGGCAATCACCAGCCACTGGTGCGATCAGTAGCAGTAGCTTTGTGACAGCAGCAGTAAATCGTGTTGGTTCAGCAGTTGTTCGCATTGATACTGAGCGCACAATTACTCGTCGGGTTGATCCATTTATGGAAGACCCCTTTTTCCGTCGGTTTTTTGGTGACGGTTTCTCTCAACAGATGCCTCCTGAGCAGCAGTTACGGGGTTTAGGCTCAGGTTTCATTATTGACAAGAGCGGGTTAGTTATGACTAATGCTCATGTGGTCGATAAGGCTGATAAAGTAACAGTCCGACTCAAAGATGGCCGCACCTTTGAAGGGAAAGTTCAAGGTATTGATGAAGTTACAGATTTGGCAGTAGTCAAGATTAATACTGGTAGCGATTTACCAGTCGCGCCCTTGGGTTCTTCTAATGGTGTACAAGTAGGAGACTGGGCGATCGCAGTTGGTAATCCTTTGGGATTTGATAACACTGTTACCTTGGGAATTGTCAGTACCCTCAAACGTTCCAGCGCCCAAGTCGGAATTAATGACAAACGTTTAGATTTTATTCAGACAGACGCTGCTATTAACCCTGGTAACTCTGGCGGACCACTATTGAATGGGCAAGGTGAAGTAATTGGCATTAACACAGCTATTCGTCCTGACGCGATGGGTATTGGGTTTGCCATTCCTATTGATAAAGCTAAAGCGATCGCAGGACAATTGCAACGTGATGGCAAAGTTGCTCACCCCTATTTGGGCGTGCAAATGCTAACTTTGACACCCGAACTTGCCAAGCAAAATAACACCGATCCCAACTCTCCTATTCAGATACCAGAAATTAATGGTGTTTTTGTAATGCGAGTTGTCCCCAATTCTCCAGCAGCATCTGCGGGTATCCGACGCGGGGATGTAATTCTTCAAGTTGATGGTAAAGCTATTACTAGTGCTGAACAATTGCAAAACGTTGTGGAAGACAGTCGTCTTGGTCAAGTATTACAGGTGAAAGTGCAACGAGGTAATCAGACACAGCAGCTTTCAGTCCGTACAGCCGAGTTGCAAAATGCTTCTTCTTAGAGGTGCATATAGCCGATTTGAAGCTGTTACGCAAATAAAATTGGATATTTACTCGTGTACCCCTCTGGAGAAGCAAGCTAGCAAGAGCGTCTCCTTCAGGAAAGGGTTGTCATTAGTCATTTGTCACTTGTACTGCCCTTCGACTACGCTCAGGAACCGCGACTTGTGCCGACTTGTACCGAGCGACTTGTACGCTCGCTTGTCCTGAGCTTGTCCTCTTGGTAGTCGAAGGGCGTAGTCGTAAAGCCTGCGGCATAGCTACGCTTAGGGCGCAGCCAAGAAGAGAAGGGCAAAGCCGAGGGGCGTAGTTGTAAAGCCTGCGGCATAGCTACGCTTAGGGCGCAGCCTCTGGTAGAGTTGGGCGTAGTCGAAGTAAACCAAGGTAAGCCGAAGTATTAGTCATTTGTGTTTCAAAGGACAATATTAACGATTGCAATGTACAATTTAGACGCGCATCAGCTCAAGAGTATGGAATAGTAGGGGTACAGCAATGCTGTGCCCTGAATAGGTTTTATATAAAAACGAGATCCGCTTAGTTATATAACGGCACAGTTAAGGGACTTCATCATGCATCTGTCCCGACGATGTCTAGCAAAACAATAGCTTCACTTACCAACAACTAAAACTAGACCTTCATAGGCTAGTATTGTTTGAGGAAAAGCAGATTTAACATAAACTTCAACCTGGTTAAGAAAATCATCATGGTCATCTGGATGATGATGAGAGATGGCTAGCTGTTTAACGCCAGCATTCAGAGCCGCATTCACCGCAGCTTGCCAAAGCAAATCAGCAGAGTCATGGTTATGAGATGTAGGCGCAGTATAAGTGCCATTGGCAATCAGTAAGTCAACGCCTTGAATGAACTGTAAAATCCGCTCTCGCTCCACTTGATCAGCATTCTGGTGCAAATCCGTGATGTAAGCAACACTATACTCTTTCCAAGTGACTCGATAGCCAACTGACCGCTGAGTTTGATTAATTAATGCATTTGTAATGGTGACATCATCTAGCTTCACATTACTGTCTGGAGTGAGATTGTAAAACTGCAATTCCGACTGCATTACCTGTAAAGGGTAAGGAAAGTGTGGCTGGAGCATCTGATCGTAGAGACATTGTTTGATTGAGGCTCCATTTGATGCAGCTGTGCCGTAAATATGGAGGCAATTTTCCCCAATAAATGCTGGAACAAAAAAGGGAAAGCCTTGAATTCTGTTTGATTGGCAGTTGGTAAAAAATAAATGGGCTTCTAGTGGCTGTTGCTGTTCTTGCAAAGTTTTACCCAGTATGCGTAAGCCGGTACCGCCATCAAAAATCAAGTGTTTCCCAGCTACATGCATTTCTACACAAGCGGTATTACCACCATAACGACTGGTATTGCTACTTGGAGTCGGAATCAAACCTCTTACACCCCAGAATTGCACTATAAATTCACTTGCTGGGCTACTTGGCAAGGTAGATGACTTTTCAGGTATGTAGCTCTGGGAATCCGACAACTCAAAATTTGACATTTTCCTTGAAATTAGACCTTACTGAACAGATCATCGTAGTGCCGAACTTCTAACAGCCTGTTTTTTTCGTCCACAATGACTACCGTAGGAGAGTAACTTTTTAACTCTTCTGGAGTGAACTGCCCGTAAGTCATTATAATCAAGCGATCGCCAATAATGCCTAGACGTGCCGCACCCCCATTTAGCTCAATTACTCCTGAATAGGCTGGAGCCGGGATCGCATAAGTAATAAAGCGCTGGCCATTGGCATTATTAACTACTTGCACCTGCTCATAGGGTAAAATGCCAGCTTTTTCTAAAAGCATTTCATCAATGCTGATACTACCCACATAGTTAATATTTGCCCCTGTGAGGGTGCAGTTATGAATTTTTGCCAGAAGGAGAGTGCGCTGCATTTGGGTTTGGGTTGGTAGCAGTTTTTACAATCCGTAACAAAGGAAAATTATTAAAGTGAAGAGTTAGAAGTCAGGAGTGAGAAGTCAGGAGTGAGAAATAAAAATTCATAACTCTTAACTCTTAACTCCTAACTCTTAACTCCTAACTCTTAACTTCTCTATTATCCTCTATAAGCTTTGACGGATTTTTCTACTAAAGCTGCAACTTTGTCCACATCTTGCCAACCGAGAATTTCAGTTACCTTTTTTTCCAAATTTTTATAACTACGGAAAAATTCGGCAATTTCATCTAAGCGGTGTGGGGCTAAGTCATTCAGGGATTTGACCTGAGTGTAGCGTGGATCTTTGTCAGGAACACAAAGGATTTTCTCATCGCGATCGCCACCGTCAATCATCTCCAAAAAGCCAATGGGTCGTGCCGCAATCACACAGCCTGGAAAGGTTGGTTCGTCAATTATGACCATACCATCTAGGGGATCGCCATCATCAGCCAAAGTATTAGGTACAAAGCCGTAGTCATAAGGATATTGTACCGAGGAATAAAGTACTCGGTCTAGAGCAAAAGCTTCTAGTTCCTTATCGTATTCGTATTTATTTTTACTTTTGCCAGTAATTTCAATCAGAACGTTGATTAAACCAGGTTTCGGTTGGGCAGGAATACGAGATAAGTCCACAAAAAACTCCTCTGATAACAATGAATCATGGGGCACTCAGTCAGCTTCGCTCCCCGTGTAGAATTTTAGGGCAATATGGATCTCTTCCCAAGAAATTGGGCATTAGGCATAGGGCACTTGTACTGAGCTTGTCCTCTTGGTAGTCGTAAAGCCTGCGGCATAGCTACGCTTATGGCGCAGCCTCTTCAAGAGTTGGGCGTAGTCGAAGGGCGAAGTTGAAGTAGCCGAGGTAAGCCGAAGTATTCGGTATTGGGCGATTGGCAAGAGGACAAGGACAATTCGAGACAAGTCTTTCTCCTTGTCCCCTTGTCTCTCCTGCTCGCCCTGCTCCCTCATTTCTGCCACTCCTATTGAAATGGAAAAAGCGTTGCGAAGTAACTTCGCAACGCTTTTTCCAAGAGGGTATTATTCTTTCCCATCCTTAATTGCTGTTGGAGGGATTTATTTTTGCCCGTAGTCTGTCAAGACAACTGAAATCTGGAGTCACCAATATAGATTTCAGTTTATTCCTGATGAACTACATCCAAATCTAGAGACATTGTCTCAAAATCAGTTTTCTCGTTTTTTGTAGTTTTTCTGGTGGTGAAATGCTACTGGAAAGCTTTATCAATCTTGACTTCCTTTAAAATTTTGAACCAGGGGCTGCTGGTTATTTTGAACATCATTTGAAGAATAGTGGGCGATGACAAATACGGGTAGGGTAAGAGTTAACAGAGCGATCGCAGTTCCCACAATGTCTGCCAAACGTTGGGAATATGTGTCGGTAGAATTGGCAGACTGGCTATTTAAATTCATACAAAATTGAAGGTCTTCGTCACAATGTATAGGTTTACTCTCTAATTGAGAGTCTTAATGGTATGTTAGCTATTTTTAAACTGTAGAATGTGTAGAATCCTACAATCTAAACCATTTCTCTAACTGTCATAATAGCCTTTTTATACATGGAATTCTTAATACAAAGTTACAAGGAAACAAATCATGTTTTATTTTGCAATTAATATTTTTAAATGTTTCCCTGTATGGTGTAATAGTTCGCATACGCAAAGCCAACTTTGACAGCATCATAAATTACATTTTTTCGCTGCTTAAAGACCAATTAGCAAAACATATTTGTTCAATACTTCATCATTATAACATTTTAAAACGCCTTTGATAAGGTCATTTTACTGGAATTGCGAATTTGTGATACAGGACACAAAACAGCAAAAGCACTGATAAATATTCAGTGCTTTTGATTGTTATACAGTAGTTATACATAAAAAATTTGATGCAAGACAATAAATGAATATGAATAATTTTAACAAACAAGAATAGTTACTGAATAAATACAGATGCATCAACTCCGTGTGCAGCATGGATTCAGTAATACTACTAAACAAATATTTTATAATTTAGTTTTTAAAAAATTATAACAATAGAGCAATTTTGTCAATCTATATATAGGTAGATTAAAAAATAATTTCTAAGGTTGAGTATAAGTGTAAGAGTTATCACCAACTTTTGCTTATATTTGAACAAAATACCCAATTTCAATTTCCAGATTCTAAATACATATAAGTTTTTGGATAATAAATTAATCAACTAAAAAAAACCGCCACTAACTATCATAGGGCGGTTTGGTTAAGCAATCGGAGGGTAATTACAAATTACTCTACTAATAAATCAAATTGCTGTAACGAAGTTTGCATTCAATTGGGGAGTAAGGATTGGGGATTGGGGATTAAGTATAGATTTATTCTCCCCTTGTCTCCCTCATCTCCCTAGTACAGAGGGCGCAAAAATAAACATAGTATTTCAAATTGCACAAAAGCTTGGAATATAATCCTTTTGACTTTTGACTTCCGCCTTGCGGTACTACTGCTTTCCATAAATACTCATTGGTTCCTTGATAAATCGCGTGTAAAGATGCTTAAACGTAGATTTAATTACGCGTGGCATACCAAAATCGATAGGCATCAATTTGTCTGGTAGCCGCCAATCTTCTATTTTTAATAAGTCAGGATTTAAATAGGGAAACTCTATGGCAGGTAGTTCTGGACAAACTCCTAGCCTTTGAGAAGCTGCAACTGTAGGCACTTGTTCAGGAGGAACATTGAGAATTTCTATCATTGCCCGATCTAGGGTAAATATATCTGATGCGGCTGCTAAAATTCCTAATTGGCGAGGTTCACCATTACTAGGGCCATTTCCTTCATGACCGATGATGCCATCTAATATGGTTAAGTTAGGGTTAATTGCCCTGGCAGTTTCTACTAACATTTCACCAAATCTATCCGCGTCTTTTCCAGCTTCCATGTGCCACCAAGCTTTCATTTTGCCGGGGACGCAACCAAATAAGTTTTTTACTCCCAGTGTTAATGTTAACTGCATGTGTGATTTCACTTTGGGTAGGTTAATCACTACATCTGCTTCCATTGCTTCTTTTGACAGCCGCAGATGGTTAAAATTGTCACTAATGGTTTGGTAACGCTGACCATGAAAATCGATGATCGGAAGATTGAGTTCTTCTAAAATAGGTAGATAGCCATTTGCTACTGCTACACCTTTAGCACTGCCAAAAGCAGGACTATCACCCAAAAATGGCTTACCACCAACTTCAATTACCATCTGGGCAACTTCGTAAACTAGTTCGGGACGGGTGATACACTCTTTCCCAGGACGCGATCCTGTAAGTAGATTGGGTTTTAGTAAAACGCGATCGCCTTTTTTCACAAACGCTGCTATTCCTCCAAAAGGTTCCAGGAGAATGACTAAGGATTCCCGTAAGGCTTCTCGTTCGTAGGATGTAGCCCGAATTAGACTAACAGATGGTTTTTGAGTCTGCATAGATTGGGGAATGGGGGATGGGGAATGGGGAATAGGTAAGAAGCAAGAGAGCAGGGATCTGGGGAGAAAGAAGTAATAGTAATTTTAATTCTCCCCCTTGCCCGATTCCCAATTCCCAATTCCCCATAACCTATTATTCTGTTTTGAGTGGCAAGATACCACTCATTTGTTCTAGATTTAACACTGTAGCTAAGTCTGTTTCACTCATCAACCCGCGTTCTAGGACAATCTGCCGTAGGGATTTACCGCTTTCTAAAGATTCTTTGGCTACTGCTGCGGCATTTAAATAACCGATGTGGGTATTTAGTGCGGTTACTAAAGCTAAACTACCTTCAGCATAAGCTAAACAACGTTCTTGATTAGCAGTAATTCCCTGGATGCAACGTTCGGTGAGTGCAGCGATGGTATTACCCAGAATTTCGATGCTGTGAATCAAGTTATAAGCAATCAGTGGCATCATCACATTTAATTCTAATTGTCCGGCTTGTGCGGCTAAAGCGATCGCACTGTCGTAACCCATAACCTGAAAGCACACCATTGATGTCATCTCTGCCATCACTGGGTTATATTTCCCTGGCATAATTGAGGAACCAGGTTGGACTGGTGGCAGTTGAATTTCTTTCAAACCAGTTTTTGGCCCCGAATCCATCAGCCGTAAATCATGAGATATTTTAACTAAATCCTGCGCTAAGTTGCGTAAAGTACCGGAAACATTTACAAATGCTGCCATACTTTGCATCGCTGCCATAAGATGCGGTGCAGGTTCCAAAGGAGTATCAATTAATTCTGATAGAACTTCTACCACACGGGCACGATACAAAGGATGAGTATTTAACCCCGTTCCGGCTGCACTACCTCCCAAACCCAGCACCATCAAATCGCCAGAGGCGGTGTAAATCCGGTTTTGATGTTCTGTAAGAATTTGGGCCCAAGCCCGAAAATTATCACCCAAGCGCACAGGTACTGCGTCTTGTAAGTGAGTTCTGCCAGATTTGACAATATCTTGAAATTCTACAGCTTTGTTTTCTAAAGATGCGATCGCACCATCTATTGCTGGGTGTAATGTCTGGGATAATGCCAATAATCCACCAATGCGAATTGCCGTCGGAATCACATCATTGGTAGACTGCCCATAATTAACATGATCGTTGGGATTAACACGTTTATAATTACCCTTTTCTTCACCAAGAATTTCTAAGGCGCGATTTGCTAAAACTTCGTTGACATTCATGTGGTGAGATGTTCCAGCACCCGCCTGATAAACATCCACAACAAATTGATCGCGGAATTTACCAGTCAAGATTTCATCAGTTGCTTGGATAATCGCCTGACTAATATCTTGGGGTATACAATTCAGTTCCCCATTTACAATTGCCGTAGCTTTTTTAATTAATAAGCAAGCATTTACGTAAGTAGCTAAAGGTTTTATACCGCTAATAGGGAAGTTTTCGATAGCCCGAAGCGTTTGAATGCCGTAATAAACGCTACTAGCAATTTGGCGATCGCCCATTGAATCGCGTTCGATGCGGAATTGGGAATCTGTCTGTTCAGTCATAGTATTGTTTTAGGAGAGCTACAGAAAACAGATTTTCCCACGCAGGCACACTCAGATACACTAATCTGCATATATTTTGCATATTTGCTTGGCTGCTTGTTGCTTTACACTTGTTAATTTTTAATTTTTCATGACTCTACCTAACTGGATTACTTTCTCTCGTCTTCTGGGTGTACCATTTCTGCTTTATGGCTTGTACAATCCCACACCACAAGCTAGATGGATATGTTTAGCGATTTTTATCGTTGCGGCGTTAACTGATTGGTTAGACGGCTATTTAGCACGGGAACTCAACCAAATTAGTGAATTGGGTAAGTTTCTTGATCCCTTAGTAGATAAATTTCTGGTACTAGCGCCGTTGATGGTTTTTATTGAACTAGGAAAAGTTCCGGCTTGGGGAGTGTTTTTGATTTTAGCGCGAGAATTAGCGATCGCTGGTTGGCGGGTAAATCAAAAGACGATTACGGGGGCAAATATTTGGGGTAAACTCAAAACTGTTAGTCAAATAGTTGCGATCGCACTTTTGATTGCACCTTTAGGTGAAGTTTGGCAAACTGCCTCTCTGATTGCTTTTTGGATTTCTGTGGCTCTGACTTTCATTTCTGGGGGTATTTATCTTTTGCCGCAAAAAGTTAGTATTAGTGAATGACAAAATGAAATTATAAATGAACAACAGTGATAACAAATAAATTATAGTTGTTCATTTGCATTTATGTGTCTTTAAGGAACCACAATTACAGGAGTTCCTATTGTCACTATTTTAAAC
The DNA here is from genome assembly GCF_036916735.1 of Nostoc sp. Classification (GTDB taxonomy): domain Bacteria; phylum Cyanobacteriota; class Cyanobacteriia; order Cyanobacteriales; family Nostocaceae; genus Nostoc. Next base: position 55,022 of record NZ_JBALFV010000120.1, read on the forward strand.
AGTTTCCGCACATCTTCGTTATACATCCGAACACAACCATGAGAAATTGCTTTTCCTACAGAGTTTCTTTGATAAGTGCCATGAAACCCAATTTCGTCTTTGCCATCAGTCCAAAATCCGATCCAACGTTCTCCTAATGGATTCTGAAAACCTGCGGGAACAACTTGTGTGTAACTAACAAATGGATTTTCCCAAATTGGGTTTTCAACCATATTAAGCACTTTAAATTTGCCTGTAGGCGTTTCCCACTTTGGTTTACCAATAGCTACTGGATAGCTGGTTAGTAAAATCTTACCCTGATAAATATAAAGTCTTCGTTGCTTAAGAACAAGTAGTAAATGGACATTTTGCTCAAAAGTGTTAGAAGGGGTTGGCTGCACTGGAAGCTTGAGCCTGATCTGTAAACGCATCATTCGCTCAGAAGTGCTAGGAAAATTTGATTGCGCTGGAGGAGAGTTCAATTGACTAATTGTTGTCTTCTCTCTTATTTCTTGCTCAACCGTAGTTTTGGCAATAGCACGTAATTGAAGTAAGAAAAGCAAAGCAATTGGGATCAATCCTAACTTGAGAGTACTACGGTAATATACACTATTGCTCATAATCTGCTGCATTAACTGTAGAAGTTATAAGTTGATTACAAAATATTTAATTTTCAGTTTGCTTTTATTTATTAAAAGTAATTCAGAAATCAAATTCCAATTAGCTTGAAGTCTGAATTCTGAATTTTTACTCAACTATTTTGTCAGATTTGCCTAATCAAAGAAGTTTTAGTTTTATCCTCGTCCTCGAACGGGACCTTTTGGTGTTGTACTTCTTGGAGTATTTCGATTAGCTGGCCTTGTGGTACTTCTTGGAGTATTTCGATTAGTTGGGGTTGTGGTATTTGGAGTATTTCGATTAGTTGGGTTTATGGTATTTGGAGTATTTTGATTAGTTGGGGTTGTGGTATCTGGAGTATTTTGATTAGTTGGCGTTGTGGTATCTGGAGTATTTTGATTAGTTGGCGTTGTGGTATCTGGAGTATTTTGATTAGTTGGAGTTGTGGTATCTGGAGTATTTTGATTAGT